>CALRMO020000176.1:0-5415 GCA_943369235.1 Sphingomonas paucimobilis
ACCATCGCTTTGTCGATATCTTACACCACGCGCCCACCCCGCCCTGGTGAGGTCGACGGGGTTCATTATCATTTTGTCGATGTTCCCACTTTCAAGGCCATGGCCGCGAATGACGAATTTCTGGAGTGGGCGCACGTCTTTGGCCATCGCTACGGCACGCCCAAGGCGCCGGTCGAGGAAAAGCTTGCTGCAGGTTGCGACGTATTGTTCGACATCGATTGGCAGGGTGCGCAGCAATTGTATCAGGAGGCCGGACCCGATGTGGTGCGCGTTTTTATCCTGCCGCCGTCAATCGAAGAACTCGAACGCCGCCTCCACACCCGCGCACAGGATAGCGACGAGGTCATCGCCGACCGCATGAGCCGCGCGAAATCGGAAATCGGCCATTGGGATGGCTATGACTATGTCCTCGTCAACGACGATGTCGGGAGCTGTTTTGTAAAAGTGCGGCAGATACTCGCCGCCGAGCGGATGAAGCGGCGGCGGCAAAAAGGGCTGATCGGCTTCGTACGGGATTTGGCGGCGAGCTAGAAGTCAGGCGACAGCGGCGAGCAGGGACGTCAACCCGCCAAGCGTTAGGGACAAATGCCAGCGCAGCCGCATCCAGCCTTCAGGAAGTACGCACCGCTTCGATAGCCAGCGATCGGCCAGCGGCGACAGCATCAGCAAAATGCCCAGCCACATAAGCGAAGGCCCCGGCCAGCTATAGCCCCAAATCCACGGCAGATAGGTCGCAAACGCCAGCAGGCTTGGCAGCACCGCAAGCACGAACACCGGCCCCGCCGCGATACCTTCCCTTCGGCTACCCGCAGCAAATCCCCACCAGACGCCGCCCAGGAAACTGAAGATAAACGCGGCATAACCGTAAGCCGCAGCCAGCCCGGTCCAGCGATACTCACTGCCCGACAAGACCAAAGCCGCAGCGATAAGTTGCGGCAATACCCCCGCATATCCCGCCATCAAAGCGGCTTTCGGCAATGAAGGTTGAGGGTGCGTCGTCATGCCAACTCTTTACCCTCGCCACGCTGTGCTCGCGACCTAGGCTTTCACCTATGTCACACGCGCAACAGCTTCAGAAACCGCACAGCCTGCATAAATTCGGCTTCTCGGTCGTTTCGGTTTTTCTGCGCCCAATGGTCCGCGCCCCATAATTCTTCCTGCCATAATTCATCCAGGCAGGCGGCGTTCCAGATTTTCTGCGCTTCGCCTGCGCGCTCGATTATCGCGAGCGTTGCGATCAGCGAGCCCGATAAATGGGCAAGCTTTGCCATCGCGGCCAGCTCGAACGTCCCGCGCGCGGCCACGGCGGCGCGCAGCTTTCCCAATGTGGCGTCGGGCTGTGGCTGATGCATGACACCTTCGACGATGACAAAGCTGACGTCATAGCGTCCACGCGCCCATGCGAGCCATGGATCCCAGATTTCCGTCTGCCGGTCGGCCAAAGCTTCGCCGCTAGCCGCACGATAGCAAAAAAGATCCGTCTCGCCATACGCAGCGATAGCCGTCACGAACCCGGCGCGATCGGCTTGAATATGATCGATGGCGGCATTGGCAAAGCCTGTCATCGGCATTTGCAAAGGGTCGAGGGTCGTTTCAACCGCCTCCCACTCGGCAACCACTGCATCGGCCAGCTTTTTCGTGGGAAGCGTCAGCTCGTTGCGCTTAGGCGTTTTTACCGGACACCCGTCGAGCCGGACCGCATGGCCAAAGGTACTTTGCTCTAAACTAACCTCTTTCCAGAAACGTCTCATGAACCAGGCGTGCTCTTCCATCGTTTTGCCAGGAAAACCGGCACGACAAGAAAATCGATAAAGCCGACCAGGAATAAAACATATCCCGCCGCCTTCGGAAACCCGAAAGCCTCGCGTGCGATAACGGCCAAACCGACCACCAGCATTACGGCGCCACTAATGCGAACAAGATTAAGCACCAGAAAGCGATATTGCGCCCTCATTTCTTCTTCGGGCGTCATTTGAAATCTTCCAGCACGGCCGCCAGTTCGTCCATGCTCTCTGCGATGGCGTCGGCCCCTGCCCCGCGCAGCTCATCAACCGGATGATAGCCCCAGTTGACGCCAATCGTCCGGCATCCCGCGGCTCTGCCCATGTGAATGTCGAAGACGGTGTCGCCGATGACTACCGCATCCGCCGCATCGACCCCTGCGTCAGCCAGCGCCTGATACACCATCGCTGGATGCGGTTTTGACGGATGGCGGTCGGCGGTTTGCAAGGTTACAAACAGGCTCTTGATCCCGTGATGGTCGAGGCATCGTTCAAGCCCGCGATCCGACTTGCCGGTCGCGACGCCAAGCAGCCAGCCAGCTTCATCCATTGACGACAGTAAGGCGGCCATGCCATCGTAAAGCGGCTCATGTTCCAAGCCGTTGTTGCGCAGAACGAGATACGACGCGCGGTATTGCTCGGCCATTTCGGCGTGGATTTCGGCGCTGGCGTCGGGAAGCAAAGTGCGCATGATCTCGACCAGGCTTAGCCCGACAGTCCGGCGAATGTCATGGCGCGACGGCGGGGTTCGTCCCGCCTCATCAAACGCATGTTCCATCGCCAGACAAATGTTCGCCTGGCTATCGACCAGCGTTCCATCGCAATCGAATATCGCAAGCCTGGTCACTCCGGCACATTCCGCATCAGATGGGCAATAGCGCGATTGCCTGCCGCCTCGGCGCCGTCAGCCGCCGCATGGCGCACATCAGCGCTCTTGTTTTGGCCGAGTTTCACGGTGCTTCGCCATGCGGTGATTTCCAGCTCAAAACCGGTAATACCACGCAACATTTTGTCAAACAGGCCATCGGACATCTTGTCGCGCTTCCACGCCGGTTTTGGCGCCAGCCGTTTTTCATTCGTGTCTGACAGCGCATCGGCTTGCGCGATCAGTGCCGCCTCATCCAATTTGCGCGATATTCCTTGAAGCTCCAACGCAACATAATTCCATGTCGGCACCTGGTCGTCGATCCCGTACCAGTCAGGGCTGATATAGCCGTCGGGGCCGTTGATCACGAACAGGGACTCCGCCCCGTCCAGGTGCCTGGTGATCGCATTGCCGCGCGCCAGATGGAACGCGATGCGGACCTCGTCCAGAAATACAAACGGAACGTGGGCAACGCGCGGGCCGTCGGGCGTGGTCAGGAACAGCATCCCGAAACCGATCTCGCTTGCAAATGCGCGCATGGCTTCACGGTCTTCCCAACGAAAGGCGGCGTTGGGATGCATCAGCTTTTCTTTCTGGGAGCGGCCTTTGTAATGACCGGCTTTTTTGCAGCGATCTTCTTGCCCGCCGCCAACTGCCCTCTTTTTGCAGGAGCGCGCTTGTTGGCCTTGGGCTTTTCCGTCACAGCCCCGCGCGATCGCCGTTCGCCCTTGCGCTCCTTGCGTGCCGACTTGGCGATGTTTGCGGCAACGCGCTTCTTGCCCTCTGCGGTTTCGCTGAATTTTGGCGCGTCGAGCACCAATGCATCGCCCAGTTCGATCTCGAAACCCAGATCGGCAAAACTGTCCTTCATGTGTGGCGGCAGGTCAGCGCGCACGTCGATTTGCTCCCCCTTGGGATGATCGATGCGGATGCGGCGTGCATGCAGGTGCATCTTGCGGCTGATCGTCCCCGTCAGGAACGCTTCCTTGCCGCCATATTTGCCGTCCCCGACGATGGGATGACCGATGGCGGCCATGTGCACGCGAAGCTGATGCGTGCGGCCAGTATAAGGTTGCAGCTCGACCCAGGCGCAGGTGTTGCCGGCGCGCTCGACGATGCGATAGCGGGTCCGCGCCGATGCCCCATCCTTTTCGTCAACATGCATCTTTTCGCCGCCACTGCCCGGCTGCTTGCCTATCGGCAGGTCGATAAAGCCATCGGCAATGTCGGGCACGCCCACCACAAGCGCCCAATAGACCTTGCGAGCGGTCCGCGACGAAAAAGCCTTGGCGAAATGACCCGCTGCACGTGAAGTCCGCGCCACCAGCAGCGCACCCGAGGTATCCTTGTCGAGCCGATGTACTAGCTTGGGCCGGTTATCGAGGCCAAAGGTCAAGGCATCGAGCAAGCCGTCGACATGGTTCTCGGTTTTCGTTCCGCCCTGCGTCGCCAAGCCTGCCGGTTTGTTAAGAACGATCGCTGCATCATCCCGGTGAATGACCATGCCAAGCGCAAATTCAATCTCATCGTCGCTGAGTTCACGCCGCTTGCGCACCGGACGTGCAGCCGCCGCAGCGGAGGTGTCGGCAGGCGGCACTCGCAATATCTGCCCTGCCTCAAGCCGGTCGCCGGGGCCAACGCGTTTGCCATCGACACGAAGCTGCCCCGTCCTCGCCCACCGCGATACAATGTTGAACGAGGCGTCGGGCAAATGCCGCTTGAACCAGCGGTCGACGCGAATACCGTCATCGTCGGCATCGACGGCGAATTGCCGGATTCCGTTGTCGTCGCTCTTGCTCATGCCCAAATCGCCTTCGCAGCCGTCATTCCGGCAAATAACGCGCCAATCGCCAAAAGCACTGACGCAGCCGCATAGCCCGCAGCCAGCACCATTTGCCCCCGTTCAAGCATGCGCACAATTTCCAGACTGAACGCGCTGAATGTCGTAAATCCGCCCAGCACACCAACACCGACGAACAACCGCAGGGCCTCTGCCGAATTATCACCGCGCAGGATCCAGGCGGCCAAAACACCCATGGCAAAACCACCCAGCACGTTTGCGGCAAACGTCGCCCACGGCCAGCCGGCACCTGCAAAAGGCATTGCGCGCGACAGTCCATAGCGCAAACCAGCGCCAATCGCGCCGCCGGACATAACGAGTAGAAGCGGGTTCATGGAAGCGGCCTTAGCCGCGCTTGGCCTTAAACGCCAGCCATACAAAGCGCCGGTGGGCTATCGGGCGAGGCCGACAAACTGCCTTCCAAGTTCGCCTAGCTGGCGGATCGGGATCCCTTTGCGGGCGACCATTTTCTGGCTGGCAAGCACGGCTATGCTGCCTACGCGCCAGCCATCTGGGTCGGATAGCGGAATGCCCGCCAAAAAGCGGATATCCTCTTCAACCAGCATCGACGACCATTGGCTAAGTTCCTGATGCACGCCGATATTCGGAATGATAGACGCGCCCTTAGCACATTGGTCGTCCACTGCCGAAGCAAAGGCCGACCAGTTGACCCTCAGGTCGAGACCGAATGTTGAATGCGCGCGAACTACCCTCACGTCACAATTGGTCACGATAACGACTGGTACCTCGATCTGCCGGGCAATATCGGAAAGGCTGATCCCGGGCGCGATCGGCCAGATCATCGGCTTTAATCGTGCTGCATTATGCATATTTGCCTCCCCAGTTTTTGCTGCCGCTCAGGGCAGGTCGACGATGTAAACAATCTGCCGCTGCGTAGTTACGTCCGTTGTTATGTAACCTTGCGCATC
>CALRMO020000177.1:0-5350 GCA_943369235.1 Sphingomonas paucimobilis
GCCTCTTCCTCCATCGTCGCCTGAACGCCGCCCCAGGCAACGAAGTCAGCCTGCTCGACCAACGGCAGAATATGCACCGCACCGCCTGTTTTCGCCGCGCGCCGCGATGCAAAACGCAGGGCAAGCCGCGCTTCCTCGGTCTCGTCGATTACCACCAGATATGTCCGCATCCCCGACCCCTTTTATGTATTCGTATAAGTTGCGCCAAAACCGGCGTCCACGCAACCATTAGCCGCTTGACGCTGCGGCGGGCGAGGCTATTCGGGAAGGAAATTGCGACCGGAGAGGCCAGACGAATGCCCATCGAACTCAAAATGCCAGCGCTTTCGCCAACGATGGAAGAAGGCACGCTCGCCAAATGGCTGGTGAAAGTAGGCGATACCGTCAAGTCGGGCGACCTGATGGCCGAAATCGAGACCGACAAGGCGACGATGGAGTTCGAAGCGGTCGACGAGGGCGTGATTACCGAGATATTGGTAGCCGAGGGCACCGACGGGGTGAAGGTGGGCGAGGTCATTGCAATGATCCAGGGGGAGGACGACAGCAGCGCGCCTGCACCCAAAGCCGCTGCTCCGGCACCTTCGCCCGCGCCCGAAGCAAAAGGCTACGGCATCAGCCCCGCTACCGACCCCGCACCTGCGGCGCTTCAGCTTGCCCCGCAAGCCGCTCCAGCCAAATCCGGCGATCGCGTGATCGCAAGCCCGCTGGCAAAACGGATCGCCGCCGATAAGGGCATCGATCTCGCCGGCGTGACCGGCAGCGGCCCCAATGGCCGCATCGTGAAGGCAGATTTGCAAGGCACGACGTCTGAGACCGTTCGTGCTGAGCCTGTCGAAGTACGGACGGCAAGCGCTACTACCAAAACAGAACCTTCGGCAACAATCGAAACCGATATCCCGCACGAAGTCGTCAAGCTCAGCAACATGCGCAAGACCATTGCGCGCCGCCTGACCGAGTCCAAGCAGACCGTGCCGCATATCTACCTGACCGTCGATATCCGCCTCGACGCGTTGCTCAAGTTGCGCGGCGAACTCAACGCGTCGCTGGAGGCGCGCGGCGTCAAGCTGTCGGTCAACGACATGCTGATCAAGGCGCTGGCGCTGGCGCTGGTTCAGGTGCCCAAATGCAATGTCAGCTTTGCCGGCGACAACATGCTGCAATATAGCCGCGCCGACATCAGCGTCGCGGTATCGGTGCCGACCGGCCTGATTACCCCCATCGTTACCGACGCCGCCAACAAGTCGCTGTCCAAAATCTCGACCGAAATCGGCGAGCTGGCGGGCAGGGCGAAGGAAGGCAAATTGCAACCCCATGAATATCAGGGCGGCACCGCGTCGATCTCCAACATGGGCATGATGGGCATCAAGCAATTCGAAGCCGTCATCAACCCGCCGCAGGGTATGATCCTGGCCATCGGCGCAGGTGAAAAGCGGCCTTATATCGTCGATGACGCAATCGCCATCGCCACGGTGATGAGCGCGACGGGGTCATTCGACCACCGTGCAATCGACGGAGCCGACGGCGCGATGCTGATGAAAGTGTTCAAGGAACTGGTGGAGAAGCCTTTGGGGTTGGTGGCTTGAGCTTGTTTGTAAAAGGATTGGTGGCTTGGCTGCTAATTCTCTCAGCATTTTCCATTGTAACAAGCAATAAGTCCTCGGACATACCAGTGGTGTTTGTCACTTACGGTGCCATACTTTCGATTTTTGGATTGCCGTTGACCTGCGCTGGAGTGTGGGCCGTTCAAAAAATTTTTGTAAAATGATCCGCGCTACGTTTCATGAAGGCGCTCCGCTTAACCCCTCTCCCCTTGCGGGAGAGGGAGGGGCCCACTGCGAAGCAGTGGGAGGGTGTGGGGTCGCGTCGCGGTTAGCGACGCTTTATTCATTCGGCGTTGAGGAGGAAGATTGGCTCGCAGACGCGAGCCGCCCCCACACCCAACCCTCTCCCGCAAGGGGAGAGGGCTTTGAGGTTGCATCGTGACCCTCGCTAAGGCTCTCTCGCGACACGAGCTTTTGAAGAAGCGCGCGAGATATATGCGCGCTAATCCGACAGATGCCGAGCGGAAGCTTTGGCATATCTTGCGGGACAAGCGGCTGAACGAACTGCGGTGGCGTCGGCAGCAGGTCATCGATGAGCGCTATATTGTCGATTTCATCTGCTTTGAGCATCGTCTGATAATTGAGGCCGATGGCAGCCAGCATGCGGAAAACGAGGCTGATATCGAACGCGATGCGTGGCTGAAAGGTCAAGGCTTCTCGGTTCTGCGTTTCTGGAACAGCGATATTCTGACCAATATGGAAGGCGTGGCTGAAGCGATTATCGCCACCACTCAGAATAATGCCGCACAGACGTGCGGCGATCCCACACCCAACCCTCTCCCGCAAGGGGAGAGGGCTAATGAGCATGGAGCTACTTTGTGAGCAATTACGACCTAATCGTCCTCGGTTCCGGTCCAGGGGGCTACGTCGCCGCCATCCGTGCCGCGCAACTTGGGCTGAAAACCGCGATTGTTGAGCGCGAAAATCTCGGCGGGATCTGCCTCAATTGGGGCTGCATCCCGACCAAGGCACTGCTGCGTTCGGCGGAAATCTATCATTATATGCAGCATGCGGGCGATTACGGGCTGACTGCGACTAATATAAGCGCCGATATCGACGCGGTGGTGAAACGCTCGCGCGGGGTTGCCAAGCAACTCAATCAGGGCGTCACGCACCTGATGAAGAAGAACAAGATCACCGTCCATATGGGCGACGGCAAGCTGGTCGCTGCGAACAAGCTGACGGTGACGAAGGACCCCGGCTCGGGGGCCGGGGCAGGCGCCAAGACCGAAGAGCTGACCGCCAAGAACATCATCCTCGCCACCGGCGCCCGCGCCCGCGACCTGCCTTTTGCACCTGCCGACGGAAAGCGCATCTGGACCTATCGCCACGCAATGGTGCCGCCCGAAATGCCGAAAAAGCTGCTGGTCATCGGCTCTGGCGCAATCGGCATCGAATTTGCCAGCTTCTACAATGATATGGGTGCGGAAGTGACCGTCGTTGAAATGCTCGACCGCATAGTGCCGGTTGAGGACGCCGATGTCTCGGGCTTTCTTGAGAAAGCATTGAAAAAGCAGGGCATGACGATCATGACCGGGGCAGGGGTCGAAGAGCTCAAGGCCACGGCGACGGGCGTATCCGCCAAAATCAAGGGCAACGATGGCAAAGTCGTAGCATCCAACTTCACCCATTGCATCGTCGCCATCGGCATCGTCCCTAACACCGAAAATATCGGTTTGGAGGCGCTGGGCGTCAGTATGGATCGCGGTTTCCTCAAAACCGACCCGATGTGCCGAACAAACGTGCCCGGCCTCTGGGCCATCGGCGACATTACCGCGCCGCCGTGGCTGGCGCACAAGGCGAGCCATGAAGGCGTGATCGCCGCCGAAGCCATTGCCCAAAGTCTCGGCAACAAAGACGCCCACCCGCACGCGATGGACCCGCTCAACATCCCCGGCTGCACCTATTGCCACCCGCAAGTAGCGAGCGTCGGCATGACCGAAGCCAAGGCCAAGGAAGCGGGCTATGACGTCAAAGTCGGCAACTTCCCCTTCATCGGCAACGGCAAAGCCATCGCGCTGGGCGAAGCGGAAGGGTTTATCAAAACCGTGTTCGATGCCAAAACCGGCGAGTTACTGGGCGCGCACATGGTCGGCGCTGAGGTCACCGAGCTGATCCAGGGCTATACCATCGGCAAGACGGCGGAACTGGTTGAAGCCGATTTCATGCATACCGTATTCCCCCACCCGACATTAAGCGAGATGATGCACGAAAGCGTGCTTGGGGCGTATGGCAAGATGATTCACATGTAGCCAGCGCGGTCGGCCCTTTTCCGTGTCATCCTCGCGAAAGCGGGGATCCATGGTCGGGACTCACGGTTTACAAAGTGCTGTTGTGAGTGCGGAAAGGTCAGGCCATGGATTCCCGCTTACGCGGGAATGACAAACAGGGGGAGGGAAAGCTGAGATGGCGCCGAAAAACTACTTCGTCTACATCATGGCAAGCCAGAAAAACGGCACCATCTATATCGGCGTCACCAACGACATTATTATGCGCTCGACCAGCCATCGCGACGGCAAAGGCAGTATTTTCACCAAGAACAATCGCGTGCATCGACTGGTGTATTACGAACCCTACGCAGACGTCCGAGATGCTATCGTCCGAGAGAAGCAATTGAAGAAATGGAACAGGGCGTGGAAGATCGAGCTTATCGAGAAAGCGAACCCAGAATGGCGCGATTTATGGTTCGATCTGAACCGATGACCAGCTCACTCCCAAACTTGGTCATCCCCGCGAACGCGGGGATCCATGGTCTGAGATGGAGGTTTACACTTGAGCCGCTGGTTACCCGGGCAGGTTCGACCATGGATCCCCGCGTTCGCGGGGATGACACATTAGGGGGAAGGCTACATTGAGTTTACCACTTCGCCTTTTGCTCGCCGCCATCGCGCTCTTTGCCCTCGTCCTCACGCTCGGCTACGCCGCCAACACCGGCCATTTTCGCGACTTCGACATCGCCATCTCCAACGCGCTCAATCTTCAGCGCGGCATGTCGCCTGACTGGCTTATCGTGTCCATGCAAGGCATCAGCTGGATCGGCGGCGGGCTTCAGCGTTATATCATCGTTACCATCCTCACGATCATTTTATGGCGCTGGTGGGGGTGGGGCGCGGCGCTGGCGATGGGGCTTACCACGCTGATTTCGGCGTTTACGTCTGACGTCATGAAGCATTTTTTTGCGCGAGTCCGCCCCGATCTGGTGGCGCAGCTCGATCCGATTACATCGCCCGCCTATCCCAGCGGCCACGCCAATAACGCCGCCGTCGTCTATATCCTGTTTATCATGCTGGTGCCGCAGGCGCGGCATCCGTTATGGCAATTGGCAGCAGCGACCATGATCCTGCTCACCGGCCTGTCGCGCATCATGCTCGGGGTTCACTGGCCGACCGATGTGGTCGGCGGCTGGATGCTGGGCACGTCGTTCGCCTTGTTCGCCGCAAGCGTGATTGCGTGGCGGCGGCATCAGCGCGAAACGGCTTTTCCGTCGGTGCTGGCACCTGCGGAAGATATCGGGAACCTCAAACAGGATCATTCGTTCAGCTCGCATGGCACAGAAAAACGATCAGACTGAGACCTACAAGGCCTTCAAAGAGGCCGTAAACATGGCCCCCGCCGCGCTCGACAAGTGGCTCGATACCGATGAATCGAAAGACGTAGGCTGGAAAGGTCCCGATGGTAAGGGCGATGGCGAAAGCGTCGGACACCAGTCGGGCAAGCGGATCGTCGAGATTAAGCGCAAGAAAAAGGCC
>CALRMO020000178.1:0-5342 GCA_943369235.1 Sphingomonas paucimobilis
TGCCATTTACCGGCAGCAACGGCTCTATCCGACACCACTGCTCATCTGAAAACCAAAAGAAATCCGCCATTCTCAAAGCCTCCTTACCGAAGGCACTAAACCACAATCTGCTGGCGTCGGGAATCCGCTTATTGGGTCCGGACCCTAAAAGCCTGTCAATCCTGGCTCCAGCGGAAGACCTCTTCAAGCGGTTTCCCAAAGACGTGCGCGATACGGAACGCGACCTCCAGCGATGGCGAATATTTGCCCTGCTCAATCGCGGCGATGGTCTGGCGGGTGACACCGACCTTTTCACCCAGGTCGCCTTGCGTCATTTCCCCCGCAAGAAAGCGCAGCGTTTTGATGTCGTTGCTAAAGGGTGCGGGCGGCATCGTTCAATATCCCCTGCGGTAATAATATAGCTGCGCGCCGACGCGGATCAGTTCGGAGACGACCAATGTCGCCATCAGGATATTGATCGACCAGCCATAATTAAAGCCATTGATGAGCGCAAAGACATTGGCCCAGATGCCCAGCACCAAAGGATAATATGCGGCGTGCGTCCCTTTCAGGTGAATGATCTTCTCGCGTTCGTCCTCTTTCAAATGCGCTTCTTTCGGTGTCCGAATGGCGAACCATGCCGTTCCGGCAATCATAGGTACAAGAAAGATAATAGTCGTCGGGATCAGCATCCACACCGATGTCAGCATTCCAAGCTTCGTGTTTGCAACGCTCCATGGATAAGAGATGAAATACCAGCCAAAGCCGAGCACCAGCCCTACGAAAGCGACCCAATGAATTTTTTCGCGAAATGACATCTAACCGCTCCAGTGTAACATGATTCGCACTTAGTGTTAGATATTTTTAACATTATGTCAAACATAAATAACTTGTGGACTGTTGGTGCTTTTGCTCGAAGGCTTTAACGGCTAGGTCCTCGCCCATGTCCACGCATCCCAAAACCCTCACTTTCGATACATCCACCAGCCGCGCCAATCCTACGCCATCGCCGATGAAACGGCTTACCGTTCCGAGGATCCGGCAGCGTAAGGGCGGCGAACCGCTCGTTATGCTGACCGCATACACTGTTCGCATGGCGCAGCTGATGGACCCGCATTGCGACATGCTGCTAGTTGGCGACTCGCTCGGCCAGGTGATTTACGGTCTGCCGCATACGGTTGCGGTGACCATGGAAATGATGGCAGCGCATGGCGCAGCGGTGGTGCGCGGCAGCTATCATGCAGCCGTCATTGTCGATATGCCCTTCGGTTCGTACGAAGCTTCACCAGAGCAGGCCTTCATCAATGCATCGCGCTTGCTTAAAGAAACCGGGGCAGCGGCGGTCAAGCTTGAAGGCGGACGCGTGCTGGCGCCAACCGTTGAGTTTCTAACATCGCGCGGGATTCCCGTGATGGCGCATGTCGGCCTAACGCCGCAGGCCGTGAATATATTGGGGGGATATGGCGTGCGCGGCAAAAGCCCCGAGGAAGCAAAATCGATCGTTGAGGACGCAGTGGCCATGTCGGAGGCAGGCGCATTTTCGATGGTGATCGAAGGTGTGCTCGAACCGATCGCCATAGAGATTACGCAAAAAGTCGAATGCCCAACCATCGGTATCGGTGCATCGGCGCAATGCGATGGTCAGGTGCTCGTGGCCGAGGATATGCTTGGGCTGTTCGACCGGGTCCCCAAATTTGTGAAGAAGTTCGGGAACATGGGGGCGAGCGTCGAGGAAGCGGTGCGCGAATATGCCAATAATGTCCGCGATCGCAGTTTCCCCGGTCCTAACCAGCTTTATCAGCCGGTTTGACGCGGGGCTGGCCTATCGTGCCAAGTCCGGCTAAGGACGGCAGCGAAATCATGTTTACTATATATTTTCGGAGGCCCTTTTGGCTTTGACACCGACTGACAAGCGCACCGGAAGCGATGAGGTTTTCCTGCGCGAAGTGGACGACGCAGTCCGCGCAAGCGACCTTACCAATTTCTGGAACCGTTACGGCCGCTGGCTTCTGGCAGCGATTGTTGCGGCAATATTGGCGTTCGGTGGGTGGATTGTCTACCATAACCAGCAACAAGCCGCCGCGGACTTGCAGGGCGAAAAGTTTGTCGATGCAATGGACAAACTTCGCGCGGGGCAAGAAAAAGAAGCCCGCGCTCAGCTCGCGACGCTGACGAAGGCCAACCAGCCCGGCTATCGTGCCATGGCGCAACTGGTTGAGGCCAATCTGCTGGGCGAGGATGGCAAAACCAAAGAAGCTGTTGCGATTTATACCAAGGTCGCCGGTGACGACAGCCTTCCCCAAACATTCCGCGATCTCGCATTGATCCGGCAAACCAGTGCGCAGTTTGATACGCTTGCGCCGCAGGCCGTTGTCGACCGGCTGAAGCCCTTGGCAACGCCCGGGCATTCCTGGTTCGGAAGTGCAGGCGAACTCACCGCGTTAGCCTATATGAAAATGGGCAAGGATAACCTTGCTGGCCCGATTTTCGCCCAGATCGCCAAGCAAGATGGATTGCCGCAGAGCTTGCGCAGCCGCGCGCAGCAAATGGCCGGCGCGCTCGGCGTTGACACCGTTCAGGTTGATGAAAAGCTCAATGCGGCAACGAAGGCGGATGAAACCGCCTCCAAGGGAGAGTGATACCGTGAAGAATAAGGCAAAATTACTTCTGGCTCTGGTCGCGTCGGCTTCGTTGGCCGGCTGCGCCGTCCTCGACAGCGTTCGGGGCGATTCCGGAAAGAAGAACAATACGCCCACCGTCGGCAACCGCGTCGATATTTTGGGAACCGAGCGCGATATGGAAGTCGATCCGGCGCTGGCTGGCGTCTCGGTCATACTTCCCCCACCCACCGTCAACGATGCCTGGGCGCAACCGGGCGGTAATGCATCGAAATCACCGGGCCATGTGGAGCTCGGGCAAGGACTGACCCGCGTCTGGACCGCGAGCGTTACTGGCGCGAGCCCGCGTGCGCGTCTTGCCGCCAGCCCGGTCGTGAGCGATGGCCGATTATATGTAGTCGATACCACCGCACGCGTTACCGCGTTCGACGCGAACAATGGCGCGCAAATCTGGTCCAATGCGCTTGAAGTCGAAGACGATGGCAAACCTTCGCGCTACGGCGGCGGGGTCAGCGCGACTGCGACCAATGTATTTGCGACCAATGGTGTTGGTGATGTGGCCTCGCTTGTTGCCGATACCGGTGCGCTCGTCTGGAAGAAGCGGCCCGCAGGGCCGCTACGCGGAGCCCCGACTTTGTCCAACGGCAATGCCTATGTGATGACTCAGGACAACCAGATTTACGCGCTGCGTCAGACCGATGGCGAAGCGCAATGGAATGAAGCGGGGCCGGTGGCGGCGTCGGGGATTTTCGGGGTCGGTGCGCCGGCTGCGGCTCAGGGCACGGTTATTGCCGGTTACTCAAGCGGCGAACTTGCCGCCTATCGTTACGAGAACGGCCGAAGCCTTTGGAGCGACACGCTTTCGCGCACAGCAATGTCCACGAGCGTTTCGACGCTGACCGATATCGATGCCGATCCCGTTATCGACCGCGGCCGCGTGTTCGCGCTGGGCAAGGGTGGCCGAATGGCGTCGTATGAACTGGTCACGGGACAGCGGATCTGGGAAATCAATATCGCGGGCATCTCGACACCTGTTGCCGCTGGCGAATGGGTTTTCGTGATGACTGACGAGGCGAAGCTGCTGTGCGTCGCACGCTCAAGCGGGAAAATTCGCTGGATCTCGAAGCTTCAGCGGTACGATAATGAAGAAAAGAAAAAGGGCCCGATAAGCTGGTACGGCCCCGTCCTCGCAGGCGGACGCCTGATTGTCGCCAACTCTCGTGGCGAGGTTTGGTCGGTTGCGCCGGCTGACGGAACGTCCAGCCAATCCTTTGACTTGAAGGCGCCTGTGTCGCTGGCACCGATTGTTGCCAATAACACGCTCTACATCCTCGATGACTCAGGCCGCGTTTCGGCCTTTCGTGGATAATTAGGAAGGAATATCCGGCATGTTGCCGACGGTAGCCATTATCGGTCGGCCCAATGTTGGCAAGTCGACTTTGTTCAACCGTCTGGTTGGCAAAAAACTGGCGCTTGTCGATGACACGCCGGGGGTGACGCGTGACCGCCGTGAAGGCCAGGGCCGCCTGTTCGATCTCGAATTCACTGTCGTGGACACAGCCGGTTACGAGGACGAAGACCCCGATACGCTGCCAGGCCGGATGCGGATGCAGACCGAGGCGGCGATTGCAGGCGCGCAGGTCGCGCTGTTCCTGATCGACGGCCGCGACGGCGTTACGCCCTTGGACGAGGAAATTGCCCGCTGGCTGCGGAGCAGCGCAACTCCCGTTGTTCTCGCCGTCAACAAGGCAGAGGGCAAACAAGCCGATAACGGCATATTGGAAAGCTACGCGCTCGGATTTGGCGATCCGATTGCGATCAGCGGCGAGCATGGCGAGGGCATGGCCGACCTGTTTCAGGAACTTCTGCCGCATATCGATGGCGGACAGTTCGAAGTTCAGGACCCGGAGGCAGCCGATGCGATCCTTAAGCTTGCTATTGTCGGACGGCCCAATGCGGGCAAATCGACGCTGATCAACAAGCTGCTAGGCGAAAACCGGCTCATCACCGGACCCGAGGCCGGAATTACCCGTGACAGCATATCGGTGGAATGGCTCTGGACCGATCCCAACCCCAAACAGGGCAAGCCGGACGAGGAAGGCAATATCCCTCCGCTGCTGACCGAACGCCGCGTTCGCTTGATCGATACTGCGGGAATGCGCAAGCGCGCCAAGGTGCAGGACAAGCTGGAAAAGCTGTCAGTCGCCGACGCGCGCCACGCCATCGATTTTGCCGAGGTGGTCGTATTGCTGCTCGATGCCACCAAGGGGCTTGAGGTCCAGGACCTCAAAATCGCCGACCATGTCATCCAGGAAGGCCGGGCGCTCATTATCGCCATCAACAAATGGGATGTCGCCGAAAACGCCAGCAGCCTGTTCAGCGGTATCCGGGCCGCTTTGGAAGAAGGCCTCTCGCAGTTGAAGGGCGTGCCCCTGATTGCCGTGTCTGCCATAACTGGAAAGGGATTGGACCAGATGATCTCGGCAGCGTTCGAGGCGCGCGATGCGTGGAACAAGCGTGTGCCGACAGGCATTCTCAACCGTTGGTTCGAAGCGGCCATTTCTGCCAATCCGCCGCCAGCCCCCGGCGGCAAGCGCATTAAGCTGCGCTACATGACTCAGGCTCGCAACCGGCCGCCGACCTTTGTGATCTTCGGCAACCGCACCGACGAGCTACCGGCGAGCTATGCACGCTATTTGCTCAATGGTATCCGGCGCGACCTCGATTTCGGTGCCGTGCCCGTCC
>CALRMO020000179.1:0-5339 GCA_943369235.1 Sphingomonas paucimobilis
TGCCAGCATTCCGCGACTTCGATCGCATCGCAAGGCCGGAAAACCTCAAGGTTGGGGATCATCCGCAGGCTTTGCAAATGCTCGATAGGTTGATGCGTCGGGCCATCTTCGCCCTGGCCGATACTGTCATGCGTCAGGACATAGATAACGCGGACGCCCTGCAATGCCGAAAGCCGGATGGCCGGGCGTGCGTAATCCGAAAAAATCAGGAATGTGCCGCCAAACGGGATGACGCCGCCATGCAGGGCCATGCCGTTCATCGCTGCCGCCATACCGAATTCGCGAATGCCATAATAGATATAGCGTCCAGAATAATCATCTTTATTCAACGGGTTGGTAAATGCTGTTTTGGTATTATTCGAACCCGTCAAATCAGCCGATCCGCCCAGCAATTCGGGAAATGCTTCGGTGAGCGGGCCAAGCGCCATTTCGGACGACTTGCGCGTTGCGGCTTTTGGCCGGTCAGCGACCAGTTGCACCATATATTCCGACATGGCGTTCGAGGGATCGATATCGCCACGCATCCTCCGTTCAAATTCACTTTTTTGCGAACTGCTTGCGAGCGATTCTTTCCACTTGGCATGAATATTTTTCCCGCTGGCTGTTCGGGCAAGCCATGCATCGCGGACGTCGCCGGGTATCTCGAAAGGCGCATGTTCCCAACCCAATGCAATTCGCGTCGCGGCAATCTCGTCTTCACCGAGCGGCGATCCGTGGACCTTTGAGCTTCCCTGCTTGTTCGGTGCGCCATAACCGATGATCGTCCGGCAAGCGATTAGAGAGGGACGGGGGTCAGCAATGGCTTCGTCGATTGCGCGGCGGATATCGGCAAAATCATGACCGTCGCAAGCGACGACATGCCACCCGGTCGCGCGATATCGCGCAGGAATATCCTCGCTCGAGGACAAATCGACCGAACCGTCGATAGTGATCCGGTTGTCGTCCCAAAAGACGTTAAGCCGCCCCAGTTGAAGATGTCCGGCGAGGCCGATAGCTTCGTGGTTGATGCCCTCCATAAGGCAGCCATCGCCAGCGATTACCCAGGTTTTGTGGTCGACAAGCTCGTCCCCGAACACCGCGTTCAGATGCCGTTCGGCAATCGCCATGCCGACGGCCATGGCAATCCCCTGCCCCAATGGCCCGGTTGTCGCCTCGACGCCTTCGAGCTCGAAGTTTTCCGGGTGGCCAGCGCACGGGCTGTGCAATTGCCGGAAATTGCGGATGTCATCAATCGTGGGTCGTGCATATCCGCTTAGGTGAAGCGTCGCATAAGCCAGCATCGAGCCATGCCCTGCGGACAGCACGAAGCGGTCGCGGTCAGCCCAATCGGGGTCCGCAGCGTCGAATTTCAGATAGTCGGCATAAAGAACAGTCGCGACGTCGGCCATGCCCATCGGCATCCCGGGATGGCCACTGTTGGCAGCCTGCACGGCATCCATTGCCAGTGCCCTGATTGCATTGGCCATCTGCTGTTCACTGACAGTCATCGTCCATCCCCATAGATTTGCCCGAACGGGAGGTTCGAGACGAACGCCGCGAACTCAGCCGACGACCCGGTGAGTCGCCGTGTCGAACCCTTTGCGGATGCTGCGGCCAAGCGTCAAGAGACAGGCCGTGCTTTTCCTGCAAAGAATGGCCTCGGGCGGCGTTAGCGCGCTATTTGCATGGCTGACCGATTCTGCTATCAATCCTGACATACGGAGGGCAAGCCATGGCAACACAACGATTAATCATCGCAATCGGGCGTATCGAGCGAACTCTGTCCAGACTTGAGCAATTGCCGACCGAGGCGAATTCTCAAGCCGTCTCCGATCTTGCGGGGAAGCACGAGCGGCTCAAAGCGGAAACGCGCGCGGTCATTTCCGATATTGATGCAATTCTCGCGGGGCAAGGCTGATGGCCGACGTTCGCCTTTCAATCGCGGGCCGCGAATATATCGTAACCTGCAAGGACGGCGAAGAGCCGCGCTTGCAGGCGCTTGGCGCAATGGTCGACGAAAAGGCCCGCGAAGCTGGCGGTCCATCGGGTGGCCTGAACGAAAGCCGCCTGTTGTTATTCGCCGCGTTGCTTCTGGCTGACAAGCTGCACGACGGGACGCCCGCAGACGGGGGAGCAGACACGGCCGAAAAAGCCGCTGACGTCGAACAAGCGGCTGAAACGTTGGAACGGCTGGCCGACCGGTTGGAAAATCTGGCGCTAAGGCTTGAGAATTAGCTGCATCACGCTATATTGGACATGGCGGGACTGCCCGGTACGAACTGATGAGAACATCCCTGAGGCGATTATTTATCTAAGGGAGCTGTCCCTGTCTGGATCCTGGTCCAGACTAAACGGCGCCCACCTGACGTTTTGGCGTCAGAGGATATTCCGGGAAACGACCCATGGTGGTTCCGCTAACCCATTTTTCGGGATAACTGCGCTGTGGATGTAGAATTCGATAAGGCATCCCAGCGACCGAAATATCGCCAGTTGCGTGATCAATTTGTTGAAAAGCTGAGCCCTGGCGAAAAGTCACTGGCTTTTTCCCGCATTCCGAGTCCGCTGAAGGCGCTTTTGAGGCCGGGATTGATTTTGGCTGGCTATATTGCCAAGGATTCTGAGGCCGATCCGGCAGCGATCCTGGCTGAAGCGCATCAGTTGGGTTGCCAAATCGCCTTGCCGCACGTCACGAGTCGCGCCGCTCCCATGCAATTTTTGCGCTGGACACCAGGGGGAGAGCTTGTTTCCGGACCATTCGGGTTGCAGCAACCCGACGAAACCGCCGAGCCATGCTATCCTGACATGGCACTCGTCCCACTTGTTGCGTTTGACGCCCTGCTGATGCGCCTTGGACAAGGAGCCGGCCATTATGACCGCGCGCTGAGCCTGCTGGACAATACTCTCGCGGTCGGTCTTGCTTGGTCGGTCCAGATGGCACCCGCATTGATTACCGACCCGTGGGACGTTCCACTTGACGCTGTGCTCACAGAACAGTCATGGATAACTTTATGAACACGCCACCCAAATCGCCATCGTGGCGCAAACCCGCCGGAATAATCCTGATATTGGCAATTATTGCGATTTGGGCAATTCTGGTGGTGAGCGCGTCGTCCTACATCGGGCAGACGCATGTGCTTATACAGGCGGTGATATATTTTATTGCAGGCACGATATGGATTACCCCGCTTCGGCCACTCATGATCTGGATGGAGACCGGCTCGTTCAAAGCACCCGCCGACGAACAATAATTCGGGGAGTGGCGCGAGTGACGGGGCTCGAACCCGCGACCTCCGGCGTGACAGGCCGGCGCTCTAACCAACTGAGCTACACCCGCTTAACTTGCGGTTGGGGGGCACTAGAAGCGGCGCAAGATTCTGTCAACGCACTTTGTAGCAAAACAGGGTTTAGCAAAACGGCAGCTTTCTGACGTCACGGCGTCTCGCACTTGAAAGTTGCGACAAAACATTTCCATTTTACATTTTGTTACTATAAGAACGTAAATTAAAGCATTTTAAAACAGACCATTAAGGTGGTTAACGCGCATGGTGCCGGTTAACTGTTTGTTGACCTTGTTGCGTCATAACGCGTCGCATGAAGACGCAAACCATCTCTTTTTTCCGTCCCTGTGCGGTTCGCATAGCGCGGGTGCACGTTCTGAAAACCGTGCTGATGACAGCACCGCTCCTGTATTGCTCTGCGGCGTTTGCTGCCGGCACCCCGGCCGGTACCGACATCACCAACATTGCGTCTGCCAGCTATGATATCAGTGGCGTGCCAACGACGATCCAGTCGAACACAGTCGTTATCAAGGTCGACGAACTACTCGATGTCACCGTCGCCGCAGATACAGGCGACCTGCTGACGTCACCCGGCTTTGTTGGTAACGTGCAACGCTATCAGGCCACCAACACGGGTAACGGCAGCGAAGCGTTCACGTTAACGGCAAATGTTGCCAACAGCGGCGACGACTTCGACCCCGTTCTTCAGAAAATTGTCATCGATACCAACGGCAACGGCGTTTACGACCCCGGTGTTGACGTAGACTACACGGCCGGAAGTAACGATCCGGTATTGGCACCCGATACCAGCCGTTATGTATTCATCATCACGACGACGCCCGCGAGCGCGCTGGACACCAATCGTGCAGAAGTCAGCCTGACCGCGACCGCGGTTACAGGAACAGGTGCGGCCGGAACAAGCTTTGCTGGCGCAGGCCAGGGCGGCGGCAACGCAGTCGTAGGCTCGACTACGGCCAATGCCAGCGCAAGCGCGTTCCTCGCTGTCCAGGCTGCGTCGGTTTCGGTTCTCAAATCTGCATCGATCCTCGATCCTTTTGGCGGCAACCGACCGGTTCCCGGCGCAATCGTGACGTACAGCCTCGTTGCGACTGTATCGGGCTCAGGTACGCTCAACAACCTTGTCATCACTGACCCGGTCCCGACAGGATCGCAATATCAAGCAAACACGATCACGCTCCAGGCTGCGGCGTTGACTGACGTCACCGACGCCGATGCCGCCGACTATGACGGAACGCGCGTTCGCGTCGCCGTTGGCAATGTGCCCGCCGGGCAGATCAGAACCGTTACTTTCAAGGTCAAGATACCATGAACAGGGCAATCACAGCCTTAGTCGCCCTTACAGCATCGCTTTTCGGCGGTGCTTCGGCTTTTGCGGCCACGCCATTGCAAATCAGCAGCGATGTATTCGTCGAGCGACAGGTTGAACGCGTCGACGGCTCCAAAACCGTAGTTTTGGAAAAGCCGAACATGGTCACGCCCGGCGATAACCTGGTTTTCGTGGTCAAATACAAGAATGTCGGCGGCGTCACCGCCAGCAATTTTGTCGTGACCAATCCCCTGCCCTCGGCCGTCCAGTTTAATGGAACTTCGGACGGTCTTGAGGTCGTCTCGGTCGATGGCGGCAAGAACTGGGGTTTCCTCAATAATTTACGCGTGAGCAAGGCCGACGGCTCAGCCCGTCCGGCGCAACGCAGCGATGTGACACACATCAAATGGAATCTGAATCAACCCTTGACCGCTGGTGCGGAAGGAAAATTGATCTTTCGTGGAGTCGTTAAATGACCCGCGAGACCGTCTCGATTGCGGCGGAGTGGGCGCAATCACAAAGTGCAACCGGAGTAAAAGCAATGACCAGTAAGCTCAAACTACTCGTTGCCTGTTCGTCAGTGCCCTTGGCCATGCTGTGCGCCGCACCAGCATTCGCAGCAGGGACGACGCAGGGCACCGATATTACCAATACCGTCAACGTCAACTATCAAGTTGGCGGCGTCGCTCAAACCCAGCAGACCGCTGCGGACACGTTCAAGGTTGACCGCAAGGTGATCTTCACCCTCGCCGAAA
>CALRMO020000180.1:0-5336 GCA_943369235.1 Sphingomonas paucimobilis
GAAGTACAAAAACTCGCCGGGCGGAGTGGTGTAGGCGGTTTTTATCAACCCGTTGCCCAAGGTCCTTACATCGTTGCGCCGCTTTCAGTCACCGGCAATAACGTCGTTCGTGAAATTGCGAAGTCGATTATGTTTCATGAATACGCACATCATATGACGTTAAGCTCTACGGATGAATATTACCCTGGTTGGGTCACGGAAGGCATGGCAGAATTTTTTTCATCTGCAGAAATTAACAAAGATGGAAGTGTTACGCTCGGCGCTGCACCGAGTATTCGCATGTATTCAATCGGAAACATGAACCGCTGGACCGTCGAACAGTTGCTTGCCAGCGACAATCGAAAGGTGCCAAAGAATGAAATTGAGGAGCGGTACACTAGAGGATGGCTGCTGGTTCATTACCTTTTGCTTGGTGGCAAACGAAACGGACAATTGGCGTCCTATCTCAAATTGATTAATCAAGGTAGAGCACCCCTAGATGCTGGTAAGCAAGTGTTCGGCGATCTCAAAAAATTGAATTCCGAAATCGAAAGCTATGTTCGTGGCAGCAAGCTGCCTGGCTTGACCTTCACCCCTGACGCATTGAAGAACGGCGTCGAGATGAATGTGCGTCCTCTACGTCAGGGCGAGGCTAAAATTATGCCATTCCGGTTGCGCTCGGCGATTGGCGTTACACCAGAAACTGCGCCCAAAGTGGCCGAAGATGGCCGCAGGATCGCAGCACAATTTTCTACCGATGCATTCGTTCAGCGTACATTGGCGGAGATGGAATATGACGCAGATAATCTCTCAGGTGCCGAAGCCGCTGCCGATAGGGCACTTGCCGCTGACCCAGAGAATCTGATGGCTATGGCTTATAAAGGCCGCGTGTATGCAAAACGCGCAAAAAATGAAGGAAAGCCTGAGTTGTGGAAGGAAGCACGTCGGTGGTTTTTGCGCGCCAATAAACTGAACCCGGATCACGCCCTACCATTTGTACTTTATTATGATAGCTTTATCGCTTCCGGTGCGCCCGTGCCAGAATCAGCAATGACCGGACTGTTGCGGGCGATTGTATTGGTTCCGCAGGATCCATCCATCAACATGCGAATTGGATATGCCCGAATACTGGCGGGTGACTTGAAAGGTGCTCGTAATGTTCTCGCGCCAGTTGGCTTCAATCCAGAGAACGGTGAAGAAAACTCGGCAAAAAAGTTAATTGCAGCAATTGATGAAGGAAAACCACTGCAGACTATAATTGAGCTTTCAAAAGCTGAGAAAGTTGACAAAATTAACGACTTTTCGACTCCAGACGAACTAAAAAAAGATGAGAATGGGAAAAAGGCGGAAATGTTGCTCATATTTTAAAGTGACTTTAGGATGTCTGCGCCAATTTCCAGACCCCGCTTGCGCTTTTCATGATCGAATATCGAGCAAGCGACGATGATCTCGTCTGCCCCCGTCCGTTCGATAAACGCGGCAACGCCTGCCTTCACCGTATCCGCTGCGCCAATCGCGCTTGCCGAGAGCACATTGTCCAGCATCGCCGCGTGCGACGGCGGCAATGACGCGCGATAGCCTTCGACTGGCGGGGGCATCTGGCGGGGGTTGCCGGTGCGGAGCGAGACGAAGCTTTGCTGCATTGAACTGGCGAGATAATCGGCTTCTGCGTCGGTCTCGGCGGCGATGATGTTGAACGCCGCCATCGCGTAAGGCGCGTCCAGTGCGGCGCTGGGCCGGAAATGGCTGCGATAGATGTGCAGCGCTTCGTCGAGCATGTCGGGTGCGAAGTGGCTCGCGAAGGCGAAGGGGAGGCCAAGCGCGGCAGCGACCTGGGCGCCGCAGAGGCTGCTGCCTAGGATATAAAGTTGCACGTCTGCGCCTGCGCCGGGGGTCGCGACGATGCCGGTTTGGCCGTCGTCGGCGAAATAGCTTTGCAATTCTATCACATCGCGCGGGAAGGCGTTGGGGTCGCTGTCGAGCGTCCGGCGGATCGCGGCCGCGACGCGCTGATCGCTGCCCGGAGCGCGGCCCAGCCCCAAGTCAATCCGTCCAGGGTAAAGCGCGTCGAGCGTACCGAACTGTTCGGCTATCACCAAAGGCGAATGATTGGGCAGCATGATCCCGCCCGATCCGACACGGATCGTTTTCGTGGCAGCGGCGATATGGCCGATAACGACGCTGGTCGCGGCGCTCGCGATGCTACGCATTCCATGATGTTCGGCAACCCAGTAACGGGTGAAGCCAAGACTTTCGGCATGAGCGGCGAGGTCGGCGGCATTGGCCAAGGCTGTGGCGACGTCGCCGCCTTCGACAACAGGGACTAAATCGAGAATGGAGAATTTGGTCATACGGCTTAGATGGGTGCGCATTCCCCCAAAGCCAAGCGAATCGGGATAAGAATGCTATCGGAACACACTACCATGATTGGATTCCTAGCGCCAGCGCAGCATAGAACGATCAAGCCCTGAGACGGATCGGACACCCATGAGTTTCATGTCGCGTTCGATCTCGTCGCGCAGCTTGCCGACGATGCGTCGAACGCCCGGCTCGCCCGCTGCCGCCAGCGCGTAAAGATACAGGCGCCCGCCGGAACATGCTGTTGCTCCGGCGGCAATAGCTTTGAGGACATGGCTGCCGCGTCGGACGCCGCCGTCGCAGATGATGTCGATCTTGCCGCCAACGGCGTCGGCGATTTCGGAAATCTGGTCGAAGGGCGAACGCGAGCCGTCGAGTTGTCGCCCACCGTGGTTTGATACCATGATCGCGGTTGCACCGATATCGACCGCGCGCTTCGCGTCATCGACAGACATGATGCCCTTAAGGCAAAACTGCCCGCCCCAGTCCGCGCGCACCTTTTCAGCCATTTTCCAGTCCATCGAGGGGTCGAGCATCGTGTTGAAATATTCCGCAACCGACACCGCAACGTTAGTGCCTGCATCGACATGGGTTTGCAGATTGGGGAGCGCGAACTTTTCGCGGAACAGGTAGTTGGCGACCCAACCGGGGTGTGTGGCGTAACTAAGTACTGAGGCGGGGGTGAAACGCGGCGGCGAGGTGAAGCCGCTGCGCAGGCATCGCTCACGGTTACCTGAAACGATTGTGTCTACAGTAAGCGCAATCGCATCGAACTTCGCCGCCTTGCACCGTTCGATCATCGACGTGTTCAGGCCCTTGTCCTTATGAATATAGAGTTGGAAGAGCTTGGGCGACTTGATCGTTTTTCCGATCTCCTCAATGCTGACGGTCGCCAACGAGGATATCCCGAACCATGTATCGAACGCCTCCGCAGTAGCGGCGACAGCACGTTCGCCCTGCCAGTGGAACAGACGTTGGAGTGCGGTCGGTGACAGCATCAACGGCATCGCGATCTGCTTGCCCATCACCGTGGCGCTCATGTCGATTTCCGACACGCCCGACAGCACATTGGGTACCAAATCGCAGTCGTCAAACGCCGAAGTATTGCGGTTTTTCGTTCGTTCGTCGTCCGCCGCGCCGTCGATATAGTTGAATATCGGCGAGGGCAGTCGCGCCTTGGCTAGGCTGCGAAAATCCTCGACATTATGGCAGTCAGACAGTTTCATTTTTGCATCCGTCGCTCCAGCGGAGGCTGGAGCCTATGACGTCTGTAAATAATGGTTGGCTTAAGTCCATACTGGCATACGTGATAGGCCCCAGAATTCGCTGGGGCGACCCACGATTGGTCATCAACTAGGAAATGCCCTGAAGATAATTGCAGGAATTGGGGTTTTTGCTTTGAAGGCCGCGCTTCAACGCCTCCATCCGTTGCGATGATGTGCCGTGGGTAAACATACTTTCAACAGGCGCCCGTCCCGCCTGCTGCATCAAGGTATCGTCGCCGATTGCATTGGCGGCGCGCATGCCTTCCTCGACATCGCCGGGTTCGATCCGATCGGCGTTGATACCCGCCCAAACGCCAGCGAAGCAGTCTGCTTGTAGCTCCATACCGACTTGCAAGCGGTTGCCATCGGCCTGACTGGAACGCGCCTGAAGAGTACGGACCTGATCGGCGATTCCGGCCAAATTCTGGATATGATGCCCCATCTCATGCGCGACAACATAGGCATAGGCAAAGTCGCCGCCAGCGCCCATTTGCTTCTCCATTTGCTGGAAAAAGCTGGTGTCGAGATAAATGCCGCGGTCGGTCGGGCAGTAGAAGGGACCCATCGCCGATTGTGCCGCACCGCAGCCAGACTGGCCGCCGCCCTGATAAAAATTCAACGTTGCGGGCTGGTAATTCGGGAGCAACTGTTTCCAGGTTTGCTCGGTGGAGGTGAACACGCGGCAGGCAAACAATTCGCTTTGCGTGTCGCACGCCGCGTTGCCCGCAGCGGATTGCTGGCCAACACCCGGCGCGACGCTGGAACCCGACAGGAAGTTACTGCTCGACAGGAAGAAGTAGCCGACGACCGCGATAATCAGCAGCGTTCCACAACCCATTTTGCGCCCAAGCAGCATCGGCAGAAGACCAAATAACAGTCCGAGCATCCCGCCACCACCGCCACCGCCAAAACCGCCACCGCCGGCGCCCTGGTCGTTGATGTTGCCACTTGGATCGATGTCATCGAGGCGCATTATATTCTCCTGTCACTCGCTCCACAGCATCGCGGGCATAAAGCGAAAGCGCAAGGCAAAACCGGTTGTTCCCCATCCGCGAAAATTGTGCAGTGCACCTAGAACCATGATACAAAAGCTGCCATTACGGCAATATGAGTCGAGCGCCGCGGACATCGAAAGCACCCATACCGCTTCCGGACAAGGTGGCGCTGGTGTTGCAAGGCGGCGGCGCCCTGGGAAGCTACCAAGCCGGCGTGATCGATGCGCTAGCGCGCAGTAATATAGAGATCGACTGGGTCGCAGGGATTTCCATCGGCGCAATCAATGCCGCAATCGTAGCGGGGAACTCTCCTGCCCAAAGAATTACGCAGCTTCGGCAATTCTGGGAGAGAGTGACCCCCGACAATCCCTTTATGCCACAGCTACCGGGCGACGCAATCCGGGAATGGGAGCATGTTGGCGCGGCCATGGCGGTTTCGACTTTTGGCGTTCCCGGGTTCTTTTCACCCAGGGCGATGTCGCAATTATGGGCCATCCCCGCCAGTGCAGAGGCCACCAGCCTATATGATACGAAGCAATTGGCCGACACGCTCAATGCATTTGTCGATTGGGACTTGCTGAACGACGGACCGATCCGTTTGTCGGTCGGTGCAGTGGATGTAGAGACAGGCAATTTTCGCTATTTCGATACCAGCGAGAAGAATTGCCGCATCGACGCGCGTCATATCATGGCGTCGGGCGCTTTGCCGCCGGGCTTCCCGGCGGTCGAGATCGACGGG
>CALRMO020000181.1:0-5262 GCA_943369235.1 Sphingomonas paucimobilis
GTCAGGATTTCATGCCCTTCATGGCCGAAACCAGAAAGTGCCTTGCTATCCGCAAAAGGCAAATCGATGCTGAAAAGTCCGAAGAAATCGACTGGCGGCGCGCCGGGACGAAGTCCGACCATCATCCATCCGGTGATGGGCACGGCAATGATCAGGAAGTAAAACAGCCAATGGGTGGTCTTGCCCAATATCGTCTGCCAGCCGACAATTTTGGCCGGTTCGACGGGTGGCTTATGGCCCAAACGCCAAAACAGCCGGAATAGCGACAACAGCAAGATCGAAATGCCGATGGCCTTGTGCGGGTCCATGTAAGCTGCGCGCGCTGCACGTGGCAGGTCTTCGGACATGCTGGCGAGCGTGACGTTCGTTACAATCAGGATCGCAATGATCCAGTGCAATGCAATTGCCGTCTTGCTGTATTTTCCCATGCCGTCACCTCCCGTTCTGGACGTGACGGCGAGCATTAGGCCGAATTAACCAGTCGGCAATTCCGTCACTTGCGGCACTTTACCCTGCGAAACCTGAACTGCAAATATTTCGCGCATCAATTGTAGCGAGAACAAATGAGCATGGACCAAAGCCAATATTCCGTTCTGATTGAGCTTGCGCACGGTGTCGCCGCGCAGATCGCGCAGCTTGTTTTCATCGACCATTTTGAAGCCACGATAGATAAACGGCTGTTCCTGGCCCTCCTGCTGGATCGACACTTCGCCGTCCATCAGCAGGTCAAGCTTGGCGAGCTCGTCGACAAAAGCATGCGTCTGCGCGCCGGCATTTTCAAAATCCTCGCAGAATTTCAGGATTGCCTTGGTATTCTCGCTTGGCTGGCCGTCTTCGAACAAGGCAACGCCTTCGTCAAATTCACCAACAGCGCCCGAAGTCGGGTCGAAGCACAAGGACAGCTCGTCAGTGTCCGGACGCAGCTTTGCCAGCAAGAACGGATAGCGGCGGATATAGGCAGGAACGTAGACTGGACGGTCGAACTGGCCTTCTTCGTTCATGAAGGTGTTAACGCCCTCGTTCATGCCCATCAGCACCAAAGGTACGGGATTATCCGACGCCGAAAAGATGATCGGATAATGGCGCGAGGCGGGCACGAATTCCTCGATCGTCAGCGGTATCGCGTGCTGTCCGTCCATGAACTTTGCGTTTTCCAGCATCCGCGATTTCCAGGTCGAATGTTCGTTGCTGTTGAGCGGGACAAGGTCCTTGTAAAGAAGCGGCAGATTGGCGGCTTGGGGCGCGGTGGCCATGAATGACTCCAGTTCGACAGGATTGGACAAAAATGTTGCGGCGCTTTAGGCGGACATCGCCTTTCACGCAAGCGGAACAAGCTTTCCCGGGTTCATGATTCCATGGGGATCGAAGGCGTTTTTGATCGCGCGCAGCGACGCCAATCGAGCGGGTTCGGCGAGCCGGGCAAATTCCTCTATTTTGGCCATGCCGATTCCGTGTTCAGCAGAGAGCGATCCGCCATAATCGCGAACACGGTCATAGATATGCGAGGTGATGGCCTTGCCATGGCCCGCGTACCAGTCCGCGACATTGACGCCGTCCGGCGCTTTCACATGAAAGTGGATGTTGCCGTCACCCAGATGCCCGAACGCGACAGTCTTGGTGCCCGCATATCGCGCCTCGATCTCGGGCGATTCGCTTTCGATGAAACGCGCCATCGCGGCCACCGGCACGCTGATGTCATGCTGCAAGGCGGGGCCGGCCGCACGCTCGGCTTCGGCAATCGAGTCCCTGATTTTCCAGAAAGCCTCTGCTTGCGCCTCGCTGCTGGCGAGTGTTGCGTTTTCGAGTAAATCCTGGCTTATGGCTTGTTCGAGCAATCGGGTCGCTAGCTCGGCAGGGCTGGTTTGGCTAGCATCGTCCTGGACAAATTCCATCAGCGTGTGCCAGCGGTGCGGCGTTGCGAGAGGCGCTCGCGTTCCGTTGATATGTGTCACAACCGCGTTCAACGCCCGTTGCGGCAGGATCTCGAACCCTTCCAGCCGTTCGCTGCCATGCCGCTGCATGAACAGCAACAGTTCATACGCCTGCTGCGGGCTGGCCACGCCTGCCCAAACAACGCAACGGTCGAGCAGCGCGGGAACGGTTTGGAGCACGGCAGCTGTAACGATACCGATGGTGCCTTCGCCGCCGATCAGCAGATGCTTCAGATCATAGCCGCGATTGTCTTTTTTAAGGGGGGCTATGCCGTCGTAAATCGAACCGTTGGGCAATACCGCCTCAATGCCCGCGACGAGCTGCCGCATCGTGCCGTGTCGCAGAACTTGAGTACCGCCCGCGTTCGTCGAGACGAGTCCGCCAATAGTCGCCGAACCCTTGCCGCCAAGCGTGAGCGGAAACCGTCTGCCTTCCCTTGCCACCGCCTCGTGAAGATTCTGCAGGATCACGCCTGCTTCGCACACGGCAAGGCCGCTGGCGCTGTCTACCGAGACGATCCGGTTCATCCGCCGAAGCGAAAGGATGAGCTGCTCACCGCTCTTGTCAGGCGTGGCGCCAGCTACCATCCCGCTGTTTCCGCCCTGGGGAACGAGCGGGAGGCGATGTTTCGCGGCGACCTTTACAATCTCCGAGACCTCCCGCGTGTCCGCTGGCGACAGCAAAGCGGCAGCAGCGCCCGAATACCGCCCGCGCCAGTCAGTCAGCCATGGTGCAATGGCTTGGGGGTCGTCGGAATAGCCTTTTGGCCCCAGAATATTGCGCAACTCAGCCAAGGCGTTCACATTCGGCACGGTCGTTCCTGAGCGGTTGACAGACGCGGTCTGATATTCAATTCATACACCGTTCAACCCTATCGACTAAAGCCGTGCTAACTTCAACTTGATACCGGATCGATTCTTGCGCGCAGTCTTTTCCAGTGTTCTTGTCGCGACCGGTTTGATGGCAATGTCACAGCAAGCGTGGGGGCAGCTCGACATCATTGCGACGGAGAATGTGTTCACGCCTGTAGTCCGGTTGAATTCGACTTATTATCAGGTGCGTGTTGACCAACGAGTGATCATTCGCTTGCCGAGCCAGCTTGTTGCACCATCGCCGGCTGCCGGGCAACGGCTCTCCGAAGTCGCCAAGATCAAATATAAAGAGCAGAAGATCGGCAAGTGCCTTTGGGTGAACAAGCTGGCCGGCTCGCGACCGGGCCCGAACCGGACGCTCGATATCGTCACGCGTGACGGCGACACGGTCAGGGCCTATCTCGGCGATGGCTGCCTTGCCCGCGAATTTTATGCAGGAGCCTATATGGAGCGATCTGTCGACGGCAAATTATGCGTTGATCGTGATCTGCTTCACGCCCGCACCGGTGCAAAGTGCGAAGTGGACAAATTCCGGCTGCTGGTCCCGCGCTGACACGGCTGCACGTTCCGCCAATTTCCTTGACATTTGTGCGTTTAGGGACCAAAGGCCGCGCAAGTCTGCGCAGGAGTTACTCCTGAAGGCATGACATTCTTTCTTTCCGGAAATTTATATGCGTTTTGCCGATATCGGCCTGTCTGATGAACTATTAAAGGCCGTAACCGAGGCTGGCTATGATACGCCGACCCCGATCCAGGCGGCGGCGATCCCGCAAGTGCAGATGATGCGCGACATTATTGCGATTGCGCAAACGGGGACGGGCAAGACCGCGAGTTTCGTGTTACCGATGATCGACGTTCTCGCCAACGGCCGTGCCCGTGCGCGGATGCCGCGTTCGCTGATATTGGAACCGACGCGGGAACTGGCCGCTCAGGTCGCCGAGAACTTTGAGAAATACGGGAAATATCACAAGTTATCGATGGCGTTGCTGATCGGCGGCGTGCAAATGGGCGATCAGGTCAAGGCGCTGGAAAAGGGCGTGGATGTTTTGATTGCGACACCGGGCCGACTGATGGACTTGTTCGAGCGCGGCAAGATATTGCTGACCGGGTGCGAGATGCTGGTCATCGATGAGGCCGACCGGATGCTCGATATGGGCTTCATTCCCGACATTGAGCATATCTGCACCAAGCTGCCTGCCACGCGCCAGACGTTGCTTTTTTCGGCAACGATGCCGCCGCCGATCAAAAAGCTTGCAGACAAATTCCTGTCGAACCCCAAATATATTGAGGTCGCACGACCCGCGTCGTCGAACCTCAACATCGAACAGTTTCTGGTCAACGTTGCACCAATGAAAAAGCACGAGCTGCTGCGCGACCTGATCCGCAGCGAAGATGTTCAGACCGCCATTGTCTTCTGCAATCGCAAGACGACGGTGCGTGAACTGAACAAAAGCCTTCAGCAGCATGGTTTCAAGTCGGGCGAAATTCACGGCGACATCGACCAGGCGACACGCCAGCGTCAATTGGAGGCGTTCAAATCGGGCGCGATCAATTTGCTGGTTGCATCCGATGTGGCCGCGCGCGGGCTTGACGTAAAGGGCGTGAGCCATGTGTTCAATTTCGACGCGCCCTGGCATCCCGACGACTATGTCCACCGCATCGGCCGCACCGGCCGGGCTGGGGCAAAGGGCAAAGCCTATACCTTCGTCACCAAGGCAGATGAAGAAGCGATTGAAAGCATTGAAAAGCTGATCGGTGTAAAAATCGGACGGATGGGCAAAGACGAATTGCCTGCGGCAAACGCGGTCGCAAAAGCAAAGCCCGAACGCGCTGTTCGGTCAAAAAAGCCCGTCGACGCAGACAAGCCAGCGGTCTTGGCGAAGGCAGCCACTGCGGTAAGGCGGCCGCGCACTGCCAAGCCGCCGAGTGAAAAGCCGACGGAAGTGCCCAGCAGCGCCGATGGCATCGACGAGGGCTGGAATGGACCGATGCCAAGCTTCCTTAGCCAAACCATTCCGCTTTGAATGCATAAAGAAAAAGGGCCTGATAAACAGGCCCTTTTCTTTATGCGGATTCTATTCGCTTCAGAACTTGCCGCGCAATGTGACGCCATAAGTCCGCGGTTCGGCAAGGAACGCCGAGAAGGTCTGTCCTGCAAATGCGGCGCCCGGGGCACCGAATTGCTGGACCGCAGCGCGCGAGCCGGCACCTGCGGCTTGCAAGGGCGTGTTGAACGCGACCTGATCATATTGCTTGTTGAACACATTTTGTGCGAAGAGTTCGACCGCCCATTTCAAATCCGGCCCACGAAGCCCGATGCGCGCGTTTACCGTCGCAAAACCGTCTTGCTCCTTTTCGGGAAACAGATCTGAGCCGGTATTGTAATCCGACGACAGCCGGGTGTCGACATAGACCAGCCCTGAAAGCCCGCCGCTGCCAATATCCGGTGTCCATGCGG
>CALRMO020000182.1:0-5260 GCA_943369235.1 Sphingomonas paucimobilis
GGATCACCCGCTCAAGATGCAACAGGGAAATAGTGAAGTCATATTGATCCGAAGCCAAGGCAATCTCTTCGCACGGCTCGGCAAACCAGATGTCGCTGTCATGCTCCAGTTGCCCCCGGCTTTTCTCAAGCAACGCGGGTTGCGCCGCTAGTGAGCGCGCAGGCACGGCAATCGGTGATCTGCCGGCTGTCTTAAAATATGCGCCCGTGCGCAGCGCAGCGGGACTGGACCGCGCCCACAGGATGAAACCTTCGCGTGACACCACCATTACGGCACGGCGCTCGGTGTATTGCAACCAGCGCAGTGTCGCTGCCACGAGCGACACGCCGTAGCGTTCCGCGCATCCACCAAGATCATCAAGCGTCGGCTTAGCGCGTCCGTCGATCTGGCGACGAAAATCATCGAGCGGCATGAGCAGGCTGGCCGCGAAGTCGTTGGCCTGCGCCTCGATCTGGCGATACTCACTGTCCCAGCGCATCATGTCCTGTTGGCCGCATTCAAGCCCATCGGGAAAGCGTAGGCGGTGCAGGAGGTAATGGCCGAACTCATGTGCTATCGTAAAATTGATCCGGCCAGGCGAAGCGATGGCGCGGTTGTAGATGATCCCCCAGCCTTTCTTGCCGGGCGGCGCTTTATAGAGTGCCCCGTCGAAAGTTGGCAGAACGTCGCCCATGACGAGCGACACGGGATCATCAGGGAAGCGGTGGCGCGAATATTCTTTCGCCAGCTCGGGCACTGTAACCGGAAATCTCTCGTCCGCCGCGCCGTGGACGCTGTTGAGCAACAGCGTCAGCGTATTCGCCCAGCGTTGCGGCGAGAAGTTTTCCGTCATGTGTCATCGCCCCACAGTTTTACCATTTGTCTGATCTTGTCCTTGGTGCCGGAATCCATCTTGCGATACTGACGGTAAAACTGCGCGTCGGCGGCCTCTTCCTTGCTCACCTCCGCGCCTTCATCGAGCAAAAACTCGATGGTGGTGCCGAGCTTCTCGGCAATCTTGGCGAGCTTTTCGGCTGATGACCGGGGCGGGTTTTTATTCTCCAACTCCCAGATGTAGCTCTTGCTGGACTCACTCAACTCGGCGAGCTTGTCGAGAGTGTAGCCCTTCTCTTTCCGCAGTTTGCGGATTTTCTCTCCAAGGATGTTTTGCAAGGGACGGCTCCTGTTCCGACTGTTCGGTGTAGGCGTATATTATGTCCTTGACAGCGGAATAGCAATGTGAGATTTTGTTCGGAGTAGAGGTATTTTTTCTACCTCTCATCACGAATCGGAGTTTAGCATGGATACCAACAAAAAAGACAATCCCGGCAACGGCAACGGGCAGGGTAATGGCAACGGCCATGACGACGATCATGGTCAGGGCGGGCACAGCAAGACGACAATTATCGTCAATACCCGCGAGAAGGAAGTCGAGGGCAAAGTCGTGACTTATGACCAGATCGTCGCTCTCGCGTTCGAGACCCCGCCCACCGGCGAGTTCATCGAAATCACCGTTGCCTATCGCGACGGCCCCGGTCCGAACAAGGAAGGCACTCTCCAGCCGGGTGACACAGTGCGTATCAAGAAGGACATGATTTTCGATGTCACTGCCACTGACAAGTCGTAATCCCGATCTCGCCCGTCTTGTGGAGGATGGCTATGAACTGGCCGTCCTTCACAATCATCTGGTGATCTCGGGCGTGCCCTATGTGAACAGCAGGGGCGAGGTGCGTCTCGGCACGCTTGTGTCAGACATGAGCAGCATTTCCGGGGATGTCACCGCGTCACCCGTTGGGCAGCATGTCGCGATGTGGGCGGGAGAATATCCCTGCGACAGCGACGGCAAGCCGCTGGAAAAATTACGTCACCAAAGCGCCGATCAGCCGCTCGGTCCGGGACTCACAACAAACCATTCGTTCTCGAACAAGCCGAGTGCGGGCTACCGCGACTATCATCACAAGATGAGCACCTATGTCGTGATGATCGAGCGTCACGCCCAGAAGCTCGATCCGACTGTGACGGCGCGAACGCATCGCTTCGTCGAAAGCGACGATCCGCAATCGCCGTTCCATTATCCCGACACGGCATCGGGTCGTGTGGGTATCACCAATGTCATGCGCAAGCTGGAACTGGCGCGGGTCGGCATCTTCGGTGTCGGCGGCACAGGTTCTTACGTGCTCGACCTTGTCGCCAAGACGCCGGTGCGGGAGATCGCCATTTTCGATGGCGATACCTTCCTCCAGCACAACGCTTTTCGCGCACCGGGTGCCCCGTCTGCCGATCAGCTCCGGGAAATGCCCAAGAAGGTGGATTATCTGGCGGGCATCTATTCGCGGATGCACAGGGGTATCGTGCCGCATGATTTCGCCATCGCGGCGGACACAATTGACAAGATCGGCGTGCTGGATTTCGCGTTCATCTGCATGGACCCCGGAACGCCGAAACGCCTGCTGGTAGAATATCTTGAGCAGCACGGTGTTTCCTTCGTCGATGTGGGCATGGGCATCGAACTCATCGACAATGGCCTGACGGGACTTGTTCGCGTCACCACCAGCACACCCGAAAATCGCGATCAGACCCGCCAAGGCGGTCGGATTTCTTTCAAGGATGGCGGCAAGGACAACATCTACACCAAGAATATCCAGATTGCCGATCTGAACGCGCTCAACGCAGCGCTCGCTGTTATCCGGTGGAAGAAGCTCTGCGGCTTCTACAAGGATCTCGGACACGAGCACCACGCGAACTTCGCACTTAACGGCAATGTCATCATCAACGAGGACAAAACATGAGCCGCGCCACCTACTCCCATAAATTCGTCAAGGCGTTCCCCGACAAGCTCGACGAAGGAATCCTGTATGTGTCGGTGGAGTTCGGCACTGCGGCGCACCGCTGCTTCTGCGGCTGCGGCAGCGAGGTCTACACCCGATTTACGCCTCGTGACTGGTCGATGACATTCGACGGTGAAACTGTCTCGATCAAGCCGTCCATCGGCAACTGGAGTTTTCCGTGCCAGTCGCATTACATTCTCAACGGCGGGCGCGTCCGTTGGGCAGATCAATGGTCACGAGAGCGCGTTGAGATGGGCAGGGCGTTTGACCGCGAGCGCAAGGATCAGCATTTCAAAGGCGTGTCATCGGCAACTCAAGAACCGGTCAAGAGGCCAGAGCAGCCGCCACGTTCAGGGCTGCTCGCCAGCTTCGTACATTGGCTGACGGGCAAATAGTCTGGCCGGATTGTCATTGCGTTCCCTGTTCGTGTCGCACTAACCGGGCGATCTGGGGGTCATAGATGTAATCGGTAATCGAGCCGTCCCTGATGCGCTCCACAGCGTCGTCCACGACAAACACGGGGACGAGGAACCATTCACGCGGGACAATCGGATTTCCCATTCGGTCCATAATTTTGATGTCGAGCCGCGCCGGATCGAAAATGCGGTGGATGATGTTTTCGAGCTTGGTGCGATTGATATTGAACAGCTCGTAGGTGGCGACGATTTCAACGTCCGCCATTAGGAAGGTTGGGTCGAGTTTGGCATTTGCGATGCGGCGGGGAACGTCACCGCCGGTCACGCCAATCTTGTGAAGAACTTCACGGTTGGCAACAACGGTGGGGTGATCGGACTTGCTGCGAAGCACATAGATTGTGCCGCTTGAAACATCCTCGTCGTCAGTTTGTCCGGCAAAGGGCGTCCGATCTTCCCGGACAAACAGTGGGCCAGCGGCAGGTTCCGTAATTCGCCGTCCATCCTCATCCTTGTAAAGCGCCCTTTGCAGCGAACGAAGCAACAGGTTGCTTTCCGTGCCGTTTGAATAAATGACGCGCAAGCGGGCATCGTTTTCTCCGTTCGGGGCACGGAAGGTTTCGCCAATTTCGGCGACATAGGCGACCTGACCACCCAGGATGAAAAATTGCCCTTGGGAAATGTCAGCTTTCAGGAATCCGGCGTCCTTCACGAAGGGGCGGGTAGTTCGTATGCCCTCTTTCAATTCCAGTTCAACATCATGGAACAGGGGTTGGAATCGCCCAAAGTCGATGCACCGCTCGCGGTTGGCGATCTCTTCGGCGGCGCGTTTTTCGGCGGTGGTGCGGACGTTGCGAAGCTCGGTGATGTCCGATGCACCTGCCGCGCCTTCGAGTTCGGCGAGCAACTCATCATCGTCCATCTCTTCAACCGGCGCGGTCACGGAAATATCTGCATCACGCAGTAATCCCTGATGATCGTGTGGCGACAGAATGGTGCGGCATTCTTCCAGCGCCCGAAGTCGGTCGAGCCGCACGGCATAAAGCCGCTCGAATATGTCCTTGGTTTCCCCATGTTGCGGCGCGCGACCGTGCTCATTTACGAAACGCTGAATCTCTTCAAAGCCTGCAATGATGCGCTCCTCGCGGGGGCTGCGCCCACCCTTTTTGTCGGGTTGGGCGAAGTCATCGAGTTCCGAACGGAGATCATCTAGGTCAAGGTCACTCATAGCGGCCCTCATCCTTGTAGCGCACGAAAGCAGCCGCACCCTCGGCCATACGACGCTCCCAGGCGTCAGATGCTGTGATGGACGGCAGGCGGTCGCGCTCTTTCTTAAACTTCACGGCCCTGATCGCCAGTTCCTTAGCCTCATCGGGGGTCAACGTCGTCCGCTTCGCAGAAATGGCGGCAGCAACCTCCTTCAAGCGTTCCTCGCTCATGGTTTTAGAGAGGATCGAATAGGCTTCGCCAAACGGGTTGATGCTGTCGATGAGGTCGATGTCGAGCGTGCGCACGTCCATCGCATAACGGCGCACGCCATCGATCAGTGCGGTATTTATGATTGGCTTGTTGTCATCTGTTGGCTGTCCAAGCGCAATTTTCTTGGCTTGCTGCGTAAGGGTAAGAGCGGCGATGGCGTGCTGACGGACGGACTCTTGGTCTTCCTCGTCGAGTTCGGGGTATTTATCCTTGATGATTTTGCCGAGACGTAACTGAGTCAGCTCCTCGGGGACAAGTTCCTCATCAAACAGACCGCGTTCGATGGACGGCTTGTCCTGAACGAAGGTCGCAATCACCTCATTCAAGTCCTCCCGGCATATGCGCGCGGCCTCTTTGCTCTTGGGCTCGGTAAGCCCCTTAATCTCGATCTGGAATTGTCCGGTATCGTGATAATTCTGTTGATAAAGTCGCTGTTGGCGGCGTCGATGGTAGTGGCCGGACGAAGGCGAGCAACAGTGGCGGCTTTTTCAGGCGGCGGCTGCGACCGGGATTGGGAGCAGTATGGCTAGTTTGCGCAAGTTTTGGGCTGCAGCGGCGAGG
>CALRMO020000183.1:0-5211 GCA_943369235.1 Sphingomonas paucimobilis
GTCGTTGAACAGCGCAAAGCTGGAAGCCGCTTTGCGTGACCATCCCGATGCAGTTGAAGCGATATTCAATCCACCGCGCGACGCCTTGCGAACCGACGTAACCGACCCCGGCCTCGCGTTCGCACTCGACGCACTGCGCGATACATCGGTTGCGAGTGCCGGTCCGCTCGAGCAGGTGCGTGCCGCGTTGCAGCGCGAAACCGAAACAATTGCCAAGAACCGGGATCGGATGGAGCAACGCGAGAGCGCCTACCGCTCGCGCCTTGAAAAACAATATGCCGGAATGGACGCCCGGATTGGCGCGTTAAAGTCCACCCAAAGCTATCTGGAACAGCAGATCAAGCTTTGGAACAGCAGCGATAATTAGGCAATGCAACCTAGAACCCCTCCCGCCATCGCCTCTCAGCATTACCGCATTCTTGAGCTCAAAAGCCGGGTCGAGAGCAGCAGCCCCCATGGCCTTGTCGGACTTTTATACGAGGAGTTGCTGCGATCGCTCGACGTTGTCATCGCGTCACCCGGCGCATCCAATTTATCACCAACGAACAAGCATATCGAAAAAGCCACATCGATATTGGTTGCCCTTGAGGCAAGCCTCGACTTCAATGAGGGAGGTAATCTGGCATCGACGCTGTCGCGTATCTATCGCGCGTGCCGGATCGGCCTGACCGACGCAGCAAAGACCGGCCAAGTCCAAAAACTGTCAGAAATCCGCGAGGCAGTCAGCACCATTGCATATGCCTGGCGCGCGTTGTCCCCAAATTAGCTGTCGCCGAGCACCCACCCGACGGTAATTTGCTTTGCGGCGAGCGGTACATCCAGTCGCGCCTCGCTAAAATCGACCTTTGCACCTGGCGCAAGCGAGCGAACCTTCGGCTTCATCTTCCAGCTATACACCGGACGCCCACCTGAGTCCTTTAGCGTAACCAGCATTTCCGGAACGTCCTGCGCGCTGCCGGTCGGATTGACGATACTACCGCTTGCAATAAAGTAAGGCGTCCCGTCTTCACGCTCGTTCAGTTCGAGATTCTGGTTCAGGACAATTTTAAGGTCGGGCTCAGTGCCGACCATGTTCATGCCCAGATCCGGCACACCATAATACCAGATTGCTCCGCCCACGCCAGCGACACCGAGGGCGAATGCAACCGCAGCCATTGTCCAGAGCTTTGCCGGGTTGCGGCGGGGTTTGAACGGAGGTTCGTGCGCAAACTGGCTTTGCAGCGGCGGATCGTCAGCATAGGTCGGCGTCCGTTCAACCGTCGGCTCTATGAAGACCGAAACAGGCTCAGGCAGCGGCGCTCGTTCTTCCTCAAAGCGCTTAAAGCTTGGCTGTACGGACTCAGCGGAAGGTGGGCGCGATACTGTCGGCGACTGGGGGGACTGGGCCGAACTACCGACCGCGTCCGCATCGGCGCGCGGTGGAGCAACTGGCGGCGCTACAACCGGCGGCGCTGGGGCAATCGGCGGCAACGTTACTCCCTGAAACCAGCTATGCTTGCAATTGGCGCAGCGCACCTGACGCCCTTCAGCGCCGATAGCCGAATCCGGGACAACGTATCGGGTGCGGCAGGATGGGCAGACGAGCAGCATTGCCACCCATAAACATCAGGCGCCCGTTAGTTGCAAGCCTGCTGTCATAAAATGCTGTGGACGGCGACGTACGAGCGCCAATTGCATGGTTAATAGCCTTTGCCCGCCACCGTCGATTGTGCCATTTGCAGCGTCGATGCAAAGTGTTGTAGAATTTGACAATGTGGGGCTGCGTTACGGTACCGGAGCGGAGACGTTGACCGATCTCAGCTTCACCCTTTACCCGGGCAGTTTCTACTTTCTGACCGGCGCATCTGGCGCGGGTAAAACGTCATTACTGAAGCTGCTGTATCTGGCCCATCGTCCGAGCAGAGGCGCGATCAGGATGTTCGGGCACGACGCCATCACGTTGCCGCGCGAGCGGTTGCCAGGATTTCGGCGGCGGATTGGTGTGGTGTTTCAGGACTTTCGGCTGGTGCAGCATTTGTCGACCTTTGACAATATTGCGCTGCCGCTGCGTATCGCGGGTATTCAGGAAAAGGATCTGAAAGGCCCGGTAACCGAAATGCTTGCATGGATCGGATTAACCGAGCGCGCCGATGCGAGGCCTGCAACATTGTCCGGCGGCGAGCAGCAGCGTGTGGCGATTGCGCGCGCCGTCATCGGCAGGCCCGAAATGCTCGTCGCCGACGAGCCCACCGGCAATGTCGATCCGGATATGGCGCGACGGCTCTTGCAGTTGTTTGCGGCCTTGAACCGGCTCGGCACAACGGTTGTCGTTGCAACGCACGATATCCATTTGTTGCAGGAGGTTGAAGGTGCGCAGATGATGCGGCTCGACAAGGGGCGGTTGTCAGACCCAACCGGATCATTGCGCCACCCGCCGCGGCCTCTGGTACTCAAAAGCTGATGCTGCTCGATTTTGCCCTGCCTGATCATGACCGAAAGCTGATCCCTGAAGGACGGCTTTCGGGGCAGATGCCGTGGGTGATTGCCATCATGCTGTTCCTGACACTGCTTGTTGCGGCCGCCGCGGTCATGCTGGTGACCGGCGCTCAATCGGGCGGCGAGGATTTGGCGCAGCGGGCGACGGTGCAAATTATCGAGAGCGATCCGGTCCGCCGGACCCAGCAGCGCGCAGGAGCAACAAAGGCCCTGCGCGGTATGCCCGGCATAGTGTCAGTCGAACCGGTGCCAGATGCAAAGGTCCGAGCGTTACTGGAGCCGTGGCTGGGCGGTGGGATAATGGATGCCGATATTCCGGTTCCTGCCTTGATCGATATTCGCTTCGCCAAGGTTCCGAACGCAGATACGTTCGAACAACTGCGCGAACGGCTGCGGCCGATTGCACCCCGGACCCGTCTGGACTCGCACAGCAGCTGGCTGGCGCCGTTCTTTCAGCTGATGATGGCGCTCATCTGGCTGGCCCTCGCCGTATTTGTGCTGTTGCTCGTGGCGACCTCGGCTGTCGTGGTCCTTGCCGTTCGCAGCACACTCAATACCCATCGCGGTACAATTGAAATCATGCACATGATGGGCGGCACCGATGTGCAGGCCGCGCGATTGTTTCAGCGGCGGGTGGCCCTCGACGCATTGCTGGGCGGCGTGGTCGGATTTGGCGCTGCCGCGGCGGTAATCCTGCTTTTGGGGGGAAGGTTCGCTGCTGTCGAACCCGGCTTGCTCGGCGGAGCGCATTTCCCCTGGTATGGCTGGGTTGTGCTAGCCGTCATTCCGCTTGCAGTCACTGGCCTTGCCATGCTTATGGCCCGTCAGACAGTGATTTCGGCGCTCAAGAAGATGTTATGATCAGACGGGTTATCTCCTTCGTTTTGCTGGCCTGGGCGCTTGGCTTTGCGTGGTTCGCACTGTTGCTGCCGCAGCCTGCGCCGATTACGCAAACCGACGCCGTGGTGGTCCTGACAGGCGGCCCCAACCGGATCGACCGAGGACTTGAGATTCTGAAGGCTGGAAAGTCCGACAAGATGTTGATTTCTGGCGTCGACCGCGATGTGAAGCCGCCCGAACTTGCCGCCCAATATCCCGGCTCAGTGAAATATTTCAGATGCTGCATCGACCTTGGCTTTGCCTCAGTCGACACCCGTTCCAATGCTTTGGAGACGGCCCGCTGGGCAGCGCGAAACAACGTCAAAACGCTTCGTCTGGTTACGCATGACTGGCATATGCGGCGGGCGCGGTTTGAGCTGGACCGCGCACTGCCGGGGAATATTGCGGTTACCAACGATGCCGTAGCCACGCGGCCTTCGCTTGGCGCACTGTTCAAGGAATATAATAAATACTGGCTTCGGGCGGTAGCGTCGCTGCTGGGGATTTAGGCTGTGGTCGCGATTATCAGATCGATCCTGTACATGGCGGTGTTCTACGCCGGCTCGCTTTTCCATGTGATTATCGCTTTTCTGGCGCAGTGGTTTTCTATTCCGCTGATGCAATGGGCGGTCCGCGCGTGGTCCAAATGGCAATATTGCTGCTATCGCTGGATATTGGGCATCAAGGTTGTTGTCGATGGCGAGCTTTCCGACCGGCCCGTGCTTTACGCCATCAAGCATGAGAGCATGTTCGAAACGATCGACATGCCGCGCATGTTCGGCAAGCCCGCCGTTGTCACCAAAAAGGAGCTGTTCGATATCCCGATGTGGGGATCGGCCGCGCTCGCCTATGGCATGATACCCGTTGATCGCGACGGCGGCGCCGGCGCTTTGCGCGCAATGCTGTCGCTGGCAAGAAAGATGATTGCCGACAAGCGGCCAATCATCATTTTCCCCGAAGGCACAAGGGTCCAACATGGTGACTCGCCGCCCCTGCAGTCTGGCTTTGCGGGTCTCTACAAGCTGATCAACCTGCCGGTGGTACCGATTGCTGTGAACAGCGGCCTGCTGAGTCCGCGCAAGGCGGGTATCTGGAAATCCGGCACGATCATTTACAAGGTCGGTGCGGAAATCCCGACCGGATTGCCCCGCGAAGAGATTGAGCGCCGCGTGCATAAAGCGATCAATGCGCTCAACAGCGATTAACGCATTTGCGTGCTTTTTTGCTTCTTAGCTTCGCAAACTTCATAGGGTACGCGAAATTCATGTGAAGCTAAGAGAATATGTTTGGGCTTGGGAATTTCAGGTTTGAATTCACATTGTCAAAGAGCCGACGACAGAATCTCACAGCAAATCCTACATTGCAAGCGGTTACAAATAGCTGGATCTTTTCAAACAGCGTCATTGAGCATGTCCACTCCCGACAACTTTTTGGTCTTTCCACCGGCAAATGGTACCACTTGAAAGCGGACATCTAAATCGTATAGCGACGCCGGAATTGGCATCGATCTTATAACTTCTTTTTGTGTGCGCTACTGTTCTTGCCACTCGTTTAGAGTATTATAGCTACGGGATGTCAATTGCATGATTCTTGATAAATGTAGTTCAGATAAGTGAGGCGATAAGCATGGCAACGCAGAAATACACATTTGCCCTCCGATGCGAACCGTGTGCGACACTTGGCGTCGCCCACGGCACCGACAACGATAATGGCCCTAATTTCACAATCGACGATGTTTCGTCGGGTTTTCGAAGCGCGGGGCATAATCCTAACCCGTTCCACCAAGAATTCATTTGCAAAAAATGCGGCGAAGAAGTGATGGTTGATTGCTGATCTTTGAGTTAGAAATTTATGCCA
>CALRMO020000184.1:0-5183 GCA_943369235.1 Sphingomonas paucimobilis
CGGGAGATAGTGGTGGATAGGGTGGGAGCTTAGCAATTTGATTAACTTTTCACCTCCAAAAGTGCAAAAGAATTTTTGCATGTTTTGGCGCGCTGATTTTTGACGTTTGTTCTTAAATCGAGATAATTTGAAAATGGATGTCGAGTTGACTACATGGTAATGATCATGCGTTAGGGAATCTGAAAATTGGCTGAAAAGAAGCAGGCAAAATCGAGTCCTAAAAGGACCCAAAAAATCGTTCGCGACTCTACATTCGCTCGAGCGACAATTGACCGACTGGTGGCTATCAATCTTGGAAGAGATTTAGAGCTTTCGGGTTTGCAAATTGGGCCTTTGGTTGAGGGCATCGAAGATCATGGCGAGCAGGAACTTCTGCAGCTTACTCCTGTGGTAACAGAAGTTGTTCGCTTGCGCTTACATTGGAGTTCAGCCATTGATGCGGTAATGACCATCTTGCAGCAGGGGTCACAGCTTGGAAAAATAAACAAGGCTGAGTTGATAAAATTTATTGACGAAAGCTTAGATGAAAATGCTGATCAGACAGAAGATTGAATCATGCTAGACAATCATAAGAAAAATTTAAAATTAGCATCGAAAGCCTATGCGTTCAGCAGCTTTTTTAGAGATAGCGACGCTGGCAACCTAATCGTTCCGCACAAAACGATGCGGGTTATTCAAACAACAATGACTGATTCAGAACTAGCGAAACGTAACTTGGGTATCGTGGTTGGGGATGACGGCGTTAGCAAGATGTATGATTTTACGGAGTCGCAAAGCGTAAGATTGTTCAAGGACAATCTAATTCCGTTCGCTGAACCCACAAAATCATACGGCCGTTGGAAGCGCCGGGCGCCGACCTGGACGAAAAAGTTTGCCGCTCGGATATCTGAGCTAAAAAATCTGGCGATTGAGGATGGCATACATATCGACCCCGCTTCGGTTAATGCGGCTGAAGTTTTTTTAGCATCAGAGCCTTTCATTGAATTGCCCAGCGTTTTCTTGTTGAATAATGGTAATATTCGGCTTCTCTGGACTAACGAAATGCGGGAACAGGTTGGTCTTCAATTTCAAGGGAACACAAAAATTCAGTATGTTATTTTTGTAATGCGGGATGGCGTTATGGCTGAGTCGATGGGGATTGATACAATTGCTGGGTTAAAGCGATTGCTCAATGACCCAGATGTAAAGCTCATCACGTCTCGCTGATGGACGCGCCGTCTTTGGCCGTGTCGGTCACTGAAGATGAGAATATCGTGCGTTATGTCGGCGGAAGGAATTACGACCCTAACACCGGTGTAATTAACGGTGGCGCATTTGATCGGAACTCGAAAGACGGCGATGGTCTTTCGGTCACCAGGCGATATGTGTTCTCAATTGACGATGTGGTGGACAAAAACCAAATTAGGCGGGTGGTGGGGTCAAGGCTCAAATTCGGAAAAACTGCAGTTTTTGCTCAATTGAATGTTGGTGAGATGCTGCGAGCTTTGGACGAATTCAATCAGAACATATCTGTCGTCGAAGACGCTCTAGAAGCGGATGGGGAGTATTTGGCCAATCCGGCGCACGCCTTGATTTTAGGATTACCTTTTGCCGGTGAGGCCATTGGCTCGCTAAAGAGCGAAATCGCTGGAGACAAAATTAGGACGACCATTCAAAGTTCCTTTCCCGCAATAATTTGAATTATTTTTTGTCGACTCACCCGACTGTCACAAAACTATCCATAACCCGCTTCCGCCCGGCTTGCTCGAAATCAATCTCCAGCTTGTTGCCCTCGATCTCCGCAATCGCGCCATAGCCGAATTTTTCGTGGAACACGCGCATCCCGACGCTCAGGTCGCTCCGCCCCTTGTTGCCCAAACTCACCGCGCTTCGCGTATTCTCTGCCACGCGTTGCGGTCTTGGATTGAACCCTCCGCTGGTCGCGGCGCGTTGCCAGCCGGGGCCGCGTGCTCCGGCCCGCGTCGCGTTGGCGGCGGCGAGGTGCGCGAAGGGGTCGGCCTGTTCGCTCCAGTTGGCGCGCCATAATGATGCGCCTCCGGTCATCGTTTGCTCGGCCTCGATATGGTCGAGCGGCAGTTCCTCGATGAAACGGCTGGGGATGCTGCTGGTCCATTGGCCGTAGATGCGGCGGTTGGCGGCGTGGATGATCGTGCATTTGCGCTTGGCCCGCGTGATCGCGACATAGGCGAGGCGGCGTTCTTCCTCCAGCGACGCAAGGCCACCTTCATCGAGCGCGCGTTGAGAGGGGAAGATGCCGTCTTCCCAGCCGACCAGAAAGACATTGTCATATTCGAGGCCCTTGGCGGCGTGGATGGTCATGATCGTGACGCTTGCGCCTTGCTCGCCGCGGTCATTGTCCATGACCAGGCTGACATGCTCCAGGAATTCGCCGAGCGTTTCATATTCCTCCATCGCGCGCGCGAGTTCGGCGATGTTTTCGAGGCGGCCCGATGCCTCGACGCTGCGTTCGGCCTGCAGCACCGCAGTGTAGCCGCTTTCGTCCATGATCAGGCGGGTGAGGTCGGCGGGGGTGGAGCGGCTGGCTTCGTCGCGCCATCTGGCGATATCGACCACCAGGTCCGCCAGCGACTTGCGCGCCTTGCCGGTGAGTTCGTCGGTGCCGACCAGCCGCGCGGCGGCAACGGAGAGCGGTGCGCGCTCGGCCCTTGCGACGATGTGGATTTTTTCCACAGCCTTATCTCCAATGCCGCGTTTGGGCACGTTGACGATGCGTTCGAAGGCGAGGTCGTCGGCGGGCTGGTTGACGATGCGCAAATAGGCAATTGCGTCGCGAATTTCGGCGCGCTCGTAAAAGCGGAAGCCGCCGACGATGCGGTAGTTGATGCCGATCTGGATGAAGCGGTCTTCGAACTCGCGCGTCTGGTGCTGCGCGCGGACGAGGATGGCAATGCTGTCGAGCGACGCGCCTTTATACTGGAGCGCCTCGATCTCGTCACCGACGCGGCGCGCCTCCTCTGGGCCGTCCCACACGCCGATGATGCGGACCTTTTCGCCCTCGTCGAGTTCGGTCCAAAGCGTCTTGCCAAGTCGCCCGCTGTTGGCATCGATCAGGCCCGATGCCGCGGCGAGGATATGCGGCGTGCTTCGGTAATTCTGCTCGAGGCGAATGACTTTTGCGTCGGCGAAGTCCTTTTCGAAGCGCAGGATGTTGGCAACCTCGGCGCCGCGCCATGAATAGATGCTCTGGTCATCATCGCCGACGCAGCAGATATTCTGCGGGCTGCGGCCCTGCATCAGCAGGCGAAGCCACATATATTGGACGGTGTTGGTGTCCTGATATTCGTCCACCAGCACATATTTGAACTGGCGCTGATATTTATCGAGAATGTCGCGATTGCCGCGCAGCAAGGTCACGATGTGGAGCAGCAGGTCGCCGAAATCGCACGCATTGAGCGCGAGCAGGCGGGCCTGATAAAGCGTGTACATCCGCTGGCCCTTGCCATTGGCGAAGTCCTCGCTGTCGGCGGGCGTCAGGTCGGCGGGCAGTTTTCCCGCGTTCTTCCATTTGTCGATCAGCCCCGACAGCGCGCGAGCAGTGAAGCGTTTGTCGTCCAGATCTTCGGATTGGATGAGCTGTTTCAACAACCGCAACTGGTCGTCGGTGTCGATGATCGTGAAGTTGCTTTGCAGGCCGATGACCTCGGCATGACGGCGCAGCAGTTTTGCGCCGATGCTGTGGAAGGTGCCGAGCCAGGGCATCCCCTCGACCGCTTCGCCGACCATCGCGCCGATCCGTTCGCGCATTTCGCGTGCCGCCTTGTTGGTAAAGGTGACGGCAAGGATCTCGGACGGCCAGGCGAGGCGCTGATACAGGATTTGCGCCATCCGCGCGGTCAATGCTGCGGTCTTGCCGGTCCCAGCGCCCGCGAGCAGCAGCACCGGACCTTCGGTGGTAAGCACGGCTTCACGTTGCGGCGGGTTTAGCCCCCGCAACCAAGGAGCTTCGTTCTGGACCTGATTTTCCTGCATCACGAACAGTTAGGGAACGATTGAGCGCAGGGCAAGGCTTGCCTGTCGCAAAATAGGTCCGTGGCGGAACCAGCAACACAGCGACAGGTTATCATCGCGCAACAGAGCGCAGGAGATGATTTATGCACAGCAAATTGCTTAAAAGCCTGGGATTGGCCGCGCTAGTCGCCGTCAGCCCTATTGCCGTCATGGCACAGGATATGAGCGCACCACCGCCGCCAGCCGACCCGGTGCCGCCGGAAGGCCCGACGCAGCCAACGCCGCCAAATCCGCCGCAACCCGGTGATCCAATGCCGACTCCAAGTCCGACAGATCCGACCAACCCGCCAATGCCGGGCGACCCGATGCAGCCCATGCAGCAACCTATGCCGGCACCGTCGCCAGCGCCGGATACAACGACATCGCCGCAACCTCCGGTTCAGGGCAGCACAGACTCTCCCAATGGCCCGATGGCAACACCGCCGGGAAGCGCTTCGCCAACCGCGCGGAGTGGCGGCACCACATCGTCGATGATGACGCCGCAACCGGCGACCAAGGAATATCCTTTATGTACGCGCGAGATTCAGGACAGCTGCCGCAACCCCGGCGAAGGGCCCAAGGCGGCGCGGAAAAAGCGCCGCTGAAGTTAGTTTAATCGGTGACCAGGCGCGGAGCGAACAGCACCGCGCCTGTTTGCGTCCTTACTCCGGTCGAAGCAGCGTCAGCCGCGCCTTGCCAACGTCGCGGACAGTGTCGATGGCAAAGCCCTTGACGTCGATGTCTTCCTTGTTGCTCGTCTCGACGCTGATCCAGACGGACGGCGTGAACCAGCCGAGGCGGCCGAGTTTATCGAGTGCGACGGAGCCTGCTGCGCTCAGGTAGGGAGGGTCCATGAGCACGAGGTCGAAGGGTTTGATTGCAGAACCGAGCGACAGGACCGAAGAGCGGCGGATATCGGATTGGGTTTTTGCGCCAAGTTTTTCGATATTGGTTTCGAGTGCCTTAAGGGCGGCGGCATCATGTTCGACGAAGGTGCAGGTTGCGGCCCCGCGTGAGAGCGCCTCAAGTCCAAGCGCGCCGGAGCCTGCAAACAGGTCCAGAACTGCGAGGTCCTCGAACGAGCCGAGGCGGCTGGTGAGCATCGAAAACAGGGTTTCGCGCGTTCGGTCGGCGGTGGGGCGGGTGGTGTCGCCTTTTGGCGCGACAAGCGGCCG
>CALRMO020000185.1:0-5165 GCA_943369235.1 Sphingomonas paucimobilis
CCCTGGGTCAGCGCCTCGCGGCTCACCGGCTTGAATTTCGGGTCGGTCCGCAAATATTCGAAAAATTCGGGCAACGTGCCCTTGAAGCCGACTTCGGTCTTGACCGATTCCATGCCCTTTTTGATGCGATCGACCTCGGACAGGCCAAGATTGTGAATCTCGTCCGCCTTCAGCGGCAATGTTGTCGTTTGCTCGATCATATATTCGTAAAGTTCCGCGCCACCCTTCATGGCCGACAAACCGACCTGTTCGCGGGCAAGCGGAAGATAGCTGTCGCGCAGGAAATCGCGCAGCCGTGCATTTGCAGGATACAGTCCGTTTTCCACCACGTCGCGATATTCGGCCGTCAGCCGGGTCTTGTCGGCCTCGCTAAAGCTTTCGGGGAATTGGAGCACCGGGCCATAATAAGGCGATTCCTCGGTTTTTTGCGCGAGCTGTGTGTTCAATTGTTCGATGACATTGTTGATCGTCAGCTTGGTTTCAAAAACGCCCGAGGCCATGCCCTGACGAAACCGGTCGATCGAACGGTCCATGAGAACGATAAATTCCTTATGGCGTTTCAGATTATTGTCATAATCTTCGACGGTCTTGAACGGAGCTGCACCCTTGCCGCTTGCAAAGGTCGGATAGAATGTATGGAATCCGGCGAAGTGGTTGATTGGACGGACGACCGTCAGGTCCATGATTTCCTTCGACATGCCTTTCAGCGCATCGATCTGGTTTTGCTTGTAAACGTCGTAAGCAATCTGGTCCGTGGGGTTCAGTTTCGCGCGGTCGATGCCTTTAAGGCTTTCCAGGCTGGCTTCTGCCGCCTTGCGTTCGCCGGCATAATATTCGTCGGTAATGAAATCGCCGAACTGGTCGGCATAGCGCATATCGCCGCGGAACAGTGCGCTCAGGGGATTGCGCTTGAGGTTTGCTTCATCGTCGGCGGCAAAGAGCGCGGCAAGACGCGCGCCTTCACTTACCGCAGCGTCGCTGGTCGGTTGCGTTTGAGCGAAGGCCGTGGATATTGCGAACGGCGACAGCATCGCGACCGTGGCGAGCAAAAGGAACTTAGGCGACTTCATGCAAAATTCTCCAGCTTTGGCGCTCCGACAGCGAGCAGTTCAGTCAGGCCAATCTGCAAGCGCGCGCGACGAAGCGCAACGAAATTTCGATAGACGGCAATAAAAGGGGGTGCAGGCGGCCGCTGTTTAATTCATGCATACGGTATATTAGGACGGCGCTGAGCCTGCTACCCGACATTTGTCGGCAGAGTCCGGTAAGGGAGTTCGAATGCAGGAAGATCAGTCACCATCGCAAAGCTTTCGGATATTGCTGATCGATGATGAGATATTGGTTCGGGCCGGAACCGCGATGATGCTGGACGAACTCGGTCATGTTGTGATCGAGGCATCGTCTGGCAAAGAGGGCCTTGCCGCGCTTGCCGATGATTTGCAGATCGATGTTTTAATGACCGATTACAATATGCCCGACATGAACGGGATTGAAGTCATCGATGCGGCAAAGGGGATCCGCAGCGACATCAAGACCATCTTGATGACGGGCTATTCGAGCGAGGATCACCGTTTTGCCGATTCGGAGGTGCCGAGGCTTGAAAAGCCGTTTGGCCTTGATGCGCTGGAGCTGGCTTTAGGCAAATTCGCACAATAACGGCCGCATTCCTTCGTCGCACTTTCAACGTGCGATAATATGTGTAAAAAACCGGATATGGAAGGTCGCGAGTTGCGCGGAGTTCGGGAGATTGCATGGACGACGCAGCATCAGCGAAAAGCGCCCGGCCCTCGCTGACCAAGCTGCCGTTGGCAACGATACTGACAGGTTTGCTGTTGGTAATAGCGGCTATTTTTGTCATATGGGCGGTGACCTCTGCACGAAGCGAACGTGTTGCAGCGATCGACCTCGAGCGACACTCCTTCAGGGTTTTGCTCCAGTCCGAAAAGGTTTCCTCTGCGCTGCAAAATGCGGAAACGGGAAGCCGTGGATATCTGCTGACAGGCGACACGCAGTTTGTGAAAACCTTCAACGCGGGTGCCAACGGTGCGCCGCGCGAGCTTGCCACACTGAAGCAATTGACCAGGGACAACCCGGCGCAACAAGACAATATCGACAATCTGGAGCGCACGGCTGAAGTGCGGCTCGATATGCTGCGGCAGGGCGTGGAAATTGCCTCGCTCGGCAATCAGGCAAAAGCTATCGAGCTGGTCAAACCTGGTCAGGGGTTCGGTTCGCTTAACAGTGCGCTGTCGCTGCTCGATGAAATAAACCGTGTCGAAACGTCGTTGCTTGACCAGCGGGCCAAGCGCGCTGCCGCAGTCTTGCGGCAATGGGACCTGACGATCGGCGCGCTCCTGCTGCTTATGGTCGCGATGATTGCTTATGGCATATACACGCTGATTTCGGCGACGCGGTCGCAATTGCAAGCGGACGCGCTGCAAAATGAGCGCGACCTGGCAAGGCAACTGCGCGAGGCGGATGCCGCTGCGGTACGGGCCGCGGCGGTCGTCACGGCAATCGGGACAGCTACGCCCGATCTGATTTACGCCAAAGATCGCGAAGGCCGGATCACCTATGCCAACCCTGGCACACTGGCGGTTATCGGCTTGCCGCTTGAGGATTTGCTGGGCCGACTGACAGTCGAATATAGCAGCGACCGGCAACAGGCCGAAGTCATCGATGCGAATGACATTGCGGTTATGGATGCGGGCGAGACAAAGATTGTCGATGAAACATTCAACATGCCGGACGGCACGCCACGACTGTTCCGGTCGACAAAAACGCCGCTCAAGGATGAAGACGGGACCATCATCGGGCTTGCGGGCATCGGCGCGGATGTAACGGCCGAACGGCGTGCGATGGCCGAGCTGAAAGCCAGCGAAGAACGTTTCCGTTCGCTCAGCGAGACCGCGCCGGCCTTTATCTTCATCACCGATACAGACGGCGAGATTACCTACACCAACCAGGCGTTTCAGGATTATACCGGAAAGTCGGGCGACGAGCTTAACGGCATGGGCTGGGTATCGACGGTTCACAAGGACGACTGGGACATCCCACGCAAGGCCTGGGCAGACGCCATTGAACAGCGGAAACCGTATAGCGCCGAATATCGATTCAAGCATCACAAGGACGGCTATCGCTGGCATCTGTGCCGCGCCACGCCCGTCCGTGACGAGGCAGGCGAGATCAAGCAGTGGATCGGCACCTGCAGCGATATTCAGGACGCCATAAACGCGCGGCAAGCCGTCGAGCAGTTGAACCAGAATCTGGAAGCCATGGTTGCCGAACGCACCGCCGAACTGAATGCCGCGCTTGAAACGCTTAGGCTCGAAGTCACCGAACGCGAAAAGGCCGAGGCGCAGGTTCGCCAAATGCAGAAGATCGAATCCATCGGCCAGTTGACCGGCGGCATTGCGCACGATTTCAACAACATGCTGGCGGTAATCCTGGGCTCGCTCGAGATTGTGAAGCGCCGGTTGCGCACCGATCCGGACAAGGCAATGATCGGGGTCGAGAATGCGGAGGAAGGCGCCAAGCGTGCGGCGCAGCTTACCGCCCGCTTGCTCGCCTTTTCAAGACAGCAGCCGCTTGCCCCGGTTCCGGTCAACGCCAATAGCCTGGTCAGCGGCATGTCCGAAATGCTGCGCCAGACAATCGGTGAGCAGATCGAGATCGAAACGGTATTGGCGGGCGGGCTTTGGAAAACGCATATCGACGCATCGCAACTGGAAAACGCGATTGTGAACCTGTGCGTTAACGCGCGCGATGCGATGCCCGATGGTGGCAAGCTGACGATTGAAACGCATAACTGCCATCTTGATGAACATTATGCCGCAAACAATTCCGAGGTCAGCGCCGGACAATATGTTCTGGTGAGCGTGACCGACTGCGGCCACGGAATGCCGTCCGACGTGATCGAGCGTGCGTTCGATCCATTCTATACGACGAAGGAAGTGGGCAAGGGAACGGGGCTTGGATTGAGCCAGGTGTTCGGCTTTGTCAAACAGTCAGGCGGCCACATCAAGATCTACTCGGAACTGGACCAGGGCACGACGGTGAAGCTCTACCTTCCCCGATACTTCGGAACCGATGAAGCCGCGATTTCCAATCTGGCAACCGCGCAAGGCGCGTTGCCGAGCGCGATCGATGGCGAAACAATATTGGTGGTCGAAGACGATGCCCATGTCCGGCAGGTATCGGTGCAGCTGGTGCGCGACCTTGGCTACGAAGTTGTCGAAGTCACAAACGGGGCCGAAGCGCTCGACGTGTTGGCGAATGGCCAGCGGGTGGACCTGGTGTTCACCGACATCGTGATGCCCGGAATGACCGGACGCGTGCTGGCTGACAAGGCCGTCCAGTTGCGCGATGGCTTACGGATCCTCTACACCACCGGCTATACCCGCAATGCAGTTGTGCATAATGGCGTGCTCGATCCCGGCACCGAATTTATCGCTAAGCCCTATACCGCCGCCGCCCTTGCGGCCAAGTTGCGGGCGGTGCTGGACAAAGCCTGAGCGCCGCCAGCCCCGTCTCATTCCTTGGCGGTATTGATCTCCAGCCAGTTATTCTGCCGGTACCATTTGGTGATGATGTGCTTGATGCCTTTTGTGACCGGCGTTCCCGTGTGCAGTGTCTTGTAGTTCAATGAACCATCGGGCTTCACATTGTTCCAGATCAGCATCATGCCGGTCTGCGGCCGCACGCCCATGCCCAGATGGGGAAACTCGGTCGCCCCGCCTTCCTCAGGCTCGTTGAGGAAAATCATCGCGGTCCAGCTGCGTTGCCCGCCCGACGGACCTTCTTTTTCCCAATAGCTTTGGCTGGGATGAAAAAAGTCGTGGTGCGACTTGAACTCCTGACCTTGCCTGTAACGCTGCCCCTGCATCGTTTCGGCATAGTCGTTGTCGATACCCAGAACGTCGCTCATCCGGGCCTCGACCTTGGCGACGAATGCATCCCAGCGGTTAAGATGGCAGCTATAGGACGTGCGAAACCCCTCTTGCTCGGTGCCCTTGTACAAAGTCGAGGGGACCGCGTCGGCGTCGATCTTGGCGATGAGGGTTTTGCAATCGGCGGGGCTCAAAAATCCCTGATACAGATAAATCTGCGCATCAGGATGTTCGACCTGTTGCACCAGCGGATTGGCGTTAAGGCGTTTGGTGACA
>CALRMO020000186.1:0-5080 GCA_943369235.1 Sphingomonas paucimobilis
CGGCAAGAGAGATTGCACGGACTGTGCACGGCGTCAATCGGCGCAGACCCCCATTTTGCGTGATTTCGCGGATGACCGGGCCCCCGATATCTGTTACCTTTATGGAGTCAAAGATGAGGCTGGACCGATGACTCCAAAGACAATCGACAGACGGCATTTTGTTGGTTCCGCGCTGGCCTTCAGTGCCGTGACGCAGCTGGACCCCGGCGCCGTGGCTGCAGCGGCAAAGCAGCACTGGCCCTCGGTTCAGGCGCTACTCGATAAATATGTGCGCGAAAAGCAATATGCGGGGATAGCGGTGGCATTGTCCTATAACGGCTCGCCGCTTGCCTTTCCATCGGCCGGAACGCTGGCATATGACTCGGCAGTCGGGATCAATCGCCACAGCCTGTTCCGCATATATTCCGTCACAAAACCAGTCACCGGCATCGCGGCGATGATGCTGGTGGAAGATGGCACAATATCGCTCGACCAGCCAGTTGCAGACGTGCTTCCGGAACTGAGAGCGATGCGCGTAGCGACCGAACCCGCCAACAGCCTGGCGTCAACGCCGACCGTCCGGCCAATGACGATGCGCCAGTTGCTTACGCATACGTCGGGACTTTCGAACTGGCAGCCAACGCTCGGCGATACGCCCATTGCGAAAGCCTATCGCGAACGCGGTATCACGCCCGGAAGCTTCATTCACCAGCCGGGCGAGACCTGGTATCATAAGCAGGTCGTGGGTCTCGATGCCATGATCGCACGGATGGCGGAGGTGCCGTTAATCGCCGAGCCGGGCACTGCGTGGAATTATTCAATGGGCCTCGACGTAATGGGCGCTGTTATCGAGCGGGTATCGGGAATGCCGCTCGACAGGTTCATGGAGCAACGCATTTTCCAACCACTCGGTATGCGCTCTACAGGATTTCAGGTGAGGACAAGGGACGCAAAGCGCCTGACCACCCTATACGGCAGCGCGCCCGAGGGACCTCATGTGATCGACGACGGAACGCAAAGCCATTGGCTGAAACCGCCTACATTGCTGGCAGGCGGTGGCGGGTTGGTCAGTTCGGCGCACGACTTCATCCGTTTCGCACAGATGTTGCTGAACGAAGGCACGCGGGATGGGGTGCGCGTAATGAAAACAGAGACGGTGAGGCTGGCGTTGTCCAACCTTCTGCCGCCCGGCCTCGCTTATCCGCCCACCGGAGGGTTCGGTGCGGGCGCTGGCGTGGTGATGCCGGGCGTCAAAAGCGATAACGGCTCAGCCGGAACATATTCGGCGGTCGGCGCGAGCAGCACGCTGTTTCAGGTCGATCCGGCGCGTCGTGGCGTCGCGCTTTTCTTTGCGCAGTATATGCCGGGGCGAAGCGTTCCACAGGCCGAGGCGACGCGCTATCGGGGCGCATTAAACCATGCCATAAATGCAGATATCGGCAGCAAGTAATGTGTGGAAATTACGCTGTTGGATGCACGCCGTGATTAGGGTCCAGACCCATTAAGAATGCTTTCGAGGTTTGAGGCCATTTTGTTCAGTGCGAGGCGGCAAGCGACGGGAATATGATAATATTTCCTAGCTTGCCAACGACGCAATCAACAAAATGGGTCAAATCCGCAGGACGTCAAAATGGCTTCGATCTCGAAGCAAAATGCCTTTGCAGGCAGAATGACTGCCTGCGGCGGACATTTTACTGCGATATCTTCGCCATTTTGAAGCCTCGAAAGCATTCTTAATGGGTCTGGACCCTAGTATCATGATTTTATTGTAGTTGTGCGTTTCCGGTCGCCGACCCCCGGAACAAACCGGCGACGCCTCCCGTTTGGTTGCATTGGAGGATTCCCAGATGAACAATGCAGCAGCTCAACTTACCACGCTGACCCGGCTCGGCTTTGCCGCACGCGGTCTGCTGTATCTGGTCATCGCCTATCTTGTAATCAGCACCGGGCGGACCGAGGATCCCGCAGGCGCATTGGGATATCTCAGCCAAGGCGGCGGCAAAACGATATTGTATATCGTGACCGCCGGGCTGCTCGCTTACGGGCTCTGGCGGCTTTGCGATGCAGTCTTCGACATAGAGCGTCATGGCACCGACACCAAAGCGAAGATCGCGCGCGCGGGCGCTGCGGCCAGTACCGTCATTCATTTCTTTCTGGCGTGGCAAGCGGTGAAACTGATTCAGGGAGCAGCCAGCAATGCAGGCAATGGCGCCAGCGAAGGCGCCAGTTCCGTGCTGCAGCTGCCTGGCGGAAGCATGTTGCTGATCGCGGGCGGCATCATTCTGGTGGCGACAGGTATCTATCAATTGATCAAGGCAGCAAAGGGCAGCTATCTCAAGCATTTGGAGCCGCGCATTGCAGCGCAGCCTTGGGCGAAATGGACCGGGCGCTTTGGATATGCGGCGCGCGGCATCGTGTTTCTGATTACTGGCGCATTCATCGCCAATGCGGGGTTCGGCGAGCAAGCCAATGAGGCGGGCGGAATGGCCGAGGCATTGTCCTGGCTCGACAATCCCTGGGACATGATTGTTGCGTTGGGGCTGTTTGCGTTCGGCCTGTTCAGCCTGATCGAGGCCCGCTACCGGGTGCTGCATAACGTCCCTGTGGGCGCTATCGGCCAACACATGCGTGCAAAAATCTGATATCGATCGCGTGTCTTTTTATGAATTTTCCAGTTTCCATATCGTCATCGCCCTTGTCGGGTTCGCGATATTGCTCTCGCACTGGTTGCCGCGCTGGGTATCGGGACGAGAGCCAGCATCTTCGGCTTTGCTGATATCGGCAGGCTATCTTGCCTTTGCTTTTATTCCCGGCGTGCCGTCTCCGCTGAACCCTGTTGCTTCGCCCAAAATATGGGAACTCGTAAGCGAATTTTGCGTCATTATCGGTTTGTTCGGCGTGGGTATTCGCATCGACAAGTTGCGCGTCTGGAAGACCTGGCGGCCAACCGTTCGTCTGCTCCTTATCGCGATGCCACTCACCATACTTGCCGTGACTGTGGCGGGGATGATCGCCGGAATGGCGCTTGCAACTGCGCTTTTGCTGGGTGCCGTGCTGGCGCCGACCGATCCGGTGCTGGCGTCCGATGTTCAGGTCGGGCCACCGCTTGAGGGCGGTGAGCATCCGGTTCGTTTTACCCTGACGACCGAGGCCGGCCTGAACGATGGTCTTGCCTTTCCGTTTCTGTATCTTGCCATGGCGTTGCTGGCGGCAGGGGGGTGGTCGGCAGGACTGATTGGCGAATGGCTGGCCTTCGATGTCGGGTATCGCATATCGATTGGCACCTTATGCGGGTTCGCGGTGGGCTGGCTCGTGGCCAGGTTACTGTTCGACTGGCCCCGCGAAAATGCGCTTTCCAAAACCGAATCGGGACTGGTGGCTTTCGCCGGAGTATTGATTGTCTACGGCCTGACCGAGCTTGTCGAAGGCTATGGCTTTATTGCGGTTTTCGTCGCGGGCCTCACATTGCGCCGGTCTGAAACCAATCACGATTATCACGCCAAGCTGCATGATTTTGTCGAAGCACTGGAACGGGCACTGACCGCATTGCTATTATTCGCACTCGGTGCAGCCATGCCATCGTTGTTCCCGCAACTTACCTGGCCGCTGGCCGCAATCGCAATCGGGCTGGTGTTTTTCATTCGTCCGCTGGCCGCATGGCTCTCGCTTGCCGCAAATGGTTTAAAGCCGCGAGAGCGTCTGGTCGTGGCATTTTACGGAATTCGGGGTGTAGGCTCGATTTATTATCTGGCCTATGCCGCGACCCATGTCGACTTGCCCAATGCAGCACAGCTTTGGGCAGTCGTCGCACTTGCTGTGCTGATTTCAACGGTTGTCCACGGCTTTACTGCCGGTCTGGCAGTCGACCGAGCCACTGAACCCGCAGCACAATAACGTTCGCATATTGAACCTCTTTGGCGATCAGCCGTTGTGCACTTCATTGCTTACGGCCATAGGTGGTTTATGCCTGACACATATATTCTCGTCGCAGTTGCCTGGGCGGTTTTGCTCGGCGGTCTTGGCGGCGTTTTGACCACGATAGGTGCGTGGTACCGCAACCTCAAAAAACCGACTTGGCAACCACCCGATTGGCTGTTCGGGCCTGCATGGACGCTGATATTGGGTCTTGCGGCGTGGGCTGCCGTGCTGGCGTGGGAAGGCGCTGAAACCGACGCAGATCGCAATGCAATCATCATTCTCTATGCGGTAAACTTCGTGGGCCATTTCCTCTGGTCGCCGTTGTTTTTCACCGTCAAGCGGCCGGACTGGGCGCTGATCGAGGTTGTGTTTCTGTGGATATCGGTGCTGATGATGCTGATTTTTCTGCGGCCATATTCGGTGCTGGCAAGCTGGTTGATCGTGCCCTATTTTATCTGGGTCAGCTTTGCCGCGCTTCTCAATTACAAAATCGTTCAGCTCAACAGGCCGTTCGGCGGGCCACAGCTTTCGGCCTGAGCACGATGACGACACGGTTCGCCGATATAGCTTCGCCGTGCATCGACGTCTGCGATGTCGACAGCACGGGCCAATATTGCATCGGCTGCGGGCGGTCGATGGACGAAATTGCTGCGTGGCTTACCGTGAGCGATGAACAGCGCCTCGCGATAATGGATGAACTGCCCGAGCGGCTGAAAGGGCTGGAGCGTTAGGTTCAATTAGACGCACCTAATACCGTTCGTCCTGAGTAGCCTTTGAAGCCGAAGGGCTGAACAGGCGTATCGAAGGACTGCCACGCTTCGATACGGCACTTCGCTTACAGCTCAGCACCTACTCAGCACGAACGGATGGTGGTGGTTGCAATTGACCACGTAGCGTTACCCCGCGCGTTCCAAAGCCTCGGTGGCGCTGACCCATCTTGCTTCCGCCGCTTCTTGTGCCGCGACGATCTTGCCTCGACGTTGCGACAGTTCGCCCATTGTCAGGTCTTGATATTCGTTTGCTGCCGACGCGGGGTCGAGACCCTGAGCTTGTCGAAGGGCTTTGTCGATGGCCGACAAAACCACTTCGAGTTTGGCGAGATCCGCTTCGGCGTCGCTGACCGCGCGTTTCAGATTTACCAGCTCCTCGCGAGCGGCGGCTTGGGCTTTCTTGTCTTCCTTGC
>CALRMO020000187.1:0-4947 GCA_943369235.1 Sphingomonas paucimobilis
GGGGTCGCAAATCCTCGGGCGCTTCGAACGCGACGAAGCGGTACAGCGCGGCTACCTTGATGGGATGATGCTCGGACATGCGCGCGCCTATAACGGGAAATCCACCAATTTGGCAGTGCAAAACCATTATTCGATATTTGCATTTGGCGAAACAGGGTGCCAAGGCATTCGTATAAATAAGCAATTGGGGAGTGCCATGTCGGCCAATATCGCTGAACTGGAAGCACGCCGCGCGGCGTCACAAATAGGGGGCGGACAGAAGCGGATTGATGCGCAGCACGCCAAGGGCCGCCTGACCGCGCGCGAACGGCTCGACATCTTGCTCGACGAAGGCAGCTTCGAAGAACTCGACGCCTATGTGACTCATAATTGCACCGATTTCGGTATGGCTGACCAGAAGATCCCCGGCGACGGCGTGGTAACGGGTAGCGGCACGATCAACGGCCGTCTGGTCTATGTTTACAGTCAGGATTTTACCGTGTTCGGCGGCTCGCTCAGCGAAGCGCATGCCATGAAAATCTGCAAGGTCATGGACAATGCGATGAAGGTCGGCGCGCCGGTCATTGGCCTCAACGACAGCGGCGGCGCGCGCATTCAGGAGGGCGTGGCGAGCCTTGGCGGCTATGCCGAGGTGTTCCAGCGCAATGTGCTGGCATCGGGCGTGGTGCCGCAGATTTCGCTCATCATGGGGCCATGCGCGGGCGGCGCGGTCTATTCGCCAGCCATGACCGACTTCATCTTCATGGTGAAGGATTCGAGCTATATGTTTGTAACCGGGCCGGAAGTTGTCAAAACGGTTACCAACGAGGTTGTGACTCAGGAGCAATTGGGCGGCGCGGTTTCGCACACCACCAAATCGGGCGTGGCGGACAATGCGTTCGAGAATGATATCGAGGCGCTGCTGGCGACCCGCGATTTCTTCGACTATCTGCCCGAAAATAACCGGCTTGGCGTCCCCGAGCGCCCGACCGAGGACGCGTGGGACAGACAAGAGCCAAGCCTCGACACGCTGATCCCGCCAAGCGCGAACCAGCCTTATGATATGCACGAGCTGATCCGCAAAACGGTGGATGAAGCCGACTTCTTTGAGGTTCAGCCAAGCCACGCGGCGAACATCATCATCGGTTTCGGCCGCATCGAGGGCCGCACTGTGGGCATCGTCGCCAATCAGCCAATGGTCTTGGCGGGTGTGCTCGACATTAACAGCTCAAAAAAGGCCGCCCGCTTCGTCCGCTTCTGCGATGCATTCGAAATCCCGATCATCACCTTCGTCGATGTCCCCGGCTTCCTGCCCGGCACCGCGCAGGAGCATAACGGCATCATCAAGCATGGAGCAAAACTGCTGTTCGCTTATGCCGAGGCAACCGTGCCCAAAATCACCGTCATCACCCGCAAGGCCTATGGCGGAGCCTATGATGTGATGGCGTCAAAGCATCTGCGCGGTGACCTCAACTACGCCTGGCCCACCGCCGAAATCGCGGTGATGGGCGCAAAAGGCGCGGTGGAAATCATCTTCCGCGGGCTGGGTCCGGAGGAAATCGCCGAGAAAACCAAGGAATATGAAGACCGCTTCGCCAACCCCTTCGTCGCGGCGAGCAAGGGCTTTATCGACGAGGTGATCTATCCGCATTCAACGCGGAAACGGATCGCCTTGGGCCTCAGGAAATTGCGGAACAAGGCGTTGGAAAACCCTTGGAAGAAGCATGATAATATTCCGTTGTGAGGTCGCATTATGTCGCGTGTCAATGAAATACTGAACGAAGCTAATGAGAGGCTTAAGATCGCCAAATGTGGCTTAGACATGATACTGGCGAGTCAAGGCGAAGGCCGAATTGGCGTTCGAAATGTCGCGGTGTTTGGACGGATGGTTACTTTTGCAACCAATAATCTCAGGTCAATCGTCGATGACTTTGAAAATTGGGATGTCAAAGCCAAGCAGCGTCACTTCGATAATGACGAATGTCGCTACATGACCCAACTTCGTAACGTGATTGAAAAACAGGCACGAACTCCTGTCTCGATGTCTGCTCATATTCGATCTTTCAATACCAACGACATGAATAAATTCCCCCGCCCTCCCGGAGCAACGAGCTTCTTCATTGGCGATCACAATGGTGGCACGGGTTGGATGATTATGGATGCCGATAAAAATGAAACGCCGTACTACGTTGCGCTACCGCCAGAAATTGGGAAAGTCTGGTTTACCCTACCGGAGAACGAAGGCAAAAATGTTGAGGACGTGGCTTCTAAATACGTTGCCTGTTTAGAGAATTACTTAGCAGAGGTGACGGCCTTTGCAGGGCGGGCATAAATGAAACTGGGCCGTCTCAACCATATCGGCGTCGCGACGCCTTCCATATCGGACAGCATCGTCTTTTACCGCGACGTGATGGGCGCGACGAAAATCCATGAGCCGTTCGACCTGCCCGATCAGGGGGTGAAGGTCTGCTTTGTCGATACGCCCTCCGCCGACGGCGCCATGGAAGGCACGCAGATCGAGTTGATCGAGCCGCTTCCGGGCAATGCCTCGATCGCGGCGTTTCTTGAGAAGAACCCGGCGGGGGGGCAGCATCATGTCTGTTACGAAGTCCCCGACATCCACGCCGCCAAGGCCGAGTTCGAGAAAATGGGCAAACGCGTGCTGGGCGAGCCGCGCATTGGCGCGCACGGGACGCTGATTTTCTTTGTGCATCCCAAGGATATGCAGGGGGTGTTGACGGAGATTATGGAAACGCCCGCAGGGCATTAAGAATCCTCGTCGTGTCGTTGGTGCGTCGGGTGACATAAAAATTAGCTCACCCAACGAACCAACGATGTTTGGCACGCAAATGAGCTGGAGCATTCAGTTATGACCTACGAAACCATCCGCCTCGAGTTTGCGGACAATATCGCGACCATCACTCTCAACCGCCGCGAGCGGCTGAACGCGATGCCGCCGCTAATGGCGGACGAAATTAGCGCTGCGCTCGATCAGCTGAACGGTGCACGGGTAGTGTTGATTACCGGCGAGGGCAGGGCGTTCTGTTCGGGTGCTGATTTGGCCGCGCGCGGGGAGGGCGCGTCGGTGAGCGGCGGGCAGGGGGCTTACTCGGCGCTGACCAAAAGTTATAACCCGCTGATGCTCAAGCTCGCGAAGCTCGACGTGCCGATTGTCACCGCCGTCAATGGCCCGGCGGCGGGCGTCGGTTGCAGCCTTGCGCTGGCGAGCGATTTCGCGATTGCGGCGAAATCTGCCTATTTCCTGCAGGCGTTCGTCAATATCGGCCTTGTCCCAGACGGCGGCGCAAGCTGGATGCTCGCACGGCTCGTCGGCAAGGCGCGGGCGACCGAGATGATGTTACTCGGCGAGAAAATTCCTGCCGAAAAAGCGGCAGACTGGGGGCTAATCTACAAGGTGGTCGAGGATGCCGATTTGATGGCCGAGGCGAAAGCGCTTGCGACTCGGCTTGCCAATGGCCCGACCGTGGCGCTTGGCATCATGCGGCAAAATCTGGCGGCGGCGCTCGATGCGGATTATGCGACGGCGTTGCTGCGCGAGGCCGAGGGGCAAAAGGTGGCTGGCGACAGCAATGACGCACGCGAAGGCGCGATTGCCTTTTTGCAGAAGCGCAAAACCGAGTTTAAGGGACAGTAACCCAACTTTGGTTCTTTGGTGCTTTGGGTGACATATACTGGCTCACCCAAAGGACCAAAGGACCAAAGCGATTTTTGGATATATGATGGCGAATATCGACGACTGGAAAATAGCAGCCGACAAGGAGGTCAAGGGCAAGGACCTGACCTGGCACACGCCCGAGGGCATCGCCGTGAAGCCGCTCTACACGGCGGAAGACGCTGGCGATCCGGGCCTTCCCGGCTTCGCGCCATTCACGCGCGGCGTGCGTGCCTCGATGTATGCTGGCCGCCCGTGGACGATCCGCCAATATGCGGGCTTCTCGACCGCCGAGGAATCGAACGCCTTCTATCGCCGCAACCTTGCCGCCGGGCAAAAGGGCCTGAGCGTCGCGTTCGATCTCGCGACCCACCGAGGCTATGACAGCGACCATCCGCGCGTCGTTGGCGATGTCGGCAAGGCGGGGGTTGCAATAGATTCTGTCGAGGATATGAAAATCCTGTTCGACGGCATTCCGTTGGACCAGATGTCGGTCAGCATGACCATGAACGGCGCGGTCATTCCGATCCTTGCGTTCTTCATTGTCGCGGGCGAGGAGCAGGGGGTTTCTCAGGCTCAACTCGACGGCACCATCCAGAACGACATCCTCAAGGAGTTCATGGTCCGCAACACCTATATCTATCCGCCCGAACCATCGATGCGGATCGTGTCGGACATCATCGCCTACACCAGCGCGAATATGCCGAAATTCAACAGCATCTCGATCAGCGGCTATCACATGCACGAGGCTGGCGCGACGGCGGTGCAGGAACTTGCCTTCACCATCGCCGACGGCAAGGAATATGTCACGCGGGCCATGCAAAGCGGGCTGGATATCGACGCGTTCGCGGGGCGCCTAAGCTTCTTCTTCGGCATTGGCATGAACTTTTTCATGGAAGTGTCGAAACTGCGCGCCGCGCGAACTTTGTGGCATCGCGTGATGGATGGGCTGGGCGCAAAGGACGAGCGTTCCAAAATGCTACGCACGCATTGCCAGACATCAGGCGTGTCGTTGCAGGAGCAGGACCCCTACAACAACGTCATCCGCACCACGATTGAGGCAATGGCCGCGACGCTGGGCGGAACTCAGTCGCTCCACACCAACGCGCTCGATGAAGCGATTGCGCTTCCCACCGAATTCTCGGCACGGATTGCGCGCAACACCCAGATCGTCTTGGCCGAGGAAACCGGCATAACCAAGGTCGTCGATCCATTGGGCGGCAGTTACTATGTCGAGGCCTTGACCGCCGAACTGGTCGATCAGGCCTGGAAGATCATTGGCGAAGTCGACGAAC
>CALRMO020000188.1:0-4915 GCA_943369235.1 Sphingomonas paucimobilis
GGTGGTGGGGGCATCATCATGCTGCTGGCGGTCGTTCCAGTCCATCGCAATTCCTTTCATCAATGGATGAAGGAACGCTGGCTTCCGGTCGATGTTCCGCCACTAATGGCTTAGTTCACCAATCGCGACGGGGTGTTCATTTCAAACGCCGGGCAAATATAATCAGGTGAAATGCAACCTGCGATATTTGCCGCGGAAATACAACAAGGGGTCACGGCGTGGTTCGAAGCTCGCCTTTTCGACCTGACCGACAAGCAGGAAATGATCGCCGGCTTCGTGCAAATTGTGACGTTTGCATTCGAAGATGCCGAGCGAGCTTGGCAAGATTGGAGCGCCATATTCGCCGACTTCCCACCGTGTTCCGGCAAAGCGGTCTTCGCTTTTGTCGGCGAACAGGTTCGATACCGGCTGCTGCCCGATTTGCAACACGTTGACGGCGAAGCTGTCCGCCGCGCGCAACACTTCGGCGCTACCGGCGTTGTTGGCGATACAGACAAGAAGCAACGGTGGGTCGAGCGACACGCTTGTAAAGCTGTTTGCGGTAAGGCCAATCGGTTTCCCATTTGGTGCATGCGCGGTGACGATGGTAACACCGGTCGCAAAACAGCCCATCGCGTCGCGCAACGTCCGTGCATCGGACCCCGAGCGATATTCCGGAATGAATCGCGGCTGTTTGCGCTCGAGAAAGTCGACCAGTAAACCGTTGAACGCCTCTGTTCGCTCGGCAACGACAAGCAGTCCGCCGCCATCTATATCGAGCGTTTCGACATCGGGGAATCCGGCATCGAAACCATTGTCACTATCTTCACCGATCGCGCCTAGCGCGCCACGAATAACCAATACAGGAATGTTGAGCGCGGATGCAGCAGAGGCAGTCCTGTCGCCAACACCTATGGACTCAAACATGTCGAACAGCCTGTCGTCATACGTCGGGGCAACTGCCGCTGAGCCCAATGTATCGGACAATATTTTCGCCGACGCCTTTACCGACGCCGAGTCAGCTTGGCGAGGCGGGTCGACAAGAATCAATGCCGACGCGAGCGTTGCTGCCTCTTCGGCCAGCGCAGCCGTCGCAATCCAGCCGCTATGTGTCGCGGCCATCACGACCGGTCGTGTCCGCATTTGCCCCAGCACCGCGCGCACATCCTCAACATAGGCATCGAAATCATATCGTCCATCGGACGGCCATTCGCTGCCCCCGTGCCCACGCAGATCGACGTTAATGACATGGCGGCCCGCCTGTTCCAGCGCAAGCGCTACCGTCTCCCAGACGGCACGCGTTTGGCCAAAACCATGCAGCAGGATAATCGACGGATCGTCCGCTGAGCCGATATCGTCGGCCTCCAGCCTGATCCCGGCAAAGCCTTTGAACTCGCGCACATATCGCAGCATATCAGGCGCGGTCCATCGATATGACCGCCATGGTCAGTCGCGAAATACACACCAGCTTGCCTGCCTCGTCTTCAATCCGGATCGACCAGATTTGCGTGGTGCGTCCAATCGATTCCGCTGTCGCGGTGGCGAAAACAAAGCCATCCTTGACCGGCCGCACGTGGTTGGCGTTAATCTCCATCCCGACAGTTGCAAATTTGCCGTGATCGATGGTCATGGCGGCCGCAACCGAGCCGACGGTTTCAGCAAGAGCCACCGACGCACCGCCATGCAAGCGACCATAAGGCTGCTTGCTGCGTTCGGTCACCGGCATTCTGGCCTTCAGCCAGTTGTCGCCATGTTCAATGAATTCGATACCGAGATTTCCCGGCATGCAGCCGCTGCCGTTCGCGGTGATTGCAGATAGATCGAGTGCTTCGTGAAACCAGATAGACATGCCCGCTTCCTTGCGCGAAGCGGGCTTGCCTGTCCAGCGTCAGTTCGCGTTCAAACCAAGGGCTGCGACAACGTCCGACCAGTTGACGAATTTGAAATTCTGCGTCTCCGGCAAATTGTCGCCGTCCTGCACAACGAACAAGCCGTTGGCGAAATCGGGTCCGAAATCGCCGAGCATCAGTTCGATGCCATCGGTTTCCTGCACCGCGTCAAGCGCGCCCGGCGCGATCCGGAAACGCCCGACATAGCTAACGTCGGGAAGACGATAAACCGCATAGGCATTATCGCCCTGGCTCGACACGATGACATAGCCGCCATCCTTGCCCGATGGTGCCAAGGCAACGCCCTCTGCATCCATAACAATTTCCTTGCCATCCGCCTTTGCGAGCGAAGTTGCAGTTAGCGGACCATCGGGCGCGGCATCGAATTTCCACAGGCCGACATCTTCTTCGGCGACATATAATATCCCGGTGCGATCGTCGACGACGCAACCTTCGGACTGAGTCCCAAGCTTCATGCTCCGCACCGTTTTGCCCGTTGGTACCGGGCCGCTGATGTCGATCGCGACCTGATCGACGCGACCGTCTTTTAGGACAACGAAGCCGAACAGCGCCTTGTCGCTCGCGCGTTGCCACAGGCACATGCCGTAAGCTTCGCCCGGTCCCACAGGAATATTTGCTTGCGGCACCAGTTTGCGCGCACCGGTATCGAGCCTAAACATCGCCATTTGCGCCTTGGTCAGGTCCTGCCGATCGCTTGCTGCAACCAACACGCCCGTAGTGCCTCCCACATCGCGCAGATCGACATTGTTGAGCCGTGGCGAAGGCGTGAAGCTGACTTTGTTACCCGACAGATCATAGACATGAATACCGGCACGCTTGTCGGTCCCAATGACCAGGCTTTTCGACGGATCGGCAGCGTTGCGCCAGATCGCCGGGTCATCAGCTGCATCGTCCATCGTCGCAACGGGTTGCGTTTCGACCTTCGCCGACACGGTTGCTGTGGGAAGCGGGCTCACGACCGGCTGCGCCGTGGCACAGCCGGCGAGCAAAAGCGGCGAAAGGACAAACCACCTCCGCATCAGAATGCATACCTTGCCATGATCTGGAAGACTGGTCCGGCCTTTTCGGATTCGAGTTCATACTCGTCAAAATCGCGTTCAATCTGGTCGGCCTCATTATCGAATTTGTTGAACACTTCGCGCTTCGCTCCGTTCAGCAGGTTGGATCCCACGGCACGGATTGTAAAGCTTTTGCCAATTCGCTTTTCAACAAAAATTTCGAGGTCGGCACCGTAAGTGGTTGTAACCTCCTCTGAAATGACTCGCCCAAACGCCGTTCCCTGCTTCCGATAGGTCGCGCCGAATGCGGCTTGAACGCTCGGAATGTCCTGGATCACGCCGAAATTATAGACATATTTCGACTGGTCGTTGAAGCGGCGCTTGCCCAAAAAGTCAGTGATTTCGCTGTCGAGATACGAGAAGTTGCCGAACACGCCGGTATCGGCAAGACCGAGAAAGCCGAGGTCGGTCGAAAGATCGAACTCGATCCCGTAGACCTTGCCGTCCCCCACATTCTGGGGTTGATAAACGAATGTTATTTCATCATCGTCAGGATCATCCGGATCACCCAAATCAGTCTCCGATCCAAAATCCCCTGTATTGGTCAGCTCGATCAGGTTAGTTACATCGCGATAGAAAATGTTGACGCCGAAAACGCCGCTTTTGCCGATCCGGCGTTCATAGCCGAGATCGAAACCCCATGAGGTTTCGGGCGCAAGCTGGGGGTTGCCGCGCAAATCGCTATCACCAACTTCTTCATTGAGTGTCGCCGGCGAAACAAAGTTGAAATCGGGTCGGCGATTGGTGCGCGCTACCGAGCCGATGATACGGTCGCGCGGGGTCAGGTCGAATTTGAACGACGCCGACGGCAGAAACTTCTCGTAATCGTTGGTCTGCGTTGGAATAGCTGCCGCATCGGTAAAGTCGGTAACCGTCAGGTCGGTCGTTTCATACCGCACGCCCGCTTCCCAGCTAAACGCGCCGCTCTTGCCTTCGACAAGTGCAAAGACATCCCGGCGGTCTTCCTTGATCCGGTTTACGCCGCCATCGGCATCCTCGAGATCAGCCTCGGATAGCCCGCCGGACAATTCGGCGGGATTGTTGCTGAACTGGTCCCAGCTGGTTTCAAGACCGGGAAATTCATCTCCTTCATCGGTGTTGCGAATATTGGTGCTCCGTTTCTTGTTCTGCAAATAGCCGCCAATGACAAAATTGATGTCGTCGCTCAGCTTGAACTCATGCTCCAGCTTGACCGAAAACTCCTTGTCGACAATATCCGTCGCCGTCAGTTCGCCCTCAAAAGCGGCGTCTTCGCCGTCTTCAAATTCGACCTGATATTCCGTCTCTCGCTGCTTGTCCTTGAACCGAGCGTAACCCACCCGGACCGATGTTTCACCAAGCGACCAACGATGCGAAAGCTTGCCATCAATGGTGTAGTTTTCCTGATCGATGTCATTTACATTGGCATTATCCGAAATCAGGTTGCCGACAGGAACCGGGCCATTGATTGCGGTAGGATCATCATATTCAAATGAGCGTTCGGTTTCCGTCCGGTCGGTGCGGACATAGAAGCCGTTGATCTTGAAATCGGTGGCATCGCCATCGATTTCATAAGAGCCGTTGAACGAATAATCCTTGCCGTCGCGGGTATCGGTCTGGTCTTCCCGATTGAAGTCCTCGGTATCAGCAAAATTAGGGTCGTTTTCTGGCGAGTCTTCATAACGAAGGCTCTTCTTGATTTTGGGATTGTGCCGTCCCTGCAGATTTGCACCCAACAGCAGCCGCCCCGGGCCCACCTGCCCGCCAAACACCGCGCCAAGACTAGGCTCGAATTCCTCGTCGTCATAATAGAGCGCACCAGCACGCACGTAGCCGCCGTCGAGCTGATAGGCATCGCGCAGCACGATGTTAAGCGAGCCTGCGACGGCGTCGCCCGTGCGCCGCGCCGACGACGAACGCAGGATTTCAACGCGCGAAATCAGCTCGGCGGGAATTCGGTCGAGGAAAAACGAACGGTCGGCGGCCGAC
>CALRMO020000189.1:0-4913 GCA_943369235.1 Sphingomonas paucimobilis
CGGTTTCGAATGCGGGCGGCATGGGGATCATTGAGACTTCATCCGGGCAGCTGGACGAAGTGCGCGCCGAGATCGCCAAAATGCGCGAGCTGACCGACAAGCCCTTTGGCGTCAACATCGCACAGGCCTTTGTCCGCGACCCCGGCATCGTTGACTTCGTCGTCGATCAGGGAGTCAAGTTTGTCACCACATCGGCGGGCGATCCGAACAAATATTGCGGGCCATTGAAGGCCGCCGGCCTGACGGTGTTCCATGTGGTGCCAACCTTGGCAGGTGCGATCAAGGCGATTGCAGCAGGCGTTGACGGCCTGGTGATCGAAGGTGGCGAGGGCGGGGGTTTCAAAAACCCGAATGATGTCGCGCTGATGGTGTTGTTGCCGCTAATCCGCAGCAAGGTCGACGTGCCTATCATCGCGGCTGGCGGCATGGTGTGCGGACGATCGATGGCTGCAGCTTTTGCGCTTGGCGCAGAAGGCATACAGATGGGCACGCGCATGGTCAGTGCGGCGGAATCGCCGGTGCATCACAACTGGAAAGACGCCATCGTCAATGCAAAGGAAACAGATACGCTGTTCCTCAATCGGCATGGCCCGGGGCCTGCGCTGCGTGCGCTTCGGACCGAGCGCACCACCAAACTGGACCGTGAACCCACCGATAACATCATGGCCGAAATGCGCGGCGTGCTCGATCTGTATTTCGGCGGCGATATGGAGGCGGCAATTGCGCTGTCGGGGCAGGTTGCTGGCCGAATCGACGAGGTGAAGCCAGCGAAACAGATCATCGACGAGGTTATCGCTGAATTCCATGATATTATGGCCGTGATGGCCAGAGACTATATGTAGGAGCGCAATTGGACCCGGTGCTTGAAGATTTCCTGAGCGATCCTGTGGCAGACCTGTCTGCGCTGCACGATGTTGCGCGGATCAAAAAGATGCTTGAGCAGTGCGCGCGCGAGGGGCGGGCGATCAGCTATTCGGAGTTGCTGCTCAATCTCGGCTTTCGATTTACCCGGCCCAAGATGCGTGCGGTGTGCAAGACGCTCGACAGGCTCGACCAACTGACCGCCGAAGAAGGCGCGCCGGCGCTTGCCGTGCTGGTTGTGCGCGAAGGCGACGGATTGCCGGGGCAGGGCTGGTGGACCGGGCGCACCGATTATCAGGGTGAGTGGACCGGCCCGGAGGCGCAGCGTCACATTCGCGCCTTGCAAAGCGACGTGTTCGCCTATTGGGCCAACCGGCCATGAGTGCCGAGTTCGCGCCTGGGCTGGTGCGGTTTGCCCGGCGAACCCTCGGCGGCGATGGGAAAATCGAAAATCTTCATCGCCTCACCGGCGGCGCCAATATGGAAAGCTGGTCGTTCGATTATGCGGGCGCGGGCTATGTCCTGCGCCGCGCGCCATCGCCCGACATGATGGCCGAACGGCCCTATGGCCACGATATCGAGGCGGCGGTCGTGCGCGCCGCGTTCGCTGCCGGGGTGAAGGCCCCTGAAATTGCCGGCGAAATCGAAACCGCCGAAGCGCTCGGCACTGGTTATCTGATGCGACGAGTCGATGCCGAAGTTGCTCCCGCCAAAATACTCGCCAACCCGCCGCCGTCGCTCTTAAGCGATTTTGCCCGTGAGCTTGCGGCGATTCATGCCGTTCCGCTCGGCGACCTGCCGCCTTTGCCCGAGACCAATGCCGAAAGCCTGCTGGCAGATTTGAAGGGGCTTTTTTTTAGTTATCGCGGCGACCGGCCCGTAATGGCGCTGGCCTTCCGGTGGCTCGAAGACCATCTGCCGGGGCCAGTCGCACCCGTCCTTGTGCATGGCGATTTCCGGATGGGCAATATCATGGTGGACTCGCGTGGCCTTGCTGCGGTGCTCGACTGGGAGTTGGCGCATCTGGGTGACCGGCATCAGGATCTGGCCTTTGGCTGCATCAACAGCTGGCGTTTCGGCTATATCGACCGGCCTGCTTTCGGCGTCGGTGCGCTGGAGGATTTTTGGGCAGCCTATGAAGCCCATAGCGGTATAAGAGTAGAACCGGCGCGCTTCCGCTGGTGGCTGGTCTATTCGACTCTGTGGTGGGGCGTATGTTGCCTGCAAATGGCCGATATCTGGCGCAGCGGATTGGATGCGGGATTGGAGCGCGCAGTCATCGGCAGACGCGCGTCGGAGACCGAAGTGGATCTGCTGATGCTGCTTGAGGAAGATGCCCCGCAAGCCGAGCGCAAGGCCGAATTAAATAGGGACAGTCCCTATTTAATTCGGGGACGGACCGAGGGCGAACCCTCTGCGACGGAATTGCTTCGGGCCATCGCCGGCTGGATCGAGGCTGACATCAAACCCAGCGCCCAAGGCCGCGATCGTTTCATGGCATCGGTCGCGTTGAATGCGCTCGGCATGTTGCAGCGGGAAGCAGCGCATCCGGTCGAGGTGCATGACAAGGCATTGTCCGACGACCTGCTCGCCGGCCGCCAGTCGCTTTCTACGCCGGGTTTGCTGGCCCGATTAAAATCACAGTCGCTGGCCAAGCTGGCCGCGGACCAACCGCGCTATTCCGCATTGAGCAAAGCAGCTGAACTATGGGCGTCAAACTCGAATTCTCGGGTGGACAAGCCCTAAAAATCGGATAATTTACAGACCAATAATGTGGGTCGCATCCACCTTGAGCTTATGGAAGTTACCCGATGCGACGTCTGTTGTGCGCTGCCCTTTTCCTGACCGCTGCCGTTCCTGCGGTGGCCGCGCCGCCGCGCGCAGTTCCCTTAACTGAAACGACCCACGGCATAACTCTCAACGATGAATATCGCTGGATGGAGGACGCTGCCAATGCTGCCGAAGTCAAAAGCTGGATCCTGGCGGAAGGTTCGAAAACCCGAGCGGCACTCGATGCGATGCCCGAACGCGCGCGCTTTGCCGAACTGCTGAAACAGTCAAATGGTGCACTCACCCGCCGTTTCGATGTGCAGACTGCGGGTGGCAATACGTTATACCGGATGGCCCGCCCCGGTGACAAACAGCCGAAACTCTATGTCGTTGCGGGCGGCAAGGAACGAGTGCTGGTCGACCCCGACGCATTGGACGGCGGGCAAGCGCTCGGGTCGGTATCGCTCTCGCCCGATGGCAGGTTGGTCGGGGTGCATCTGTCGCCGGGTGGTTCTGAAATCGGTGCTGTCCAAGTCTATGACGTTGCTACCGGTGCCAAGGTCGGCGCGCCGTTCGAGCGGATGTGGGGCGAGGATTCGCTCGTTTGGCTTGGCAACGACATTGTTGCGGCAGGGCAGTTATCGGCCGAAGGCGAATTTCCCGATCCGCTGATGGGCGGCCGGATGTTCGTTCGCAGGGTGGATGGCGGCAAGCCGGTTCAAATTGCAGGACCCGGCGTGGATTCAGTACCGATCAAGACCTCCGAATTTCCTTTGCTGGCGGTGTCTCCCGGCGCAAAATGGGCAATTATCGCTGGCGGCAGTGCACGTGCGGACTGGCCGTTGTGGAGACAAAAACAAATGGCCGATGCTTATGCATTCGCCTGGACTCATGCCTCGCCCAAATAGCATTTAACTGCGCGGTTAATTGGCTTGAACTGCGAACGCGTGCCTGCCACTGTCGGGCAGAGGTGACAGGCATGCTGTTCGAAATCCCGCAGGACATTACCGATTATCTTGCCGTGCTCGACGACTTTATCGAGCGCGAGATAAAGCCAATCGAGAACCGCGACGACAATATCCGCTTTTTCGACCATCGCCGCGAACATGCGCGGACTGACTGGGACAATGACGGCCACCCGCGCGCCGACTGGTGGGCTTTGCTGGCCGAGATGCGCAGCGTCGCGGACCGGGCAGGGCATTATCGCTATGCGATTCCCGCCGAGTTCGGCGGACAGGACGGTTCGAACCTCGCCATGGCGGTCATCCGCCATCATCTTGCGCACAAGGGTCTTGGCCTTCACAACGACCTTCAGAATGAAAGCAGCATCGTCGGCAACCTTGTGCAGGTCTTGATGCTCCGCGACTTCGGAACGCCGCAGCAAAAATCGGCGTTCATTCCGCCGATGCTCGAGGGCAAAATGGGCTGGAGCTTTGGCCTGACCGAGGAACATCACGGCTCCGACGCAACGCACATGGACTCAAACGCAGTGCCCGAAAGTCGCGATGGCATCGCCGGCTGGCTGATCAACGGCAACAAGATGTGGACGACGGGCCTGCCCTATACCAGCCACGTCATGACCTTCGCGCGTACCAGCGGCGAGGATGGCAAGGCACGCGGCATCACCTGTTTCGTGGTGCCAACCGAAGCGCCGGGTTTCGAAATCGGCGAATATATGTGGACGTTTAACATGCCCACCGATCATCCAAAGGTGAAATATACCGACGTCTGGGTGCCCGAGAGCGCCATATTGGGCGAGCTCGACAACGGCCTCGCGGTGGCGCAGCATTTCGTCCACGAAAACCGAATCCGGCAGGCCGCAAGCTCGCTCGGCGCGGCGCAATATTGCATTGATGAAGCGGTCGAATATGCCCGGGAAAGAAAGCCGTTCGGTAAGCCGCTCGCGGTCAATCAGGCGATCCAGTTTCCGCTGGTCGAACTTCAAACGGACGCCGAGATGCTTCGCCTGCTGATCTACAAGACTGCCGCCGAAATGGATAGCATGTCAAAGCCGGAGGTTGCGCTTCGTTTGTCGGACAAGGTCAGCATGTGTAATTACAAGGCGAACCGTCTGGTCTGCAACGCCGCCGATTTCGCGATGCAGGTGCATGGCGGCCTTGGCTATTCGCGGCACAAGCCGTTCGAGCATATCTACCGCCACCACCGCCGCTACCGAATCACCGAAGGCGCGGAGGAAATCCAGATGCGCAAGGTCGCAGGACATTTGTTCGGGTTCATGGGCTGATGCAGCAAGCGTTAGATTTCCGCGACGAAAGCGAGGC
>CALRMO020000190.1:0-4882 GCA_943369235.1 Sphingomonas paucimobilis
GCCCTTTTCGGCAAGGACAAGCGACTCGCTCTCAATGCCGGGGAGCCCGCCGATACCCGACCCGATCGAGCAGCCCGCGCGAAGCTTTTCCGCTTCGCTCATGTCCATGAGGCCCGCATCCTCAAGCGCCTGTCCGGCGGCGTCGATGCCGTAGATGATGAACGGATCGACCTGACGTTGGACCTTGTGATCGACGCGCGTGTCGGGATCGAAGCCCCACTCATGATCCTTGGGCTTTACCTCGCACGCGATCAGGCATTTCTGCCCGCCAGCTTCGGCGTCGAACCGGGTGATCCGTCCCGCGCCGGATTTGCTTGCAATCAGGTTGGCCCAGGTGGTTTCTACATCCCCGCCCAACGGCGTAACCAGGCCAAGTCCGGTGACCACAACTCGACGCATGCTCTATCTCCTGCGGGCTTACGCGGCCCAATAAAAACAAGTGGAGCCAAAATGCAAACGGCTTTCCAGTGGGTACCGGAAAGCCGTATCATTCTGTGTATGCGCGCCGCCAAAGCGCCGCGCCGCCAAATCAACCGTTGGCGTCGATGAAGTCGATCGCATCCTTGACGGTGGCGATCTTTTCGGCCGCATCGTCGGGGATTTCGACGTTGAATTCTTCTTCGAACGCCATGACCAGTTCAACGATGTCGAGGCTGTCAGCGCCCAGATCGTCGATGAAGCTTGCTGCCTCGGTTACCTTGTCGGCCTCAACGCCGAGATGCTCGACGACGATTTTCTTGACCCGTTCCGCGGTATCGCTCATTTTTTTTGCCCCTTTAAGTTTGGGAGGATGAATTACAGGACTCGCCCTAATGTCCAGATTGCGCGCTGGCAAGGGGCAAGCGTTGGTTGGCCTTCAAAGCATCGCCATGCCGCCATTTACATGGATTGTCTGGCCCGTGATGTAGCCGGCTTCCTTCGAAGCGAGATAGGCAACGGCTGCGCCGATGTCCGATCCTTCGCCGATCCGGCCCATCGGAATGCGCGCATTTAGCGCCTCTTTTTGCGCGTCGGGCAGAGTTTCGGTCATGGCAGTGGCGATAAAGCCCGGCGCGACGCAATTGACCGTGACATTGCGGCTGGCGATTTCCTGCGCGATGGCCTTCGACATCGCGGTCAGGCCGCCTTTCGAAGCGGCATAATTAGCCTGGCCCGGGTTACCGGTTGTGCCGACGACGCTGGTAATCGTGATGATCCGGCCAAATCGTGCCTTCATCATCGGCTTGGTCGCGGCACGCATCAGGCGGAAGGCGGCCTCAAGGTTGATGCGGATGACCTCGTCCCATTCCGCGTCCTTCATCCGCATGGTGAGGTTATCGCGGGTGACGCCAGCATTATTGACGAGAATGTCGAGTGCCCCGAGCTTTTCGAGCGCAGCGGGCACCAACGCCTCAACGCTCTCCTTGTCGCCCAGATTGCAAGGGATAGCGAAATGGTCGCCGCCTAACGAGGCGCGAAATCCCTCAAGTTTTTCTGCATTGGAACCGGATACCACCAAACGCGCGCCTTGTCCGGCAAGCGCATTGCAGATTGCCGAACCGATGCCGCCGGAAGCACCGGTGACGAGTGCGGTCATGCCTGAAAGATCGAACATAATTATTCCTTTTTTGGTTCACGCAGAGGGCGCAGAGATCGCAGAGTTTTCGTAATTGTTTACAACCCGGCGTATCCCGTCCTTCAGCGACACGCAGGAGAAATTGATGACCAGCCCGACGGGCAAGTTCATCAATCTTAGATATGTCAGCAGCTGTTGAGCGTGCAAGGCATTCGGCTTTTCGACCGACTTAATCTCAACAACGAGCTGTTGATCGACCAAAAGATCGATTTTGAATGCGTTGGGAAATTGCGTGCCTTCGAATACGATATTGATCGGCATTTGTCTGTCAACGCGATAGCCGAGTTCCGATAATTTCCCGGCAAGGACTGTTTCGTAAACAGATTCAAATAACCCAGGACCGAGGGCCGTATGAATTCGCCTGGACAAGCCGATGACGTCGTGACTGACCTTGTCGATGGGGCTCAAGTTATTTTCTCCGCGTCCTCTGCGACCTCTGCGTGAACCAGTAAAATTAGAGCGTTTTCAACAAAGCTTCAATATCATCCATTGATATTACGCTGGTGGTCATCACTTCCTCGCCCGCGCTGCGTTTGACCATTGGGCCAAGCACCTTGCCGCCGAATTCGGCAAAATGCGTCACGCCAGCCGCGTGCATGGCAATGGCAGATTCGCGCCAGCGCACGCGGCCGGTGACCTGTTCGACCAGCTGCGCCGCGATGATATGCGGATCGGCGACGGGCGCGGCGGTCACATTGGCATAAAGCGGGACAAGCGGCGCGTGGATGGTCGTTGCCGCCAACGCGCTTGCCATTTCGTCGGCGGCTGGCTGCATCAGGGGGCAGTGAAAAGGGGCGGACACGGCCAACAGAAGGCCGCGTTTTATGTCATATTCCTTCACCATATCGACCGCGCGGAGAATCGCATTCTTGTGGCCGGAAATCACGACCTGACTGGGGTCGTTGTCATTTGCGACGGTACAGGTTTGCCCATGCGCAGCCGCCGCTGCGAGAACTTCGGCCTTTTCAATGTCGGCGCCCAGCAGCGCTGCCATCGCCCCTAGCCCTTCGGGCACGGCGGCTTGCATGGCGCGGCCGCGCAATTTCAAAAGCGAAGCTGTGACGGCGAGCGGCAAGGCCCCGGCGGCGCATAAAGCGGTATATTCACCCAGACTATGGCCGGCGACAAAATCGCACTTTTCCGAAAGGCGCACACCGCCCTCGACCTCAAGCACGCGCAAGGTCGCAATTGCGTTCGCCATAATCGCAGGCTGCGCATTTTCGGTCAGCACCAAGTCGTCTGCCGGGCCTTCAGACATCAGCTTGAACAGATTCTGGCCTAATGCGTGATCGACTTCTTCGAACACCGCGCGGGCGGCGGGACTCGCTTGCGCGAGCATTTTGCCCATGCCGACCGCTTGGCTGCCTTGCCCAGGAAAAATGAATGCGCGCATTGTTGCTCCCGTTTGGTATTTTATGTGGCGTCGCGCCTATTGTGCAGCGCTCGATGTGGCAAGCCCGAACGGCACGATTTTGTTCTCGGCATCATGTCCGATATCGGCCCGGCCGAGATAGGTGATGCCCGATTTGTGGCACCAGCGTTTGGCGATTTCTTCTGCGCCTTCGCCGAAGGGACGATCGTTGTCCGGGACATCGCTCACCCGGCCCAGGCGAAGTCCTGCCAGCCCCGCGTCCTTTAAATGGCTGGTGACGTGGAAAAACGCGCGGTCATAGCCGTAGAGATATTCGCTCACTTCCTCGACCATCAGGACATGGCCGTTGAGGTCGGGTATCAACGGCGTTCCAGCCATCATTGCCAGCGTCATCAGGTTAAATGCGGCGTATTTCTCGCCTGCCTGGATGTGCGGTTCGAGCGCCGTTGGTTTGGCCGAAACCATCCAGTCGAGCGCTCGCTTTATCGCTGCCTCACCGTTCTCTCGCCTTATGTCGGCTGGCATCGGGCCGTGGGCCACGCGGCCAATGCCATTGCGGTAGAGCGCGCCGAGTAAATTCCCGGCGTCGCTATAGCCCATATAGAGCTTGTCCCGCGCCGCTGCCTTCAACTTGCCAACCGCATCCTCGGCAATCCGGCACCCGCCATATCCGCCGCGCACAAACCAGATGGCGTCAAATGCGGAGTCGTTGGCGAGGTCGGCCAACGCCTCCAGCCGCTTTGCATCGGCTCCGGCGAAATGGCCGCTTTCGGCAAAGCATTGGTCGTGGAAGACAAGTTCTGCGGTTGGGTGGCTATTTGAGGCTAGGGCAGTGACGCGCGCAGCATCTTCGCTCGTGAACGGGGTGGAGGGGGCGCAAATTGCAATTTTCAACTCACGCACTCCCTGAAAACCAAATCCCACTTACCCGTTCGTGTCGAGCGAAGACGAGACACCCATAAGTCGCGCACCGCCTCCCGGCCTCTCGTCTTCGCTCGAGGCGAACGGATATTAGGGTCTGGCAACCTTGCCAAATCTTGCCGCAAACAATAGCGGAGCGGGATGCACAAAAACAAATCCTATTTCTTCTGCGGCATCGGCGGGTCGGGCATGTTGCCGCTCGCCAATATCGTCCGCGTTGCAGGTGCGACCGTCGCAGGTTCGGACCGGGCGCTCGATCAAGGGCGGCTCGCGCCTAAGTTTGAATGGCTGCAAAGCCTTGGTATCGACCTGTTTGCGCAGGACGGAAGCGGGCTTGTCAGCGGCGAGCAAATCCTGATTGCGTCAGCCGCCATTGAGGACAGCGTGCCCGATATTGCCAAGGCCAAGGCGCTGGGCTGCCAGCGCATGACTCGGGCGGAATTGCTCAGTGAGCTGTTCAACGCCGCGCCGCGCAGCGTTGCGGTTGGCGGGACCAGCGGCAAATCGACCGTTACCGGCATGATCGGCTGGATATTGGCCGAGGCGGGGCTTGACCCGACGATCATGAACGGCGCGGTGATGAAGAATTTTGTTTCGGGCGACGCGCCTACTTCGACTGGGCTCAGTACAAGCTTTGCCAGCGCGCGGGTGGGTCAAGGGGAAATATTCGTCTCCGAGGTCGACGAAAGCGACGGCTCGATTGCGTTGTTCACGCCCGAAGTTGCGGTGCTCAACAATGTCAGCCTCGACCATAAGAGCCTCGAAGAATTGCGGCTGTTGTTCGGGGACTTTGCCAGCAAGGCCAAATGCTGCGTGTGGAATGCGGATGACGGGGAGACGGTGGCTTTGATGGCAACACTTTCCCCCCTCCCCTTCAGGGGAGGGGACGGGGGTGGGGTCTCTCCGTCGGGCGCTGCGTTTCCGGATAGACCCCACCCCCACCCCTCCCCTGAAGGGGAGGGGCTTAAAAGCAT
>CALRMO020000191.1:0-4880 GCA_943369235.1 Sphingomonas paucimobilis
TGCTGGCCGGAAAGTCGTTGGTTCGGCTCCGGTCGGTCGCGACGGCACCGCAGCGTGGCTCAAGGCCATTGGCGAAGCAACGGGCGCAAGTGCTGACCAGATAGCCGCCGCACAAAACGCGGTGTTGCCAGCCATCGACGCAGCGCTGACGGCTAAACCCATTACAGGCCGGATCACCGTTTCTGGCTATGAAGGCTCGGAACTGCTGGTGGCCCGTCTGCTCATCGAAAGCGGCGCGGACGTGCCTTATGTCGGCACTGCCTGTCCCAAGACACCTTGGTCGGAACCCGACCGCGAATGGCTCGAAGCCAAAGGCGTGCGCATCAAATATCGCGCCAGCCTTGAAGACGATATCAATGCGGTCGAGGAGTTCGGGCCTGATCTCGCGATCGGCACCACGCCGGTGGTTCAACACGCCAAGGTGAAAGCCATCCCGGCACTCTATTTCACCAACCTGATTTCAGCGCGGCCTTTAATGGGCGCGGCGGGAGCGGGGAGCCTGGCTCAAGTCATAAACGGTGCCATCGGCAACAAGGCACGCTTCGACAAAATGAAGGATTTCTTCGAAGGCGTCGGCACCGGCCATACGGCGGGCATCTGGGAGGAAACACCAACCGACCGTCCGAAGTTCAAAGCCAAATATGCTGCACAGAATGCGCTAGCCGCAAAAGCTGCGGAGTTCATTGGCTCATGACGCTGATCATCGATCATGACCGGGCAGGCGGCTATTGGGGCGCTGTTTATGCGTTTACTGCGGTCAAGGGCCTACAGGTCATTATAGACGGTCCGGTGGGCTGCGAGAACCTGCCGGTGACCTCGGTGCTGCATTATACCGACGGCCTGCCGCCGCATGAATTGCCCATCGTCGTGACAGGCCTTGGCGAAGACGAACTGGCAAAAACCGGCACCGAAGGCGCGATGAAGCGCGCGTGGAAAACGCTCGATCCCGATCTGCCCGCCGTGGTCGTCACTGGCTCGATTGCCGAGATGATCGGCGGCGGCGTGACGCCAGAAGGCACAAACATCAAACGCTTCCTACCGCGCACGATCGACGAGGATCAATGGCAGTCCGAAGACCGCGCGCTAAGCTGGCTTTGGACCGAATTCGGACCGAAAAAAGTTCACGGCCCGTCGGTGCTCAAAGAGGGCGAAAAGCCAAAGGTAAATATCCTCGGGCCGTCTTATGGCATGTTCAACATGCCAAGCGACGTCGCCGAAATCCGCCGCCTGATCGAAGGCATCGGCGCTGAGGTAAACATGGTCTTCCCCTTGGGCAGCCATCTTGCCGACATCCACAAACTGGTGGACGCATCGGTCAATATCTGCATGTACCGCGAATTCGGTCGCAACCTGTGCGAGCTGTTGGAGCGGCCATATTTGCAGGCGCCGATCGGGCTCGATTCGACCACAAAATTCTTGCGCCAGCTCGGCGAAATGGCGGGTCTCGATCCGGAGCCGTTTATCGAAAAAGAAAAGCACACCACAATCAAGCCGCTATGGGATCTGTGGCGCTCGGTCACCCAGGATTTCTTCGGTACCGCAAGCTTCGGTATCGTCGCCAATGAGACTTATGCGCGCGGCATCCGCAAATTCCTCGAAGACGATATGGGCTTGCCCTGCAACTTTGCAGTTGGCCGGACGGCTGGCGTAAAAACCGACAATCACAATGTGCGCGAGATGATCGCGACCAATCCGCCGCTGGTGATTTTCGGCAGCTATAACGAACGCATGTATATGGCTGAAACCGGCGCGCGTGGGATTTTCATTCCTGCAAGCTTCCCAGGTGCCGCCATCCGCCGCCATACCGGCACGCCTTATATGGGCTATTCGGGTGCGACCTATCTGGTGCAGGAAGTGTGCAACGCGTTGTTCGATGCGCTCTTCCACATCCTTCCACTCTCAACCCAAATGGATGCGGGCGCAGCGACGCCATCGCGGCGCGAGGAGCAGCTGCGTTGGGACCGCGACGCCAAGACCAAACTCGACGCCATCGTCGAGGCGCAGCCCATAATTGTCCGCATTTCCGCAGCGAAGAATTTGCGTGACGCCGCCGAGCGCAGCGCGCGGCGTGCAGGTGAAGACCATGTTTCAGCCGACCGGTTGGCGGCCACAATGCTTGAAGGAGTTGGCGTATGAGCCGCTCAATCTATTCGTCTGCAGCAATGCGGATGTCACCTACCTTTGCAGCAGAGGGTGCTGCGGGGCAAACACCCGGACGAGCCGCTTCCCGCAGCTCACATGGGGCTAATATGGAGAAGGGAATATGAGCGATAACGAACGCTTTGGACCGGGGGCATATCTGACCCCGGAAGAAGCCAAGGAGTTTCACAAGATTTTTGTGAGCAGCTTCATCGGCTTTACCATCATCGCGATCATTGCACACGTGCTTGTCTGGAGCTGGCGGCCTTGGCTGCCTAGCGTCAATGGCTATGCAATGCTGCAAGACGCAGTCCAGGTTGCTACCGCAACCGTTGCTACATTATTTGTATAAGGAGGCGGTATCATGTGGAGACTCTGGTTAATCTTCGATCCGCGCAGGACACTCGTTGCCTTGGCAATATTCCTGTTCGTTCTGGCTTTATTGATCCACTTCATTCTGTTGAGCACTGACCGGTTCAACTGGATTGAGGGTCCGACAATTGCGCCGACCACCGCAGCGGTTGCTGCACCCGCTGCCGCTCCGGCGGCGGTGCCGGCTAATTGACCTGAACCAAAGCCCCTAAGAGGTCGTGGCGCTTCGGCGCCACGTACCTCCCCGGGAGTATTTGAATTTGGGGTCAAATTGTCCACCACAAGGTGGCAGGCCAAACGACCTGCCCGGTGGGCAGAAGGGGAAGTTGTATGTCGCTGTTAAGCTTTGAAAGAAAATATCGTGTCCGTGGCGGTACGCTCATTGGAGGGGACCTGTTCGATTTCTGGATCGGGCCTTTTTATATAGGCTTTTTCGGCGTCACAGCAGCGATATGCGCCATTTTGGGAACGGCATTGATATTCTATGCCGCCTCATTGGGGCCAACATGGAATCCCTGGCTGATTTCCATCAACCCGCCCGATGTAAAATACGGGCTGGGATTCGCACCGCTTAAAGAGGGCGGATTTTGGCAGATTATCACAATATGCGCGATCGGCGCGTTTTCGTCCTGGGCATTGCGTCAGGTCGAAATCAGCCGGAAACTGGGCATGGGCTACCATGTTCCCGTGGCGTTCAGCTTTGCGATTCTGGCCTATGTCACGCTGGTCGTGTTCCGGCCGTTCCTGCTCGGCGCGTGGGGCTATGGATTTCCATACGGAATATTCAGCCACCTCGATTGGGTTTCGAACACCGGATATCAGTATGTGAATTTTCACTATAATCCGGCGCACATGATTGCCGTGTCATTCTTCTTCACCACCTGCTTCGCGCTTGCGCTGCACGGTGCGCTGATCCTGTCGGCGGTTAATCCGAAAAAGGGTGAGGCAGTAAAGACGCCTGAATATGAAGACGCGTTTTTCCGCGACTTCATCGGCTATTCGATTGGCACCGTCGGAATTCACCGTCTCGGGCTGCTGCTTGCGCTTAACGCAGGCTTCTGGAGCGCCGTGTGCATCATCATCGCTGGACCATTGTTCGCGGGCGGATGGCCCGAATGGTGGGAATGGTGGCGCAACATTCCGATCTGGTCGTGACCGACGTTCGACCACATTCACATGTCGTGACGGAGCCTATTTTGGCCGAGCACGAGGAGAGAGGAGAGAGCCATGCTAACGCATAGTGAACGACGAGCGACGCGGGGCTCGGCCAAAATAGGCCCGCCCTTGGGGTCGCTGTTGGAAGTCCCCCGGGCAGCGTCACGTTGCTTGTCCGGGCAACCAGCCCGGCCGTCACAACGCTTCTTGCCGGGAAACTTCCAACAACGATCACGACATGCGAATGTGGTCGAATGTCGGTCTAATGGGAGGTAAGAAATGGCACGCTATCAAAATATATTTAGCCAGGTTCAACTGGTACACGCGCCCGAAATGGGACCTGACTTACCTCATGGTAACGACCCCCGCATTGCCGCAACCGGCTATAGCTACTGGGCGGGCAAAGTGGGACAGGCGCAAATCGGCCCCATCTATTTGGGAACACTCGGCGTCGCGTCGCTGATCTTCGGCTTCCTTGCGATCGAGATTATTGGTCTCAACATGCTCGCGGCGGTAAATTGGAGCCCGACCGAGTTCGTTCGCCAGTTTTTCTGGCTTGGTCTCTATCCTCCGGGACCCGAATATGGCTGGACGCCGTTCGTGCCGCTTAGCAAGGGCGGATGGTGGATCCTCGCAGGCTTCTTCCTGACGACGTCGATCTTGCTTTGGTGGATACGCGGCTTCAGGCGGGCGCGTGCTCTGGGTATGGGCACACATGTCTCCTGGGCTTTTGCCTCGGCGATCTGGCTCTATCTGGTTCTCGGTTTTATCCGGCCGTTCTTCATGGACAGCTGGGCCGAGGCTGTGCCCTTCGGAATCTTCCCGCATCTTGAATGGACGAACAACCTGTCGCTTCAATATGGCAATCTGTTCTACAATCCTTTCCACGCGCTCTCGATCGTGTTCCTATATGGATCGGCCCTGCTCTTTGCGATGCACGGCGCGACGGTCCTTGCGACCGGCCGGTATGGAGCAGAGCGCGAGCTCGAGCAGATTACCGATCGCGGCACGGCGTTCGAACGTGGTGCGTTGTTCTGGCGCTGGACAATGGGCTTCAATGCCACGGCGGAATCGATCCACCGCTGGGCATGGTGGTTCGCGGTTCTGACCACCTTGACGGGCGGTATCGGTATCCTGCTCACCGGCACGGTCGTCGACAACTGGTATCTTTGGGCCATTGAGCACGGATACGCGCCCGAATATTGAGGCAGGTG
>CALRMO020000192.1:0-4825 GCA_943369235.1 Sphingomonas paucimobilis
CGGCAGCAGCCAGCGCGACGACCCGTCGGTCGAGAATACCGTTACCAAAGCCTTGCCGACAAGATTTTCCTGCGGCACGATACCGATCGCCTTGCCATCGGCGGGAAAGCGGCTGTCCGCGCTGCGGTCGCGATTGTCGCCCATCAGGAAAATCTGGCCCTCGCCAACCACAAACGCCTCGGTATCGTCACCGGGCAGCCCGCTGTCGAGATCGAGGATATTATATTGGCGGCCATTGGGCAGCGTTTCAACATATCGCGGGTAGCGGCACTGGCGAACGCCGGCCTTTGATGTTTCTTCAAAATCCGGGCGCCAGCATGGAAATGGCGTGCCTTCAAGTTGGGCTGCATCGGTCATATTCTCGGTCACGGGAATGACGAGGTCGGCAATCCGTTCCTTTTTCACCGCGACGCCGTTGATTTCCAGGATCCCGTTACGCATCTGGATGACGTCACCCGGAAGTCCGATAACGCGCTTGATATAATCGTCTTTCAGGCTGGGTGGCGCCTTGAACACCACGACATCGCCGCGCTCGGGCTCGCTCGCAAAAACCCGACCCGGAATCAAAGGCAGGGAAAAGGGCAGGCTGTATCGCGAATAGCCATAGGGCCATTTCGCCACGAGCAGATAATCGCCGATCAGCAGACGCGGCTGCATGGACTCCGAGGGAATGTTGAACGGCGACACGATAAAACTGCGCAGGATGAATACGAATAAAGCTAGCTTCAGCAGAAAACTGCCATATTCGCGCCATTCGGAAGAAGTTTTTCCGCTCGCACTGGCGGTTGCGGTCTGGGTCTCAAAACCTTCGGTCTTATCGGATGTTGATGTCACGCAAACTCGCAAAAAATGGCAGTGATTGACGGATTGGCTGGCCTTCTAATGCGCGGGGGCGCTATTGGCCAGTGCCGAGTTCAACTGACGGCGATGACGCCATGGAAAAGGATCGATGATGATAGCTGCCAATTGGTCTGCACTGGAAAATGCTGAAACGAAACCGCTGGTCGAATTGTTCGCAAGCGATGCCGGCCGGGTCGATGCGCTCACGATTTTTGAGTCCGGATTGCGGTTCGATTTTTCGAAAACACATCTTGATGACGGACTGCTCGACATCTTGGCCGCCATGGCCGCTGAAGCCGGTCTCGACGTGGCCAAGGAGGCGCTTTTTACCGGCGCGGTGGTAAACCCGACCGAAGGTCGCGCTGCCGAACATGCTGCTGAACGCGGCAATGGCAGCGCGGTAGCCGTGGCGAACGCGCGGGGCTTTCAGGCGCGGATGCGCGGGCTGATCGAGGCCATAGACGCTGGCGCGCTGGGCGATATCAAGCATATCCTGCACATCGGCATTGGCGGGTCGGCGCTTGGGCCAAAGCTGCTGGTCGATGCGCTTGGCCGCGACGATGCGCGTTATGACGTCAAGGTGGTCTCGAATGTCGACGGATCGGCGCTCGCCGAGGCGGTCAAGGGCATGGACCCGCACAAGACGATTGTCGCGGTGGCATCGAAGACATTTACCACCACCGAAACCTTGCTGAACGCCACAAGCGCGATGGAATGGATGATCGAAGGGGGAGTAACCGATCCTTACGCCCAATTTGTCGCGTTGACTGCATATCCCGACAAGGCGGTCGAATGGGGCATCGACGAAAGCCGTGTCCTGCCATTCAACGAAGCGGTTGGCGGGCGCTATTCCTTGTGGTGCTCAATCGGCTTCCCTGTCGCCCTCGGGCTTGGCTGGGCGGTGTACGAAGAATTGCTTGAAGGTGCCGCTGCGATGGACCGGCATTTCCGCAACGCGCCGACGCTGCAAAATGCGCCGACCGTGGCGGCATTTGCCGATCTGTATTACGCGCAAGTCAAAGGCTGCCAGACGCGTGCGGTTTTTGCCTATGACGAGCGGTTGCGGCTCTTACCCGACTATCTGCAGCAGCTTGAAATGGAATCCAATGGCAAGTCGGTAACCGCTGATGGCAAACCGCTCGGCCGAAGCAGCGCGCCGGTGACCTGGGGCGGCGTCGGCACGGATGCACAACATGCGGTGTTCCAACTTTTGCATCAGGGAACGCACCTGATCCCTGTCGAATTCATCGCCAGCAAGACTCCAGGCCATGATTTTGACCCCGCGCATCATGAAACATTGCTGGTGAACTGTTTTGCACAGGGCGCGGCGCTGATGGCGGGCAAGAAAGCCGATGATCTGGCGCGCAATTATGTCGGTGACAGGCCTTCAACCACGATCCTTGTCGACGACGTCACGCCGTCAACGGTTGGCGCGCTGATTGCCTTTTACGAACATCGCACCTTCGTCAACGCGGTGTTGCTTGGCATCAACCCGTTCGATCAGTTCGGGGTCGAGCTGGGCAAGGAAATCGCCAAAAGCATCGGCGAGAATGGCGCGACCGGCTTCGACCCGTCGACCACCGCGCTCATCGAAGCGGCGCTCGGCGATATTTGATCCCAATCGCTTTGTTCGATAAGCGAGGCGCACGATTGCGATTGGCAATGCGAAGGCGGCATACCCATATCGCCTCCGCAACAGAAAGTTCTTCCGATGTCAGACTATGATTATGACCTCTTCGTCATTGGCGCCGGGTCGGGCGGCGTCCGCGCTTCGCGGATTGCGGCGTCGCATGGTGCCCGCGTTGCCATCGCCGAAGAACATCGGGTCGGCGGCACCTGCGTCATTCGCGGCTGCGTGCCCAAAAAACTGCTCGTCTATGGATCGCATTTTGCCGAAGACCTTGCCGATGCGCAGCGTTTTGGCTGGAACACAGCCTGCGCAACGTTCGACTGGAATGTGCTGCGCGACAATGTCGCGGCCGAGGTCAACCGGCTCGAAGGTCTCTACGGACAGACGCTGGGCAACAACAATGTCGAAATTTTCCGCGAACGTGCCATCGTGAGCGGCCCGAACAGTGTTCAATTCGTTAGCGGGCGGGAAATCACCGCAGCGCATATTCTGGTTGCGACAGGGGCATGGCCTTCGGTGCCCGAGATACCGGGCGCAGGCCATGGCATAACCTCCAATGAGGTGTTCAGCCTGCCAGCCTTGCCCAAGCGCGCATTGATTGCGGGCGGCGGCTATATTGCCAATGAATTTGCAGGAATTTTCAACGAGCTAGGCGTCGAAGTTAGCCTCGTTACGCATGGCAACCGCATTTTGCGAAGCTATGACGATGAAATCGTCGACCGGCTCGTCGATATCAGCCGTCACAAGGGGATCGATATAAGGTTCAACTTCGGTTTTGAATCGGTGACGAAGCAGGACGATGGCAGCCTTCTCATCAAGAGCAAGGGTGGCGAGGAAATCGAGACCGATTTGCTGCTCTGGGCGATCGGCCGTACCCCGCACAGCAAGGCATTGGGCCTCGAAGCGGTCGGCGTCAAACTGGCCAAAGACGGTTCGATCAAGGTCGGCGACGACAACCGGACAAATATTCCAAGCATTTATGCCGTCGGCGACGTCACCAACCGCGTGCAGCTAACCCCGGTCGCCATCCGCGAGGGCCATGCCTTTGCCGACACGGTGTTCGGCAATAACCCGCGAACGGTTAATTACGACTGCATTCCCACCGCCGTGTTCAGCAATCCGCCCATCGCCAGCGTCGGCAATACCGAGGCGGAAGCAAGAGCCAAGTTTGACGATGTCAAAATCTACAAGAGTGACTTTCGCGCTATGAAGAATGTCCTTGCCGACCGGAACGAACGGGCGATTTACAAGATGATTGTGGCAGGGGCAGACGAGCGCGTGGTCGGGCTTCACCTGATAGGCCCCGACAGCGGCGAAATATTGCAGGCGGCTGCCATCGCGGTGAAGGCGGGGCTTACCAAGCAGGCGTTCGACGACACCGTGGCGCTGCATCCGAGCATGGCAGAAGAGCTGGTTTTGTTGAAGCAATAGCCCTCAATCACCACTCATTGTCATCCCCGACTTGATCGGGGATCCATGGTCCAACCGCCAGGCCATGGATTCCCGCTTTCGCGGGAATGACAACGAAGTTCGAACTTCACTCTCCGTTTATGGAAAGAGCGTAAGTTCATCGCCCGCGTTCCACTGCGGATACTTGACCATAATCTCGGCAAACAGCGCGGCGCTGGTTAGCGACAAAAACCATTTCTGAAGCGCAGGCAAAGCCAAGCCGTCGAACCAAGCCTGATCGGTCGCCGCAAACTGGCGGACGAACGGGAACAAAGCGACATCGGTAAAGCCGCATCGCTCTCCCCCCAAAAAGCGAGCTTTTGTGAGCGCTGCGTTCAAATCCACCAAATATTTCAACCCCTCGTCCCGGTGCGCCAATCCATCCGGCAAATCATAACGATGCGGATATTTGTACCAATCGAGCGCTCGCTTGAACGGCCCGTCATTGGCGGCAATCAATGCACCGTCGATGTGCCCAAGCCAATCTTCAGGATCGTTTTGGCCGAGAGCCCAGCGCATGATATCGAGGCTTTCTTCCAGCACAATACCGTCGCTTAATACCAGCACCGGCACCGTTCCCTTTGGCGAAACTTCAAGCATTTCGGGCGGTTTGTCACGCAACACAACCTCGCGTAATTCTACGCTTACCCCACTCACCGCAATCGCCATCCGCGCGCGCATCGCATAGGGGCATCGGCGGAAACTGTAGAGGATTGGGAGAATGCTCACTTACCTGTTTATCCGTTCGCCTCGAGCGAAGACGAGAGGCCCATAAGGCGTGCATGGCCGATGGGTGTCTCGTCTTCGCTCGACACGAACGGAGTCGGTGGCGCTAACTTTCATGGCGCGGATTTACCCCGATATGCTGCTCGCCGCGCTTCTTGGCCAAGGCAATCTGCTTCTGCC
>CALRMO020000193.1:0-4802 GCA_943369235.1 Sphingomonas paucimobilis
AAGCGAAACCGCGTCGAGCGCTTCTTCAATAAACTCAAATACTACAGAAGAATAGCAACCCGTTACGACAAGCTCGGTTCAGCCTTTGCCGCAATGGTCAAACTCGCTTGCATCCGCATCAGACTGCGCCATTATGAGTCCACGGCCTAATTGCCGGTTAGGCATCGCGGGCAATTGCGATGCTGGAGTGGTTACAGCTGATGGCAGGCTCGCCAAACCGGTCCGCTCACCCGATATATCGGTCAGCGCGGGTTTTTCATATGCTGCACCCCTTGGTTCGATTTACCGACTGATCCCCTCAGCAAATATCTCGATGACTTCTGACCAGGAAATCGGTACCAATAACGGTCGGACGCTGGCAACCGGGATATCCGATTCCGACGGGCACGCACTGGTCAATGCATCGGTGGCGCTCGAGAAGGACGGTGGTACGTGGCGAATTGCCATTGCGTGCGACAATTGCCTGGGATCCAAATTCATTCAGTCTGTCATTCCAGGGGCCGCACCTTACCTTAATGCGCCTGGCACATGGACAATCACCGCACGACATAATTTCTGACTGGGAAAGAGATATTTGGATAAAGCGAATGCATGATATCACCCGGCGCAGTGCGATTGGCTCTGTTGCCGCAGCATTAGCTGCCACCTCGGGACCTGTGTTTACCCGCCCCGCTCCCCCAGCCCGTATTTTCGTGCTTGTCCATGGTGCTTGGCATGGGGGATGGGTGTGGCGCGACGTTATCGACCAACTGCAGCGACGTGGCCATCGCGCGTTCGCCCCGACTCTGACAGGCCTTGGGGAGCGTGCACATCTGGCAACCCCAGCCACTGACCTGAACACGCATATCCGTGACGTCTGTGCTGTAATCGAAGCCGAAGAGCTCTCGTCCGTTACACTGGTCGGACACAGCTATGCCGGCATGGTGATTACAGGTGTCGCGGCTATTCTGCCTAAGCACATCGCCAGCCTCGTCTATCTCGATGCTGTTGTCCCTAACGACGGTGAGTGCATGTTTGATTTTCAGCTTCCGGGCGCGCGTAAGGCTGCGCGCGCTGCAGCTATCGACGGCTGGTTGATGTCCGCGCCACAGGTTGCTGCTCTTGGCCTTGATCCTGGGGATCCAGCCACGGGAGGCTGGGTCGCACGACGAATGACAACTCACCCCATCAAAACATGGGAACAAGCGCTAGCGCTGCTAAAGCCGCTTTCGTTATCTCGCCACTTTGTTCACTGCATTCAACCTAATTTGCTTGGCCTTTTCAACAGATTTGCAGATCAAGCGGCTCAAACACGGGGCTGGCGCCTCACAAGCTTGCCAACGGGTCATGATGCAATGGTAACGCGTCCCGACCTTGTCGCACGGGCAATTATCTCATAACTGGCAGTGGCAATAATGCTGATCTCGCTGCACTGCCAATGACGAAGCTGCGACACTTGCCATACAGCAGCACCAACTTCGCTTGTCTTCTTATATAACGGCAACGGTTGTGGGCGTCCGCATGCTATATATGTCTTTTCTATCTCGCGTATGGCGCTGTCCCGACGGACGCGCAAGTCAGTAAAATTCAGCAGTTGGCCAACGGATTTTTCGGCCAGCTCCAAATTTTTTTCCGTAATTGGCGTCTTTTTGCGATCCCGTGCGTAAAGTTCTGCGTGCCAGGCACGTGCGCCGGGATCACCCGACCCGGTGAAAGCTAAAAACAGGAGTTTCCCCCAATGTCTTCTCCAGCTTTTTCATTTGCTCAATCTTCGGCCTCTTTCTCGTTCGGTGGACCCGGCCAGCCATTGCCATTTTCTGGCTTTCCCTCGTTTCCTTCATTTCCTTCCTTCCCCAGCTTCCCTTTCACCCCTTTCCCGGGCTTCCCGGGCTTTGGCAATAACGGTGTTGCTGTAACCTCGTTCGGCGACCGTGATGTCGCTCGCGTCAACGCCAGCGATCAGCTTGTTTTCACGCGCAGTGGCAACGATGTTGTCACCGTGCTTGGCAACAACAATACCGTCGACTCCGGGTCTGGCGATGATGTCGTAACGACATTTGGCGACGACAGCGTTGTTTTCGGTGGAGCGGGAGCCGATCTGCTGTTCGGCGGCTCGTTCGACGACTCGCTCTGGGGGGGTGACGGCGACGATGCCATCCGCACCGGCGGGGGCAGCGACTATGCGCTGGGCGGTAAGGGCAACGACTTTACCGACACCGGCAGCGGGCTTGGCATCCACTTCGGTGGCGAAGGCAATGACACGTTTTTCATCGGCAAGGAAATCGTCGGCAACGGCCAGATCGATACGGTGATTGCACTGGATTTCGGCAATGGTGCCGACAAGCTCGATATCGCTCCTGAGATCCTTGCCAATATCGCAAGCGTGACGGGCGGCAAGATCGACCTCGCACCTGTGCTTGCGCAATATGCCGCAGCCGGTCTGAGCGTCGGGGAGGTCGGCGCGCGCCTCGGGTTGACCGAGGGCGGTAGCAGCGCATTTCAGGAAGTCGCCGACTTTCTGGCGCAGTTCCCGGCGAACGACCAAGGCCAGATACTGGTCGATGGTACGACCGTCACAAGCACTGAAGGCGATGTCATCATTGCCCTGGGCGTGACCCCCGATCAGTTGCTCGCGGCTGTCGGCTAACGATATCGGGACGCGGGTGTTGCCCGCGTCCCTTTTTCCCGTGCGACAGAAACCGGAGCATTATGATCGGCAAATTCCTGTCCCCCGACGGCAGTCTCATGCACGGCGCATTGTGGCAATGCCGCCGTATATTTTTCGCACTGGTCGGTTTCAGCGCAGCCCTCCACCTGCTGGGCCTGGCCGGACCCATCTTTACCCTGCAGGTATTCGACCGTGTGCTGAACAGCGGATCGATTTCGACGTTGATTTTTCTCTTGATCATCACGTTGTTTCTGCTGGGGTTACAAGCCGTTATCGAAACGGTGCGCTCGCGCTTGCTGGTTCGCGCCGGGGTGAGATTTGACGACCTTATGGGGCAGGGCGTGTTCGAACGTCTCGTTTCCGCCGGCATCGTCGCCCCGCGCAACGCAGCGCATGCCAATGCCGTGCGCGATCTCGACCAGTTGAGGGAAAGTCTTTCTGGTCCCACCGCCATTGCCTTTCTCGATGCGCCGTTCATCCCGGTATATCTGCTGGTTTGTTTTCTTTTTCATCCCTTGATCGGACTGCTCGTCCTCGGTTGCGGGATGGCGCTTGCGGTGCTGGCATGGGTGAACGAGAAAGCCACGAAAACTGCGCTCGGCCATGCGCAGAGCGAGGCGCTAATTGCGACCGACAAAGCGGCGACCGCGCATCGATTTGGCGAAGTCGTCCGCGGTCTCGGAATGCTTGATACCGTGCGGAGAAACTGGCAGGCTAAACGCGATGCGATGCTCGGATGGCAGGGCCTCGCCAGCGACCGCACCGGCACCATTTCGGCGGCAAGTCGGTTCGTTCGAATGGTAATGCCAGTCGGGGCGACCGCGCTTGGCGCATATTTCGTGCTGAACGGCCAGATCACGCCGGGTGTGCTGATTGCATCCTCGATGATTGCCGCGCGCGCGTTGATGCCGATTGATCAGCTGGTTACTTCGTGGCGCGGCCTGCAAAGTGCCCGCATCGCCTGGGACCGGCTCGACGCGCTGGAACAAGCCTCGCCGCCCACCATCCCACGCACGGCATTACCGCGGCCTGCGGGACAATTGGTCGTAAACAAGCTGGTTGCAGCGCCGCAGGGCACGTTGATGCCCGCCTTACGCAACATAAGCTTCAAGCTCGAGCCTGGCCAGGCGCTCGGCGTGGTCGGTCCGTCGGGGTCGGGAAAATCCACGCTGGCGCGCGCGCTGCTTGGCATCGTTCCGCCACTGGCCGGCGAAATACGGCTGGATGGCGCGCGTCTCGACAATTACGGCCTGGAAACTCTGGGTGCCGATATGGGCTATGTTCCGCAAGAGCCGCTGCTATTTGCCGGAACGGTCGCCGACAATATCGCCCGGTTCAAGGATGGCAGCAGCCCGAAGGAAGTCATCGACGCAGCGCAGGCTGCAGGTGTCCACGACATGATTCTGCGGTTGCCGCAGGGCTATGATACCGTGATCGGCGATGGTGGCCAAGGCCTGTCGGGCGGGCAACGCCAGCGTATAGCCTTGGCGCGCGCGCTGTTCGGCGATCCTGCAGTGGTAGTGCTCGACGAACCCAACGCAGCGCTCGACCGGGACGGCGAGGCAGCGTTGGTAAGGGCGCTCGGCGCGCTGAAGCAGCGCGGCACGACGGTCATATTGATGACTCACCGCATGGCGATCCTCGAAGGGGTCGATCTCCTGCTCGTTCTGGACGATGGCAACGCGCTGGCATTCGGGCCGCGTGACGCAGTCGCCAACGCCTTGAATGCGCAGGCGCAGGCTAAGCAACAGCAAGCAGTGACGGCGTAAAATGACAGAATCGACGAACAAACTCTCTCTCGGACTGCGCCGGTCGGGTCAGGAAATATCGCGCTCGATGGCCACGCGCTTTGCGGTAGATGTGAATGCGCCCCCCAGAAAACAGACTTCTGTTCGCCAGCCATTCATGCTGGGAATGTGGGTGCTGATTATCGGGCTCGGCGGCTTTTTGCTGTTCAGCCTGCTGGTCCCCGTGGCTTCGGCGGTGGTCGCGCCCGGCGTAGTTTCGTCGGAAACCAGTCTGAAAAAGCTTCAGCATGCCGAAGGTGGTACTGTCCGCGAAATTCGCGTCCGCGAAGGACAGATGGTTCGCAAGGGCCAGATTTTATTCCGGCTGGATCCGCTTCAGGCCAAGGTGAATGCCGAGATCGTTGGCA
>CALRMO020000194.1:0-4790 GCA_943369235.1 Sphingomonas paucimobilis
CAGGGCCGGGGTCGGTCTGATTGACAATGCCGTGATGAATGCCTGCCAGTACGCCCGCTATCGCAAGATAAGGATTGGCATCGGCACCGCAGGCGCGATGTTCGACGTGGCGACTGGAAGGCGGGCCAGCCGGAATGCGGAACGACACCGTCCGGTTGTTCACACCCCAGGTCGGCGCAACAGGGGCGTAGCTGTTGGGCTTGAACCGGCGATAGCTGTTGGCATGTGGCGCAAACAACGCAAAGCAGTCACCAACCGAGCCGATCATCCCGCCGATCGCGTGGCGCAGCATCGGCGTGCCTTCAGGGTCGTCGCTGGCAAACAGGTTGTTGCCATCGGCGTCGTTCATTGACACGTGAATGTGCATTCCCGATCCGGCCTGCTCGGCAAAGGGTTTCGCCATAAAGGTGGCTTCCAGACCGTGCGCTTGCGCGACGGCTTTGACCACGCGCTTGTACATGATGGCATCATCGACAGCGCGCAGGACATCGGGTTTGTAGCGCAAGGTGAGCTCGCATTGGCCGGGTGCGAATTCGGATATCGCCGACTCAAGCGGCAGTCCCTGAATGTCGCACGCCTCATAAAGTTCATCGAAAAACGGGCGAAAGTCGTCGAGTTCGCGCAAGCCATAGACTTCGATCATCTGCGGCGCGCTGCCGCTGTATTCCGGGCGTGCCGGACGGATCGAACCATCACGCGCGCGTTTCGGATCAAGCAGGTAGAATTCGAGTTCGACGGCGAGCGCAGGCGTCAGGCCCATCTCGGTAAAGCGGTCGACCACCAGCCCAAGCACATGGCGCGGGTCGAGATCGTGCGGGCTTCCGTCGAGCTCGTAAAAATCCACCATGAATTGCGCGGCGGTATCACCGGCCCACGGGGTTTTTACCAAGGTTCCCGGGATCGGCTTCATCGACCGGTCGGCATCGCCGTCTTCCCAGACCAGGCCGGTTTCCACCGTATCCTGTCCGGTGATATCGACAACCGCGATTGAGCCGGGGAAATAGCGCCCGATTTCGTAAACCGAAAGCACCTCGTGCTGGCGCAAGCGCTTACCGCGCGGAACGCCGCCCATGTCGGTGTAAATCATCTCGACCGAATCGACATCGGGGTTAGCGGCAAAGAACGCCTCGGCCTCGCTTTTCGGAGCAATGATGGCGGAGGATTTCGATCTAGGGATAGCCATTCTTTTCTCTCAACTTCGTCATTCCCGCGAAGGCGGGAATCCATCACCGGCACTCGACTATCACCTCAAACCGCTTTGGTAAAAGAAAAGCTTAGGTGATCGCCCCCCGCCTTCGCGGGGGTGACGAAAGAGAGGGGTTAGGGGGCACTTAGTTCACTAACCGCATTGCGCACCCCAGCAATCAGCCGATCAACCTGCACAGGCTGCGTTACCGGACTAAGCAGCATCATATTATGGAATGGTGCCAGCAAGATGCCGCGATTGGTCAGGTAGAGGTGGATTGCGCCTTCGAGGTCGTGGTCCATTGCCGCTCGCGCCTCGCTGCCGTTGCGCGGAAGCGTGGCTGAACATACGAATTCCACGCGCGCGCCGACATGACTAACATGCCAGTCCAGCCGGTGCGCCGCGATAATGGAGTTAAGTCCCGAAACGAGCCGCTCAGCCATCGCCAGCATATGGGCATAAGCGTCGCGTGTTATCACCTGACCCAGCATTGCGTGCATTGCGGTAATGGCCAACGCGTTGGCGGACAGCGTCGTGCCGATGCCGCTGTGCCCCGGTGGCCGCGAGCGGTTGAGCGCTTCCATTTTCGCCGCAATTTCGGAAGTGAAGCCGTACACAGCGCACGGCACGCCTCCACCTATGGATTTGCCGATGACCATGATGTCTGGTTTTGGGCCGTGCGTGTTGCTGTGCCCGCCAAAGCCAGATGAGATCGTGTGCGTCTCATCGAATACGAGAATAGTTCCTGTTTCACTACAAAGCTGCCTCAGCCTTTCCAGATAGCCTGGCGCATCACGGACCATGCCGATATTGGTCATCACCGGTTCGGCCAGCACGCAAGCAATGTCGCCGGATCGTAAGGCCGCCTCAAGCGCATCGACGTCGTTGAATTCGATGGCGACAGTGGTCGGAAACAAATCCCGCACCTGCCCGATCAGGCTTGACCTATTGACCGCCGCACCGTCGCGCAAATCGACAAACACATCATCGACCGCGCCGTGATAGCAACCGTTGAATATCAATATTTTATTACGCTTAGTTAAGCCGCGACACCAACGGATCACAGCGCGGTTTGCTTCGCTGGCCGTGGTCGTCACCTGCCAGTGCGGCAAGCCGAACTTCGCCGCCAGCATTTCGCCCAGTTCGGCGGATTTCGTGGTTGGCAACATATAGCTTAGCCCCTGCCCCGCCTGATCCGCCAATGCGGCGGCCAATATAGGCGGCGAGTGACCGAACATGCTGGCGGTATCGCCGAGGCAGAAATCGTCGAAAACCTGCCCGTCGATGCTGGTCAGCGTGGCGTCCTTGGCACTCTTTGCGACAATCGGAAAAGGGCTGGGCCAGTCGAGCATCCAGTGAAATGGTACGCCCTGGAACCAGCCACCCGAACGCCCCGCTTGCGCTTCGGATGTTGGATTTGCCGCAACAAAACGTGAGACCTCACGCTCGTACATTGCCGATATGGCCGCCCGGTCGATCATAACCGGTCCCGCATCGCGTAGTAAAGGAGGCCCAACGTCGCAAGCGGCCGCGCCAGCCATTTCCCGCCAGGAAAGCGGCTGTGCGGAAGGCTGGCAAAGACATCGAAGCGCTCCATCGTGCCGACCACCGCCTCTGCCATCAACTCCCCTGCCAACGTCGTAATGAGCGCACCGTGGCCAGAAAAACCATGGGCGTAGAAGACATTCCCCTTGCGCCCCATGTGGGGGAGCCGGTTGGCCGTAACCCCGACCGCTCCGCCCCAAGCATAGTCAATTGGTACATTGGCAAGCGATGGGAACACTTCGGCGATGTGTTTGCGGACAAAGCCCGCGATGTCTGCGGGCGGCGTCTGTACATATTTCTCCCCGCCACCGAAAATCAAGCGTTTGTCGGCGGAAAGGCGGAAATAGTTGAGGACGAAACGGCTATCGGCAACCGCCGCATCGCTGGGCAAATAATCCAGCCAGTTGGATAGCGGCGCTGTTGCCACATTATAATTCATGATTGGTATGGTGTAACGACCGAGATGATGATCTAGTTGACCTAGCCATGTGTCGGTGGCGTTGATGACTAAACCGACCTTCATTCCGTAATGACTGGCAACACCGGTAACGGCACCCGGCTGTCTATGCTCCTCGTGCACAATAGCAAGTGAGCAGCCATCTTTGATTTTCGACTCCGATAATATGGCAACCCGGCTATTCTCCAGTATCGTCACGCCAGCGTCCGACGCAGCTTCGGCAAGACCCCGCGCGTAATTCAGCGGATGGAAATGCCCGCCCTTCGCATCATAAATCCCGCCATGATAACCACCGCCGTTGATATGTCGCCCCATATCCTGCGGCTGAACAATCTCGCTTTCCCACCCAAATTGCCTGGCCAGAAATTCGGCATCGCGTTGCATTGCCTCGAAATGAGCTGGTTTGTAAGCTGCCTCCAGATGACCGGTTTTCAGGTCGCATTCTATTCCATGCTTCGCGATGCGCCCTTTCACTCGCTCCACTGCGCCATAGGCCAGATCGAAAATCGCCTGCGCGCGCTCGCGACCAAATTCTTCGTCGATCTCGCGCATCGACCAACGCAGGCCCGGGATCAACTGACCGCCATTGCGGCCCGACGCGCCATAGCCGATGGTTTTCGCCTCGAACAATGCGACCTTCAGGCCTTTTTCGGCGCAGGCCAAAGCTGCTGACAGTCCGGTGTAGCCACCGCCAATCACGGCGACGTCAAAAAAAGCATTATCACTCTTAAATTGAGGCTGCGTTTCCCACGCATTGGCGGTCGCCCGATAATAGCTGTTATTGAGCGGATCGGGCATCACACCCTCAGCAGCAAATGCTCGCGTTCCCAGCTACTCACCACCGATTGATAGTTGAACAGCTCATAATCCTTGACCGCGTAGAATATCTCGAAGAAATCCTCGCCAAGCAGATTCCGCACCGGACGGCATGCGCTGAACCTATCCAACGCCGCCTCCAAGGTGCGCGGCAATGTGCGCGCGCGGTTATAGGCGCTGCCGGTGATCGCCTTGGCCGGAACCATCCGTTCAACCATACCGATATAGCCGCAGACCAGAGACGCGGCCATTGCCAGATAGGGGTTCGAATCTGCGCCCGGCAGACGGTTTTCGACGCGGCGGTTGGCCTTGTCGGAAATCGGCACACGGAAACCGCAGCTCCGGTTATCCTCACCCCACTGCACGTTGATCGGCGCAGCGCTGTCGGGACGCATCCGGCGGAAACTGTTGACGTTTGGCGCCCACAACGGCGAAATTTGCGGCATGAACTTGACGAGGCCTGCTATATAGCTGCGGAAAAGCGCGCTGTCCTTGCCATTGGCGTTCGAAAACAGATTTCTCCCGGTCTCTGCGTCCACGACCGACTGGTGGATGTGCATCGCGCTCCCCGGCTGCCCTGCCATCGGGTTTGCCATGAATGTCGCATAGACGCCGTGCTGCTTCGCCACGTTTCGGACCGCGCGTTTGAACAGAAAAACCGTATCGGCAAGCTTTAACGGATCGCCATGGATGAAATTGACCTCAAGCTGCGCGGCACCCATTTCGTGGATCATCGTGTCGATATCCAGCCCCATCAGCTCGCAATCATCGTAGATATGGTCGATG
>CALRMO020000195.1:0-4772 GCA_943369235.1 Sphingomonas paucimobilis
GACGTTTTTTATCATGCCCGCCGAAGCGCTGGCGTTGTTGCTTGATATTGCCGGACTTGGTGCGCCGTTCTGGTGGCTGGCGGGGCAGGGCATATCGATAATCCTGTATCTGGCGCATCTGGTTAGCGGCCTGCCCGGCGCGGTCTCGATGCTTCCGGCAATGCCCGATTGGGCATACGCTTCTATCATTGCAGGTGCGCTGGTTTTCGGTTTGCTCAAGAGTAATGTGCGGTACCTCGGCGTTGTGCCTTTTGCTGTCGGCGTGGCGGCGATGCTCGCGGCGCCACGCCCCGATTTGCTTGTAACCGGCGACGGCAAGCACCTCGCGCTGGTCGATCCAGCGGGCAGCGTATCATTGCTTCGCGCAAGCGCGGGTGATTACGTCCGCGATATGCTTCTCGAAAATGCAGGCACCAACACAGAGCCGAGCCCGCTTGAACAATGGCCGAATGTAAGCTGTTCAACGGACATGTGCGTGATAACCATCAGGCGCGGCGAAACCGAGCGAACTGTGCTGGCAACACGAACGCCATACCAAGTGCCGTCGATGGAAATGGCGGCCGCCTGCAGACGGGTCGATATCGTCATAAGCGACCGGTGGCTGCCGTCATCCTGTCGTCCGAAATGGTTGAAAGCCGACCGAAAGCTACTCGAACAGAGCGGCGGCCTTACTTTCTATATCGCGCAGAACAGGCTGGTCAGCGTAAATGAAGCCAACGATCATATGCCATGGGTCCAGGCCGCTCGCGAGGCCAAGGCGGAAGCCCTGATAGCTCAGTGATACCGGCGTAGAAGACCCGCCAGCTTACCTTGAACCTCAACCTCATGCTCGGCATAATATTGCGGCTCATAGCTGCTGTTGGCGGGATCGAGCCGAACCTGCTGACCTTCGTGACGAAGATATTTCAGCGTCGCTTCCTCGCCGCGCACCAGCGCCACCACGATCTCACCGTCGCGCGCGGTGTTCGCTTTCTTGATGAGCGCATAATCGCCATCCAGGATGCCCGCTTCGACCATCGAATCGCCCGAAACCTCAAGTGCATAATGCTCGCCAGCGCCCAGCAGGGCCATCGGCACCGACAGCGAATTTTGGCCCTCGAGCGCTTCGATCGGAACGCCCGCCGCAATCTTTCCATGCAATGGAATTTCCATCACATCGTTCGCCGCGACCGGTAAATTGACCTGCGCCTTGTTGCTTGCAATTGCGGGCGTCAACTTGGTCATATTGGACACGCGCGCGCTCCCGCCTTCTGGCATTTTGGTAACTTCAAGCGCTCTGGCACGGTTGGCAAGTCGGCGAATAAAGCCGCGTTCCTCCAATGCCCCGATCAGACGATGGACGCCCGATTTGCTTTTAAGGTCCAAAGCCTCTTTCATTTCCTCGAATGAGGGCGAGATGCCACTTTCTTCCAAATGCTGGTGAATAAAGAGAAGCAATTCATGCTGTTTAGCGGTGAGCATAATGTGGTTCCATCATGTTGAACATGAACAGAACGATTAGAGAACAAAGCAGATCAGGTCAAGAACAATCGAACATATAGTGGTTGGTTGATCACATAAGCGGCAGATATTGCACTTTCGACCCGGCCGCCCGCGCCGCGCCCCCTGCTGGGTTAATCAGCAAAGCATTTGCATTCGACAAAGGACTGAGCAAGCCACTGTCCTGCGCATTAAACACTGATATTACACCATTTTCCAAAATTGCGCGAAGATAATCGGTGCGTATGCCGCCCGGGGGGAGGTTTTCTTTCAGGCTTGCAGTTCGCATTTCTGGCAGCGGCTCCAGGCTGCCTGCCAATTTTCGAACAAGCGGCAAGAGGAACAGGAATGCGGTAACAAAAGCGGACGCCGGATTTCCGGGTAAACCAAGCACGACCGAGTTGCCGATTCGTCCGGCCATAACCGGCTTTCCGGGACGCATCGCGACTTTCCAGAAATCGATGTCCGCGCCGATATTGCGAAGTGCGGGCTGGACCAAATCATGGTCACCGACCGACGCGCCGCCCGTGGTTACAATAATATCCGAAGATTCTGCGGCTTCGCTCACCGCACTTTCCAGAGCCGCGAGGTTGTCACGCACGATCCCACCGTCGGTGACGTCGCATGGCAAGGGGGTTAGCATTGCGGACAGCATGACGCTGTTCGAGGAAGGGATTTGCGCGGTGGTACATTCCTGTCCAGGGGCCGCCAGCTCGTTTCCGGACGCGAAGATGGTAACTCGCGGTCGCCCGCCGACGCCCAGCGAGCCGTAGCCCGCCATGGCAGCGACAGCAATCCGTCCTGCCGTTAGCAGACTACCATGATCTATCAGGCAATCACCCGCCCGAAAATCTCCACCCGCACGCCGCACATGTGCGCCAACGCAGGGCGGACATTCGCCAGTCAAATCAAGCACATCACCCTGGCGCTGTGCTTCTTCCTGTATCAGAATGCAGTCCGCACCTGTTGGAACATGCGCTCCGGTGAAGATGCGCACGGCTTCGCAGCTTCCAAGCCCGTGCGGAAATGGCGCCCCTGCAGCGCTCTCACCAATAACACGCCACGGCCCGGGCAAATCGGCAAAACGAATTGCATAACCGTCCATCGCCGAAAGATCAGCCGCCGGTTGTGTCCGCTGCGCGATTACATCATCAGCCAGATAATGTCCCACGGCATCGGCCAGCGGTAAAGTTATTACAGGCAGGGGATTGGCAAGTGCCAGCAACCGTCCCTGCGCTTCGTCGACGCCAATCACGCGCGCCAATTACCCGATTTCCCGCCACTTTTGGACAGCAAGCGGATATCCGAAATCACCATGCCCTTCTCGAGCGCCTTTCCCATGTCGTAGATGGTAAGCAACGCGACAGAAACGGCGGTCATTGCCTCCATCTCGACGCCGGTCGGGCCGGACAGGCGAACCAACGCGGTGGCTCGGATACCGTCAGCTTCGAAATAAAAATCGACTGACACTTTTGACAGCATCAGCGGGTGACATAGCGGAATCAGTTCAGCGGTTTTCTTTGCGGCCATGATGCCTGCAATTCGTGCGGTGGCGAGGACATCGCCTTTTTTGGCGCTGCCGTCGCGAATAGCGGACAGTGCTTCGACGGACATCGTAACCCGCCCCTCGGCCACGGCCTCGCGAACCGTATCCGCTTTTGCCGACACATCTACCATATGCGCCGCGCCGTCGTCATCAAGATGCGTTAGCCTCGTCATTGGCCCGTCAATAGAATGCGCGTGGCGCATTCGACATCCTGCTGCCGCATCAAACTCTCCCCAACGAGAAATGTCCGGACCCCGGCCGCCGCCATCCGCTCGCAGTCGCCATGCGTTGAAACCCCGCTCTCGCACACCAGCAGAACGCCATCCGGGGCCATGGTCGCAAGACGTTCGGTGGTGGAAAGATCGACCTCGAAAGTCTTAAGATTGCGATTGTTGACCCCGATCAACTTAGATTTCAGGTGCGTTAGTGCGCGTTCCATTTCGGCTTCATTATGCACCTCTACCAGCACATCCAGCCCTTCGGCCTGCGCCGCATCCTCAATTTCGATCATGGCCGAATCCTCAAGCGCCGCCACGATAATTAAGATCGCATCGGCCCCCATCGCCCGCGCCTCGGCGCATTGCCAGGGATCGACCATGAAGTCCTTGCGAATGACGGGCAGGTCGCAAGCGACGCGCGCGGCGAGGAGATAATCCTCATGCCCCTGGAAATAAGGGGCATCTGTCAACACCGACAGACATGCCGCCCCGCCCGCCTGATAGGCCCGCGCATGCCCCGCCGGATCGAAATCGGCGCGGATCAGGCCCTTGGACGGGCTTGCCTTCTTGATCTCGGCAATCAGCGCGAATCCGCTCTCCGCCCTGACCCGCAAAGCCTCCTCAAAGCCGCGCACCGGCGAAGGCATTGGCCAATGTGCCAAGCCAGCGAGCTTGCGGACCGCAACTTCGTTGCGCTTGGTCGCACAGATTTCGGCGAGCTTGTCGGTCATCAATACGTCACCCAGCATTTCAACAACGCCTTTGCCAGTCCTTTATCGATGGCCTCGGCAGCCTCTTCGACGCCAGAATGCCAATCATCGGCATGGCCCGCAACGATAAGCGCCGCCGCGGCGTTTAGAAGAACGGCATCGCGGTAGGCACTAGCCTCACCATCGAGCAGGCGGGTCAGAGCAACTGCGTTATGCGCTACGTCTCCGCCTTTAAGCGCTTCGGTCGGGTGTTGGGCGAGGCCCGCGACGTCCGGTGTTATCCGCTCGACCGCTTGGCCGAGACGAATTATGCTGCTTGGACCCGAAATCGAGAGTTCATCGAGCGGTTCGTCGCCCGCCACCAATATGGCGTCGTCATAACCTAAAAGTTCCAACGCACCCGCGTAAACGGGCATGAAGTCGGGCCGCGCCACGCCGATCAGCTGGCGTTTGACACGGGCGGGGTTGGCGGCGGGACCAGTGAGGTTGAAGATCGTGCGCCGCCCGATGGCCTTGCGGATCGGCGCGAGCGGGCCAAGCGCGGGATGATGCTTTTGCGCGAACAGGAAACAGATGCCGAGGTCGGCAAGCGTTGCTTCTGCGGTTTCGCTCGCACGGTCAAGGTTGAGACCGAGCGCTTCGAGCGTGTCCGCAGCCCCCGCCTTGGAGGACGCCGCACGATTGCCGTGCTTCGCGACAGGCACTTCGCAAGCCGCAACCACGATCGCAACCGCAGTAGAGATATTGAGGCTGTGGCTGCCGTCACCGCCAGTTCCGCAGACATCGATCGCGCCTGCGGGGGCCTCGATAGAAATCATC
>CALRMO020000196.1:0-4734 GCA_943369235.1 Sphingomonas paucimobilis
TGCTCGGCGCCTTGAAGCATCAATTTGCCGACCGCCTACCGTTCCTTCAGCGCATGTGGCCGTAATCATCGCATTTTTTTCTGGCTCGAGTCTTGATTTTGAAATGTTGAAGCCCCATCCTTGATTCAGAACGGAAATCTCCCCTCCCTTTTCCGTTCTACCGGTGCCGTTAGGCGGCACCACCTCCCTGAACCTTGGCCACCCCGAATTAATTTTCGGGGTGGTTTTTTATCGGGCAGAAACCCGCTTATTCTGCGGCAATCAGCGCATGCGACCCCCATGCCTCGTCGGCCAGCGCGCCGACCAGGCCCGTCACCAGCGCCGTCATCTGCCCTAACCCGGCGCCAGGCTCCCGCAACGCCGAATCGAGATAGAGTGACCGGTCGATCTCGAGCTGAAGGCTATGGATATTCGCCGATGGTTTAGCATGGCGGCGCAATATATATTCGCCGGCATAAGGATGATTGAGCGCCACCGCAAAGCCCTGCCCGCGAATGCGCTCCATCAACAGCTCGGCAAATTGCGAACTTGCGCTTTTGCCGAACCGGTCGCCGATGACGAACTGCAGCACCTGTCCCGGCGTCGATTGCCGCAAAGGCGGCATACTGTGCAGATCGAGCAGGATCGCCACGCCGAATTTATCCCGAATGCGTCCGAGAATGTTCGAAACCGAATTGTGAAAGGGCCGGTGAAAGCTCGCAAGGCGGTGCTCGATATCCGATAGCTCGAACTGCCCGTTCCACAAATCGCCTTCGCCGGACAACCGCCGGGGCACGAGACCAAGCCCGCCGCGCTGCTTGGCACCCGGCGTGGGATAATCCGCCCGATCGACACCGCGCACCATGTCCACGTCAAGATCGTTCTCGTCCCGGTTAAGGTCGATCCACGCCCGCGCGCGGCGCGCAATGATTACCGGATAGCCAAGCATGATGGCCTTACGCGCCAGCAGATCGGCGTAACGGTCCTCCAGCCGGATCAGCGCGGCGCGCGGCAGACGCAACGCATCGAACACCCTTTGCGGATAATCGCGCCCGGCATGGGGAACCGAAAGCAGCACCGGAACGGCAAGCGTGTCGATACCGTAACATTGAAAGCCGGCGTCGTTATTGTCGGTCATTCGATTACCTTGTCCTTGTGGCATGTTTCTGCCATATTTTTTGCAAGTTGGTGCAAAAAAATTAAACCTCTGCGCGTATGGGAAAGCCAGGGCAGACAGATTTCTGCAAATGGCATTTTGAGGAAGACCGATGGCACGCATATTGCTCGCTGAAGACGAACAGGCGATGCGCGAATATCTGACGCGTGCGCTCGAACGTTCGGGCTATGAGGTGGTCGCAGTCGACCGCGGGACCGCAGCAGCGCCGTTGCTTGAAAGCGAACATTTCGATCTGCTTCTGACCGATATCGTCATGCCCGAAATGGACGGTATCGAGCTGGCACGGCATTGCAGCAAGGTGTCGCCGGCGACCGAAGTGATGTTCATAACGGGCTTTTCAGGAGTCGCGTTGCGTGCCGGCGAATCCATGCCAAGCGCAAAGATTCTTTCGAAGCCCTTTCATCTGAAGGACCTGGTACTCGAGGTCGAACGCCTGTTTGCCAAGGAAAGTTTCGGCGAACTGAAATAGGCTTGAATGATTGCAGCAGCCCAGCTAGAGGCTGCCGCAGCGTGGGCGTATAGCTCAGTGGTAGAGCACTGTGTTGACATCGCAGGGGTCGCAAGTTCAATCCTTGCTACGCCCACCATTTTTCTCCTCGATGTCAATTGCCCGCCTCAGCTTTTGCTAGGCGCCATGCCAAACCAGCGTTTGTGCGCACGGCTGAACGCGCTGAGGTCGCTATAGCCCAGCAACAGCGCAATTTCGCCAATCGAGCGCTGGTCTTCCAGCGCATATAATGCCCACATGTCGCGCCGTACGAGGTCGAGAAGTTCGCGGAACGGCACGCCTTCGTCGACCAGTTTGCGCCTTAGCGTGCGTTCGGTCATCCCGAACGACTTGGCCATACGGTCGAGCGTGGGCGGCGACTTGTCCAAGGCGTTCGACAGATAGAAATAGCTGAAGGCGAGATGCGTTTTGCCCTCGGCCATCCACTTGGCCGGCTGCTCATAGCGGTTCGACGCCGCATCGAGCAAAATGGCATTGGCATAAGGCGACGGCCGGAAAACCTGCCGTGCGGCAATTTCCATCCGTGTCTGCGGCATGGAAAACTGGACCGCACAGCCGAACGCGGCTTCATATTTTGCGACATCGAAGCGAGGCTGATGACGAAAATGCACAGCCCGTAACAAGGGTGGCTCATTCAGGATCTGCCGCGATAACCGGGCATAGGTTGCGACCGAAAACTCGATAAACGGCGCGTAGTCAGTTACAAAATCGGGATGGCATTGCCAGACAAGATAAGGTGGTTTGCCCGCAGGCTCGAACTGGGTGACGAACATATTCTGTCGAAGCAACTGGATGCGGATATTCGCTTCAATCACCGATGCCAGATTGGCCTCAAGCCTGGTCGCGTATCCGAGATCCGAAAAATTCTGCGTCGATGCCTTTTCGCCGATCCGCAGAACGACCGACCGATCGTTGAAATGCTTTTCGAGCATGTTGAAAAAACGGAGCACAATATGCGACGAGAACCGGCTTAACGGGTTACGTAACTGCACTTCTTCGATACCGACCGCTGCCAATATGGCGCGCCGGTTGCCACCTTCAGCGACCGCCGCGCGGAGGATGCGGACCATCAGGCTGGCCGACATGGTGTCGGGAAATACCGACTTGCCGCTCTCCAATAAAGTATTGACCCAGGCGTAAATCCGGCTGCTCCTGCGTGACGTAAGGGAAAGCTTGAACATGCCCGGACAATGAAGGCAAGTGCGATTTTCGGATGGCTTGCGACGCTGATTTTCTGCCGCTAAGCCGTCGTCATGAACCTGTCCCAGATCCTTGCGCACTTCACCCCCGGGGCAGCGTCGCACGCCATTTCGATCCCGCCAAGCTGGCATCAGGGGCGGACATCTTATGGTGGGTTAAGCTCGGCTCTCGCCTATCAGGCGGCAAAGCTTGCTGGAAACGATCTGCCCCCGCTGCAATCGGCGCAGATTGCATTTGTCGGCCCGCTCGCGGGTGATGTTGAGGTGAGCGCCACGCTGCTGCGTCGCGGCAAGAACACCGCTTTTGTCAAAGCCGAAATCAGCGGATCGGATGGCGTCGGCCTGTCCTGCACCTTTATTTTCATGAACCGGCGGCAGAGCCATCTCGACTATGAAGGACTGCCCCGCCCGGAATTTCCGTCCATTCCGGCGCCCGAAAACGTCCGGAGCGGACCGCCTGAATTCTTCACCGGGCATATGCAATATCCCGACAAACGACTTGAGCTGGGGCTGGCCACCAATCGCCTTGCCAGCTGGCACCGTTTTACCGAGCATGAAGGCCTTGACCATATCGCCGAACTCATCTGCATCGGAGACGCGCTGCCGCCATCGGCGATGGGCCTGATGACCGAAAAAGGCATGGTCAGCTCGATGAACTGGCAGATCAATATGCTGACCGACACGCCCTCCACGAAAGAGGGCTGGTGGTATCTGGAAAGCGAGACCCACCATGCAGGAAACGGCGCGAGCAGCCAGTATATGACCGCATGGAACAGCGACGGCGAGCCAGTGCTGACCGGAATGCAGTCGGTCGCGATTTTCGTTTAGCGCGCCAGCAATTCCTTTTCCGTCTCGCTTATGTAATCGCGCGTGATCGGCAGCGCGCGCCGGTTTCGCACAAACTGGATCTGGTAATTGCCCATTCCGCCCGATTCAAACGCGGCTGTTGCCCCCGACAGATAGAAGGTCCACATCCGGTAAAAGCGTTCGTCATATTGCGCGATTATCGCCTCCCGATTGGCCTGCACACGTTTATACCATTCACGCAGCGTCATGGCGTAATGCAAGCGCAGCGTTTCGACATCGGTCGCGATCAGCCTGACTTTTTCACTGGACGCAACGGTTTCCGACAGCGCGGGAATATAGCCGCCAGGAAAGATATATTTGCGGGTGAACGCGTCGGTGCTGCCGGGCTTACCGAAACGGCCGATCGTGTGAAGCAGCATCACACCGTCGTCTTTCAACAAATTGGCACAGGCGCGGAAGAACGTATCGAACTGGGGCACGCCCACATGTTCGAACATGCCGACCGACACGATCCGGTCGAAAGTGCCCGGTGCGCGTTTGGCGAGCACGCGATAGTCTAGCAGTTCGAACTTTACCCTGTCCGACACGCCTGCGGCCTCTGCCCGTTCGCGGGCCAGCTTGAGCTGCTCGGTGCTGAGCGTGATTCCCAGCACGTCAACGTCCGCCACTTTGTTCAAATACAGCGCCATCCCGCCCCAGCCGCATCCGATGTCGAGCACCTTCTGACCGGGCTGCAATGCGAGCTTTGCGGCAATGTGCGCCTTTTTGGACAGTTGCGCACTTTCCAGCGTGCCATCGGCCTCGGACCAGTAGGCACAGCTATATTGCATGTCGTCATCGAGCCAAAGGCGGTAAAAATCGTTCGACAGATCATAATGATGCGCGACGTTGGAACGCGAATTGGCGAGCGAATTGAGCTGCTGAAACGGGCGTGCGACCTGCCCCAGAAATTTCTTGAGCGGTTTTCTGTCGCCGATTTCGCCGCCCTTTTCCCACGGGTTGTTGCGGCGGACCAGCTCGACGAGGCCCATGATATCCTCGCGGTCAACAGTGACCGACCCGTC
>CALRMO020000197.1:0-4723 GCA_943369235.1 Sphingomonas paucimobilis
GTGCGAAGAAAGCCAAAAAAGGCGCGCCGTTTTCCGGAATATCGGGCGCGTTCGATGCTGCGAACGATGCGACTTCGGCGCTGGGGCCGCTGGCTGGCCTCGCACGTGAGGATTTTATCGGCGCGATCGGGCTTATGCTTCGCCAGACCGCGGCCAATCCCGACAAGGCATTCAAGGCGACCAGGGGCTTTAGCGAGGACGTGATGAAGATCATGACCGGCAAATCCGACCTCTCGCCCGACCCCAAGGACAAACGCTTCATGGACCCGGCGTGGACCTTCAACCCCTTTTTCAAGGCGGGCGCGCAATATTATCTTGCCGTTCAAAAGGGCGTCAAAAGCTATATCGAAGACCTTGAAATGGACGCAATCGAACGCGACCGCGCGAATTTCGTCAGCCAGATGATCATGGACGCACTCGCTCCGACCAACAGCCTGATCGGTAACCCCACCGCGCAGAAGCGCCTCGTGGACTCAGGCGGGCTCAGCCTTGTGAAGGGCCTCAAAAACGCCTATAACGACATGGTTCACAACGACATGATGGTGAGCCAGGTCAACAAGAAGCCGTTCAAGCTTGGCGAGAATGTCGCGACCGCAAAGGGCGCGGTGGTCTATCGCGACGACCGTTTCGAGCTGATCCAGTACGCGCCGACCACCGACAATGTCTACGCGATCCCGCAGCTCACCATCCCGCCGCAGATCAACAAGATGTATATCAACGATCTGTCCCCTGAAAAAAGCGTCATCAAGTGGCAGACCGACCATGGCATTCAGCCGTTCATGATCTCGTGGCGCAACCCGACGCACGATCAGGGCGTGTGGGGCATGGCGGACTATATCGAAAGCTGCATCAAGGCGCTCGACGTCGTCTGCGACATCACCAGCAGCGACAAGGTCAATGTCTCGGGCGGCTGTTCGGGCGGGCAGACGATGTCGGTGCTGCTCTCGAAACTCGCGAGCATGGGCGACACCCGCGCCAACGCGATCACGATGATGGTCTGCGTGCTCGAGCCCAAGCCCGGCGATACCGAGGCGTCGAGCCTCGTGTCGCACAACGGCATCGCGCTCGCCCGGCAACGCGCCGCAAAGAAGGGCGTCATCGAGGGATCAAGCCTCGCGCGCGGTTTCGCCTGGCTCAGGCCGAACGACCTCATCTGGAACTATGTCATCAACAATTATCTGCTCGGCGACGATCCGCCCGCGTTCGACATCCTGTTCTGGAACGCCGATGCGACCAACCTGTCGTCGGCGCTGATGGGCGACTTCCTCGAGCTGTTCGAGGCCAACGCCTACGCCGCGCCCGGCACGTTCGAGATCGCCGGCCACACGCTCGATCTGACCAAGGTGACCGGCGACATGTTCATCCTGGGCGGCACCACCGACCATATCACGCCGTGGCGCGCCTGTTACCGCTCGACTCAATTGTTCGGCAGCAAAAATGTCGAGTTCATCCTCTCTCAGGCTGGCCATATGCAGGCGATCCTTAACCCGCCGGGCAACCCCAAGGCGAAATACTGGCGGCACAGCAAGAACAAGGCCCCTGCCGACGTCACCGAATGGATGAAGGGCACCGAGGAAGTCGCCGGAAGCTGGTGGCCCTACTGGATGGAATGGCTCCACGCGCGCTCGGGCAAGGAAGTCGCCGCCCCCGCCGCACTCGGCAGTAAGGCGTACCCTGCCTTGGAGGCAGCGCCAGGCCTGTACGTTTTGGAATAGCCGACAAAGCACCAAGGCGCGCCCGGGAACCGGTAAGAATATTTTACTTTCCTACAAATAACCATATCGGTTATTTGGAATCATGACTTCTCTTCCCACACCCATCGATCCGCCGCTGCCGCCGCAGTTCGACTTTACGCCCATCAAGCGTCAGGTTCAGGCCGGCCGCAATACCATCACGCCCGACAGGCAACGCGCCTTCATTCGGGCGCTTGCCGAAACCGGCTGTGTCGAGCTGGCGGCAAAGGTCATCGGCAATGCCGCAGGCAGCCTGTATTCGCTAAAGCTTCAGGTCGGAGCCGAGAGCTTTGCCGCCGCATGGGACAAGGCGGTGCAGCACGGCGCACGCCAGATTCGCGACATTTTGGTCGACCATGCTATCAACGGCACGCCTGAATATATCTACAAGGACGGCGAGCTTGTCGCCGAACGCCGCGTGTTCAATTACCGGATGATGATGTGGATCGTCGCGCACGCCATGCCGGAAGAATATGGCATGCCCTCCGGCCTCGGCAGCCATGGCGGAGCAAGCGTTGCCGCGCAAAAGCTGAAGGCGCAATGGCGCAAGGAATGGGAAGAGGAACGGCAAGAGGTCATGCGCGTCAGCGAGGAGGAAGCCCGCGACGAGATCCTCCGGAACCTCGACATATTGGCCATTCGTATCGCCAATGGTGAGGCTTGAAACGCCAACGGCGAGGCTTAAGGGGCCAATGGCAAGGCTTGAAACGCCAACGGCGAGGCATAATGTGGATGCCTTAAGCCGCCCGCAATAACTCCCGCACCAACGAAGGCTGCCGCTCGATCATCGCGAGCAGCACTTGCGCAGGGCCAGTCGGGCGGCGGCGGCCCTGCTCCCAATTGAGCAAAGTCCCCTTGGCCACCCCGATGCTCTGCGCAAAGTCGCGCTGCGACAACCCGGTCTTGGCACGGATCGCCGCGACGTCGACGCTCGGCACCTCGATATGGTGGACCACTGCATTGGTTTTCTTGCCGTCGGCATAGGCGATGGCATCGTTCAGGCCATCCATGATTTGATCAAAAGCCTTGGTCATGATTGCACTCCATAAGTCGCTATCAGTTTCCTGGATAATTCAACCGCCGCCGCCTGCTCGGCCTTGGTCAGATTGTCCTTTTCGTTCTTGGCAAAAACCGTCAGCAGGAAGATGGGCATATGCGTGCCGCCATAGACATAGAGCGTGCGATAACCGCCACTCTTCCCGCTACCCTCGCGCGCAACGCGTACTTTGCGCAAGCCCCCGCCAAGCGATATCCCCGCCTCTGGATTGGTCGCCAGAAAGACGACGATAGCTTCGCGCTCCTCGTCAGTCATTATGGCCTTGGCACGGCGCAGAAACGGCTCGGTTTCAACGACGGTCTGGAGGCGAGTCATACACGGAAATTATACGCCAATGGCGTATATGTCAATGGCGTATCTGCCAGAAGAGTGAGGAGCGGCAAGAGCGAAGCGATCGCGGCGTTCGTGAAGCGGCTGTACTGCAAGAAGTGCATCGGCCCATAAGGCGACAAGCGGCGTCACCTCAAGGTCGAACAAACCCGCGAGCCACCCGACGGCCCGTTGCTGCCGGGGCCGGATGAGGTTGAGTGGAAGCGGTTTGTTAGGGGGCAACGGCGGTAGGGGGAGCCCCGCCGTCTAATGAACATTTTTGCAGTCTACCCCAAAGCCTCTTCGTCTTGCGCAGCTTCAATCTGTTCAAATAGGTGATCAAACTCACTGGAAACATTTGAATCCACCAGTCGAACTTGTTCGCGAAGATCTAAAAGATTACGTACAGACTCTGATAGCTGGTCTAGCGCCTCAGTCCGAGCAGGGATAGGAATAGGAATGTTTTTGACATCGTCTGGCTCTATATGATCTTGATTGGTGCCATAGACATTTCGCAGAAGTAAGCTCTGACCTAATTGCGATCGGAGGAATTGGAAAACATATGCCCGACGCGCTTCGTCCTCGATTACAATTCTGATCAAATTGTTATTTGCTATGCTGCCGTCATGCTCTGTAGTTGCCATACCTACACGACCTAATAGTCTTCCGGCGGTACCACTATCTACAATTAGAATGTATCCACGGTGAATTGTAAGGACTTCTAACTGACGAATTTGGGTTCGATTTGCTCTTTGTAAATCCAATAATTTTACGCTCTCACTTCGTTCTTCAAAAAAAGCTTTAGGCGTATACATGCGAACGATCTGGCCACCTTCCACAGCCCCCTCGATAGCAAAGGGTCGCTTGAATCGAGGGCCATTAAATACCGCCGCAAAGTCGCCAAGGCGTTCTACGACCCATTCGTCCGAATCGGCAAGTTCCAACACTTGAGATAACGCCCGGTCAGCCGTCGGCGCATAGCGCGTCGGATTTAGACGTAATTCTGAGCTTTCTAGGACGCGGGCCAATGGAATGGTCCATGCACCCTCATACTCAGTGCTTTCGCCTCGGCTAAATCTAGCGAAATCAGCCCCAATGTCATGCAAATCATGGTCAAGGATTGGCAAGCCGTCCCGCCGCATAATTTCGCCGCTGTCGTTTGTTCGATATATCTCGCGCCCTTGTGAATCTTGCCCGACGGACTGGCTTGTAGCCATAAAAACATTGTAATTATCCAGCCAAGGAGCTGAAGGCTGGGACTTTTTCTCGGCTATGATTATACACGCTTTTGTACCATTGAAGGGTGCGAAGGTGTTTGGATGGCAGTTTATCACAGCCAATAAGCGACATTCCTGCAAAAGATACTGTCGTGCGGCAACTGAATCACGATTATCCAGAATCCCGCGCGCAATAACGATGGCCAAGCGACCGCCTGGCTGAAGCATCCTGATACAACGTTCAAGAAACAAAGTTTCCGGAGGTACGCCTTCATTGGAATTCAACGCTGATGTTTGCGCTAGCCTCCCCTGCTCGTCCTGCTCCCAAACGTGTCCAAGTGAAAAATTACTAAGAATATCTCTTGATCGCTCACGAAGCTCGTGACTTGCGCCAAACGGCGGATTTG
>CALRMO020000198.1:0-4718 GCA_943369235.1 Sphingomonas paucimobilis
TCGAGAAGGAAGTTTCCGATTTTGCCGCTGAAGTGGCTGCTGCGGTCGGCGCTTAAAGATATCGGGCTGCCCTGCCAAAAAGGCGGGGATAAGGCCTTGGCGATATGGCGCATGGCTTCTATAGCTGTGCGCCATTATCGTATCGGGGATTGAGGATTTCATGAGCGCACACGGCTATCGCCGCATCCTGCTGAAATTGTCGGGCGAAGTGTTGATGGGTGATCAGTCCTTCGGCATCGACCCCGACACCGTCGCTCGCGTCGCCGAAGAGGTGAAGGCAGCGAAGGATACCGGGTTGCAGCTGTGCCTCGTGATCGGTGGCGGCAACATTTTCCGCGGCATGGCGGGCGCCGCCAAGGGCATGGACCGCGCGCAGGCCGACTATATGGGCATGCTCGCGACGGTGATGAACGCGCTGGCAATGCAGAATGCGCTTGAGCAGCTTGGCGTGCCGACGCGTGTGCAATCGGCCATCGAAATGGATAAGGTGTGTGAGCCCGTCATCCGCCGACGGGCCGAACGGCACCTGGAAAAGGGCCGCATCGTCATCTTTGCGGCTGGCGTGGGTGCGCCGTTCTTTACCACCGACAGCGGCGCCGCATTGCGTGCGGCTGAGATGCAATGCGATGCTTTGTTCAAGGGCACGTCGGTCGACGGCGTGTATGACGCTGACCCAAAGAAGGTGTCGACGGCTACCCGTTATGAAACACTGAGTTATGACCGTGTCCTTGCGGATAATCTGAAGGTCATGGACGCGAGCGCCGTGTCCTTGTGCCGCGACAACAACATTCCCATCGTGGTGTTTTCAATCCGCGAGCGGGGCAATATCTTGAAGGTGCTCGATGGCAGCGGCACCTCGACAGTGGTAAATAGCGAAGGGAAATGAACCATGCCGCAATATGACAAAGCCGATGTCGAGCGCCGCATGAAAGGCGCCGTGGACTCATTCAGAAGCGATCTGGGTGGTCTGCGTACTGGCCGCGCGAATGTGACCTTGCTCGATCCGGTGGTGGTCGAGGTATACGGCTCGAACATGCCGTTGAATCAGGTCGCAACCGTCAGCGCGCCTGAGCCGCGCCTGCTCTCGGTCCAGGTATGGGATCGCTCGAACGTAACGCCGGTCGAAAAGGCAATTCGCTCGGCAGGGCTTGGGCTGAACCCAATCACCGACGGCCAGACGCTTCGTTTGCCGATCCCCGACCTGACCGAAGAACGCCGCAAGGAACTTGCGAAACTCGCCGGGCAATATGCCGAGAAGGCGAAAATCGCGATCCGCAACGTGCGCCGCGATGCCAATGACAGCCTGAAGACCGATGAAAACAAAAAGGAAATCAGCGAGGACGACCGCAAGCGGCTCGAAACCGAAGTGCAGAAAATGACCGATGAAATGATCAAGGCGGTCGATGATGCAGCGGCAAACAAGGAAAAGGAAATTCTGAGCCAGTGAGCGCGGCCGCGGCCCCTATCGCCGCCAGAGTGGAGGCAGGCACAGGCGCTATGCCTCGTCATGTCGCCATAATTATGGACGGTAATGGCCGCTGGGCGAAGAAACGAATGCTGCCGCGTGCAATGGGCCATAAAAAGGGCGTCGAGGCTGTGCGTAATATTGTCCGTGCGGCGGGCGAATTGGGGCTCGAGGCGCTGTCGCTTTATGCATTTTCCAGCGAAAACTGGAAACGGCCCGAGGACGAGATCAGCGACCTGATGGGCCTGATGCGTAGCTTTATCAAATCGGATATCGATGAATTTGCCGCTAACGATGTGCGGTTGAAAATCATCGGCAATTACAAGGCATTCGCACCCGATATTGTCCAAATGCTTGAAGATGCACTGGCCCGTACCGCTCAAAACAGCCGCACGACTTTGGCGGTGGCGCTCAACTACGGGTCGCAGGACGAACTGGTTCGCGCGGCGCAAGCTGCCGCTGCGCAGGGGGCAATCACTGCAGATGCCATAGAAGCCAATCTCGACACCGCAGACATGCCGCCGCTCGACTTGCTCATTCGCACTTCGGGCGAGCAACGGCTGTCGAACTTCATGTTGTGGCAGGCGGCCTATTCCGAATTCTGGTTCACCGACACGCTTTGGCCCGACTTCACCAAAAAAGAACTGGCGCGGGCGTTGGACGAATTTGCCGGTCGCGAGCGCCGTTTTGGTGGTCGATGAGCGAGGAAATGTCGCAGCCAATTGATTCACCTCCGCTGAAACCCAGATCCGATCTAGGTATTCGCACATTGTCCGGTGTCATCATGATGACCGTTGCTATCGCCGCGATCTGGTTCGGTGGCGATGCCTTTCTCGCGTTCGTGGCAGTTGTAGGGCTTGGCGTGTTCTGGGAATTTGCAAAGCTGGTGTTCGGCTTTGCCCATGGCACAGGCGCTCGCTTGATATGGCTGATTGGCGGTCTGATTTACGTTGGCCTCGCTTGCTTCACCTTGTTGATGTTCAGCGCGCCATTTTTCGGCATGACGCCGGCCATTCTGTTAATTGCTGGCGTTATCGGAACCGACATTGGCGCGTATTTCGCAGGGCGGACATTTGGCGGCCCTAAAATCGCGCCAAAGATCAGTCCTTCGAAAACATGGTCCGGGCTGGCGGGCGGCATGATCGGCGCAGGCCTCCTGATGATCGCGATTCAGGCGCTGATTTACTGGGGCAGGGTGGATGCGCGCGATCACAGCGATATCTATTTGTCCGAAGGGTGGCAGAAGCTTGCCCTGACCGGAATTGCGCTTGCCGCCATCGCGCAGGCGGGCGATTTTTTCGAAAGCTGGATGAAGCGTCGGGCCGGGGTCAAGGATTCGGGCAGGTTAATTCCCGGACATGGCGGGCTGTTCGACCGTACCGACGGGCTGATTGCCGTAGCTTTTGTCGCGGGCCTCATCGTTGTCTTCAACATATTGGTCAGAGGGTGATCGCGTGAAGCGTTCGATTTCGATCTTCGGTGCTACGGGCTCGGTTGGCCTCTCGACGCTCGACCTCGTTCGGCAGCATCGTGATGCGTATCGCGTGGTCGCACTCACCGCGAACGGCAATGCAGCGGCATTGGCAGAACTCGCACGTGAATTCGATGCAGACTTGGCCGTTGTTGCGGAAGACGATTCTTACACAGCGCTTAAGGACGCATTGACGGGTACGCGAACCGAAGTTGCGGCAGGCGCGGATGCGCTTATCGAGGCTGCAAGGCGCGATGTTGAATGGACTATGGCGGCGATTGTCGGCTTTGCGGGCTTACCGCCCACCATGACCGCGATTGAGCAAGGCCGGACTGTTGCGCTTGCCAATAAGGAGGCGCTGGTTTCGGCTGGCGACCTGATGATGGCTGCGGTCGAGCGATCTGGTGCGACGCTGCTGCCGGTAGACAGCGAGCATAATGCGATATTCCAGTGCCTGAACGGCGCAAAACTTGAGCAAGTTCGCAAGATCACGCTGACAGCAAGCGGCGGACCGTTCCGTGCGTTTTCGCTCGATGAGATGCGCGCTGTTACCGCTGCACAGGCTGTCGCGCATCCCAATTGGGACATGGGGGCGAAAATAAGCATCGATTCGGCGACGATGATGAACAAGGGGCTCGAGCTTATCGAGGCCTATCACCTGTTCCCCGTTGGTCTCGACCGGCTCGACATATTGGTCCACCCGCAGTCGGTCATTCATTCAATGGTCGAATATGTCGACCGCTCGACACTGGCGCAGCTGGGTTCGCCCGACATGCGGATTCCGATTGCCAGCGCGCTCGCCTGGCCCGAACGGATTGCCACCAATTGCAAGCCGCTCGATTTGGGAATGATTGGTGAGCTTACCTTCGAACTGCCGGACGCAGTTCGCTTTCCTGCGCTTCGCCTTGCCCGCGCTGCGATCAAGGAAGGGGGCGCGAAGCCTGCTATCCTGAACGCTGCCAATGAGGTGGCGGTGGAGGCGTTTCTCAAGGGTAGCGTCGGCTTTCTCGACATCGCCTCGCTGGTCGAAAACACGCTCACCGGCTATGTTCCCGATATGCCACGTACCCTAGAAGATTTGTTCAGCATTGATGCAGCCGCTCGCGCCTATGCGGGCGCTCAATTAAAGAAGGTCGCACATGCCAGTTGAATCGCCGAATTTTCTTGTCACCATATTGGCGTTTCTTGCGCTGATCGGCACGCTCGTTGTCGTGCACGAACTGGGCCATTATTTTGTTGGCCGCTGGTTCGGCGTGAAGGCGGAGAAATTTTCCATCGGGTTCGGCCCGCAAATCTGGGGCAGGACCGACAAGCGCGGAACCTTGTGGCGCATCGGCGCGCTTCCCTTAGGCGGGTTCGTGCAATTTGCGGGCGACATGAATCCTGCAAGTCAGGCCGACGAAAGTTGGAAAAATTTGCCGGAAAAGGAATGCAACGAGACGTTCCAGTCGAAAACCCTGTGGCAGCGCGCGCTGATCGTATTTGCGGGGCCAGCGGTGAATTTTCTGCTGGCAATACTGATAACGATGGGCTTCCTTCTCGCGTTCGGTAAATCGGTGACGCCACCAGTGGTCGATGTGGTTCAGCCGAACAGCCCGGCCGCAGCCGCAGGTGTCCTGCCCGGCGACCGCATCGTGCGCTTCAACGGCCATGCCATAGACACGTTCGACGAAATGGTGAACGAGGTCGTGATGATTCCCGGCGAAAAGGTCTCGCTTGAAATCGAGCGTGGCGGGCAGACGCTAGCACTGGATACCTCGGTTGCGGCTGTCGAGGAAGTCG
>CALRMO020000199.1:0-4614 GCA_943369235.1 Sphingomonas paucimobilis
TCGCTTTCACCCCCGTGCCGCTCGACCGAAGCCGCTCCAATGGCTGGACGGCGGCGCAGCGGGAGCGGTTTATCCTCGCGCTTCATGTCATGGGCTCGGTCGGGCAGGCGGCCAAAGCGGTGGGGATGAGCCGGCAGTCGGCCTATAACTTACGCGAACGCCCCGGCGCGGAGAGCTTTGCAGCAAGCTGGGATGCGGCCATCGAAATGGGACGGGCGCGGCAGTTCGACCTTGCGATGGAGCGCGCGATCAACGGCGTCACCACCGTCCGCGTGCTGCGCGGCGGATCGGTGACGGTGAATGGCGGGCCTGATATGCGCATAATGCAAAGCGCACTGCGGAGTGAAGATACGCGCACCGGTAGGAGTCCTTTGCCTTGAAACAACACCGTAGCCCTGAGCAGCAGTTCTGTTATTTTACCGTAGCCCTGAGCCGTCAGCGCGCAAGCGCTGGCGAAAGTCGGGCCGTAGGCGACCAGGGGTCAACGGCGCTTTTCGGCCGAGAGCTGTGCTATGCTGATAGCCGCCCTTCGACGGACGCAGTCGCTTCGCGACTGCTGCTCAGGGCTACGGTGAGAGTCCGGCCCAGCGTCATCGGCTGCTAAATTGACAAACTGGACAGATACCCCCCACCCTTTGCGTGAATCTTGTCAATTTAAGAGCTAGTCGGTACTCAATGACTACTGCAATCATTTCTATTCTTTCGTCACCCCCGCGAAGGCGGGGGTCCATCACCGAGGGTTCAAATTTCAACGGCAGGAGATGGATTCCCGCCTTCGCGGGAATGACGAAAGTGGTTTGGACGTTTAAATCCCGACTGCGCTTAGCCGCACAGCAAGCTTTGGTAAGTTTTGCCGTCTATAAGCCGCTGCCATGGATTTGACTGACCTCAATACCGAAGTTGCCAAGCAAGAATTCCAGAGCCGCGTGAAATCGGCGGTTTTCTGGCGTTCGGGCACGCAGATCCTGTCACAGTTAATCAGTTGGGGCTCGACGCTCGCGGTGATCCGAATCCTTGATCCGAGCGATTACGGCCTGTTCGCGATGACCTCGGTGGTGCTGGTCTTCCTGAATTTTCTCAATGGCTATGGCTTCGTCTCGGCGCTGATCCAGTCGGAAAAGGTCGAGCCGATCCGGATTCGGCAGGCCTTCGGGATGCTGATATTGTTGAATGCGGGCCTTGCCGCGATCCAGCTGTTCGCCGTCGCGCCGCTGGCATCAGCTTATTATGGCGAGCCAGTGATCGCCGACATGCTTCGCTGGCAATCGCTCATCTATCTGTCGACGCCATTCCTGATTCTGCCCGAGGCGATGCTGACGCGTAATCTCGATTTCAAAAAACCTGCGATCATCAACCTGACATCGGCCTTTGTCGGCGCTGCGGTGTCGCTCGGCCTGGCGCTGAACGATTATGGCGTGTGGACTCTGGTGTTTGCGCCGATTGCCATTTTCTGGACGCGTGCAGCCGCGCTGATGATTGCGACCAGATTCTGGGTGCGTCCCAGCTTCAACTTTACAGGCGCGGGCAATATTTTCAGTTTTGGCACAATGATGCTGGTCGCGCATGGTTTCTGGATCGTGCAGAGCCAGTCCGATATTTTCATCGCTGGCCGCGCGTTCGACAACCACCATCTCGGCCTCTATGCCGAGGCGCTGTTCCTGACGCAGATTTTTGCGGCCAAATTCGTGCCGCCGCTGAACGAAGTTGCCTTTCCAGCATACGCCCGGCTGCAGAACGACCGCGCTGCGCTCGCGGCGGGGTTCCTTAAGGCCATTCGCCTCATCATGCTCGTGTCCTGTCCGCTCTATCTCGGCATGGCGGTCAGCGCGCAGCCCTTGGTCGATGTGCTGATGGGGCCGAAATGGGCCGATGCTGCGCCTATTGTCGCCATCCTCGCGCTCGCCATGCCGGTAATGACGCTGCACATCTTGTTTGCGCCAGCGCTGAATGCGCTTGGCCTGCCCCATATCGTCGTGCGCAATTCGATCTTCGGCGCGATCCTGATGCCGGTCGTCTATCTGTTCGCGGTGCAATATAACGCCGCTGGTCTCGCCTGGGGCTGGCTGGTGGCGTTTCCGATCTTGCTGGCCTTCACCATCTATCAGGCGCGGCCGCATATCGGCTTTACCCTGACCGGACTTGCGGCATCGGTTTTGCCGGGGTTAGCCGCTGCCGCGGCGATGGCGGCCCTGGTCTGGGCGGCGGACCATGCCTTGCTGGTCAGGCTGTGGCCCGACGTTCCAGCGCCGATCCATCTCGTCGTGCTGGTTGCGGTTGGGTGCGTTGCTTACGCATCGATGCTCTGGTTCGGGGCGCGGCAGACCTTCATGGAGGTGGTCAACCTCGTCGTCCGCCGCAAACCCCCGGCGCTCGTTACGCCCTGAACTATCAGGCTTTAAGCAGGCCGATTTCGATCAGCCGCTCGCGCAGATAATCGTCGGCCAAAATCGGCTCGGGATAGCGGTTCGGATTATGCTCGGTCACGCATTGCGGCAGCGTTTCGATCGCAAAGTCCGAATTCAGGTGGAGGAAGAACGGCATCGAATAGCGGCTATATTTCGCGCGCTCGCCCGACGGATTGACCACGCGGTGGGTCGTCGACGGCAGCGCATGATTGCACAGACGCTGCAACATATCGCCGACATTGACGGCGAGCCCGCCCTCCGGCGGCGCGACATCCATCCAGCTGCCGTCGGGACGAAGGATTTGCAGCCCAGCCTCTTCAGCCCCAAGCAACAATGTGATGAGGTTGATATCCTCATGCGCGCCCGCCCGAATGCAGCCGTCGGCATCGCCCTCGATCGGCGGATAATGCAGCAGGCGGAGAATCGAATTGCCGTTCTCGATCTTGTCGCCGAACCAGTCCGCGGGCAACCCGAGATAGAGGGCAATCGACGACAATATCCGCGCGCCGACGCGGTCGAGATCGGCATATAGCTTCTGAAAGGTTTCCTTGAACTCCGGCACATCGGGCCAGATATTGGGCAGCATCGTTTCGGAATCGCGGCCGACATGCCAGAATTCCTTTAGGTCATGATATTCTGCACCCTTGGCGATTTCGGTCTTGAACGGGGTATAGCCGCGCTGTCCCGCAATTGCCTTATCGAACCCTGCCATCTTGCTGGCTTCGGGCTGGTCGAACAGCTCCCTGGTCAGCGCCCACGCCTTAGCCACTAAATGCGGGTCGAGACCATGATCGACGACGGTGGCAAAGCCATATGTCTTGAACGAATCGCCAAGCTGCTGGCCAAGCGCATCGGCGTCGCCGGTGGCTAACGAAATAACGGGCATCTGAGTCATGGACTTGGCAGTAATGACTGCCGTAAAGCGTTGCCAGTCAAAAAGGGAGCACCGCGTGGCAAAACAACATTGGCTGATGAAGTCGGAACCGGATGTTTATGGCTGGGACGATCTGGTCGCCGAAAAAGAAGGCACCTGGGACGGCGTACGCAACCACAGCGCCGCTATCAACCTGCGCGCGATGAAAGTCGGTGACGAGGCGTTCTTCTATCACAGCAATATTGGGCTTGAGGTCGTCGGCATCCTTTCTGTTAGTCACGAGCATTTTATCGATCCGACCGACGAGAAGGCACGCTTTGTTGCGGTGAAGGTTAAACCGGTCCGCAAACTTGCCAAGCCGGTGACGCTGAAAGCCATCAAGGCAAATGCGAAGCTGGCCGACATGGATCTCGTGCGGTTGTCGCGCCTGTCGGTCGGCAAGGTCACCGCCGCCGAATGGAAAGAGATACTGAAGATGGCCGGCGAATGAGCGACCTGCGCCTCGCCGTCCTTCGCCCGACGCCTGAATATGAAGAGGACTGGTCATACATAAAGGCCGATTACATCCGTCTGTTCGGTGAAGAGACGACGTTCATCGATTGGACGAAAGCCGATAATCTGACCGGCTTTGATCTGGTTACGCCGTTGCTGGCATGGGGGTATCCACGCGACACCGCGACGTGGTTTGCCTTGCTCGACCGAATGGAAACGGAGCATATATCCGTTTCAAATCCGGTTCGTATATTACGCTGGAACAGCGACAAAAGCTATCTTGGCGACCTTGACACGGCAGGCATCGCAACGGTGCCGACTCGGATGAGCGATGCTCTCGACGTGAATGCGCTCGCTGATGCGCACGATATCTTTGCATGCGATACGCTCGTCATCAAACCGCCGATATCGGGCGGAGCCGATGGCACTTACAGGCTGGCCGCTGGCGAGCCGATTCCCGCAAGCGTTGCGGGCAAGCGCATGATGATCCAGCCGTTTCTGCCCTCCATCGCTGCCGAAGGCGAATATTCGCTGTTCTATTTTGGCGGTGCGTTAAGCCACGCCATTATCAAGCGCCCCGCCGCAGGCGACTTTCGCGTCCAGGAACAATTTGGCGGCAGGGAAGAGGCAATCGAAGCGCCGTCGCCCGCTATCGCGCTTGCTACTGCGGTGCTGGCGGCAGCCTCGCAGATCACACGCGCTGGGCCGCTTGCTTATGCGCGCGTGGATATGTTGCGCGACAGCGAAGGCGGATTCCAGCTGATGGAGCTTGAGCTAATCGAGCCGTCGCTTTTCCTGCATTTTGCCCCGGATAAAGGCACCGCCTTTGCTAGGGCAATGCTG
>CALRMO020000200.1:0-4575 GCA_943369235.1 Sphingomonas paucimobilis
TATGTCGTGCACGACTGCAGAGCCAGGCCAAGCGAGCAGTGTCGGGATAACCAGGCCAACGCCTTTGCCTGATCGTGTGGGCGCAAAGCACAGCACATGTTCTGCCCCGTCATGACGCAGATAGCCGTTGTTGTATTTGCCAAGGACGACGCCTTTTTCGCCGAACAGGCCAGCTCGCAATATGTCTCTATGGTTCAGCGTATCAGCCGTCTATGGCTTCGAACCGATATTCGGGTGTTCCCGACCAGATCAGCCGAAACATGCTGCCCTGAACGACGGATTGAACGACATTGGGCCAGAGAGCGGCAATGCAGGTGCCGCCGTCATGGCGGACAGACGGATATATGACACCGTTATGGCCGTCGGCGCGGGCCTGGGCTGCAACGACATTGCCAGCCGCATAGCCGGTTGCCGGTTCGGGGTCGAGCGCGGGATGATCGGGCAGGGGACGCAGGTCGACAAATACCCCAGACATGCTGGCGAGCATCTCGCTATATTCAACGACCGCGGTGAAGTCGCCTGCATCGGCGAGCGCTTTGGTCAGATGATGTCCGACCTCGAAGATGCAGGTCTCCACGGCAAGCGCTGCATACCATGCGCCTCTGTTTTCGGGATTGAAGCGCATCGGTTCGCGCGGCTTGGCGTAAGCAAAGCTGGCATTGATGAATTTCGCATGTGGAACGCCGTGGACAAGTTCGTCTTCGCTCAGACCTCCTGTGCCCCGGTTTTCGGCAACCAGCCGCCCGCTTGTCGCGCCCTCGATTTCGGCCAGCAGCGCGCGTTCCTCGTCGGTGTCGGCAAGCGCCTCAAGGACCGCAGCCCGAAGCCGGGCGCTGCCAACAAGACGAATGGTACGCGGGAAGGCCTCGCGGACCAGCGGCAGCGCCGGTTCAGAGCCCGCCACGCAGCGCGTCTACATATCGCCGGGTTTCGAGCATGAGCGGGATACCGCCTTCGATCATCGCGTCGATCGGCGATCTCTGCCCGAACAAGGGGGCACGATTGACAAGGCGCGGCCAACGGTCTGCCATGCTGTCAGCAAACAACAGGTTCAATGCCTTGAAGATACCGATTAGCGCCGATGCACGCGTCAGATGGTCCTGGCTCAATGTGCCTTCCCATTTGCCCGACTTCATGCGGTCCCAAGTGCTTTCGGAAACGCCCAATAAGGCAGCGCCTTCAGCATTGCTGCCGTCCCATTTGTCAACGAGCCGCAAAACTGCCTTTACCGCAGTTCCGGTCATACGCTTGCGGTCGCCCTCGCTGGCAAAGTTCTGCAATCCGCCAGCGACGGGCGTTGTGCGATCAAGAATAGCTGCGCTTGCCATATCGTGTCTCCTGACGCGAGTATAAGCATCATGTGGTGCGAATGTCAACTTTGCTGTCTGCACTGTCCTGCCCTCCAACATCGATAGGCCGCGCGACCGGCCAAGCGACCATTCGATGCCGCCGCCCGGCTTTATTTGGCCTGATACATTCTGACCCAGATGCCGGTCGAGTTGAGGCCGCCAGGGAACCAGCTCAAACCCCAGCCCGTCGTCGATCATTGCGAACCGGCCCGACGCGAGTTGCAAGCGCTCGCGGTAAAAGGTCAACAGATAGTCAGCGGCCTTGCTGGCCTGCGATGCCGCCTTGAAAATTGCGCGCGCATCGCCGCGCAAGACCTCAAGCCACGACCCCAGATAATCGGCATGGCGCACGGTCGGCTGGATGCCGAGCGAAGCGCACAGAAAGGCCGAAGCCAGTTCGGCGCATAATTCTTCACGGGCATAGGGAGCGGTCGCAAAGCGGCCCGACTGGTCGCGGCCAAGCCGCGAGGCGTGGCCGGTCCAGTGGCCCAGTTCGTGCAATGCGGTGCGATAATAATCGATCTGTGCTGCGAACGCGGGTTGGGGCGGCACCTGCACATAATCGCCGCCAACGTCATAATAAGCCTGCGCGCCACCTATCCTGAAATCTGCGCCTGTCGCCGCGATCAGCGCCTCTGCGACATCGTGCAACTCGCGCTCGGGCAACGGGGTCGGGTCAGCGATCAGCCGCTGCCACAGGCCGTCGCATTGTGCGGCGTTGAAAACGGTAAAGCGTTTGAGGAAAAGAACCGAACGCCTCTCGCCGCTCGCGTCCGCGTTGCCACGCTCTGCGCTTCCCGCCTGCTCATGCCCTTCATCGGGGGTAAAGCGGTCGGCATAGAAGATCGTCTGCCCGCGCTCACCCTTGCGGACGCATCCGCCTGCGGCCAGCGCCTGTTTGAAGGTCAACCAGTCCTGCGAGGGAAAAGCCCCGCCTGCGACCGCGCCCCACAGAATAAGCACATTGATACCCGAATAGGGCCGACCCGAAATTGCATTGCGGGGAAGCCCCGGCACCGCCGCCGTCGAACTCCACGGCTGCGCCCAAGGGAAAATCCCCGCTTCCAGCTGCGCAACGATTTTGGCGGTCACTTCCTCATAAAGCGAACCGCGCGGGGCACCGCCGCCCCCACGCGCGGCGCAAAGCGCCGCCTTGCTGCCCGTGCCGCTTGTCCGAACCTTGCTTTTGCCAACTGCCATCACAGCCTCCGCACACCCAAAATCCGCCGCAACCGGCCCCGGAAGAGGCGGGGTGGGCGGCAAGAAGCGACCAGAGAGGGGCTTGGCGTGCCGGGCACACCCGAAGGGCTGTAACGAAGAGAAAGACCCCGTCAGGGGTTGTGTCCCGGGGCGCCATGACCCTAGGCGGGAGCGCCGCTCACCCCGTCTCTTTCCGGAGCCGGCACAAACAACGCCGGTGCATCCGCGCCGTCCGCAGAAACCTGCTCGTGCGGCATTCGGTCGAGCGACCAGCGCCATGACCAAAGCAAAAGACCTGCACCCTGAAAGGAGGCGGATATCGCAAGACGGCCTCCAAGCAGGCGGAAAGCCGGGGCCAGTCGGCTTTCAGCGCCTGCACGTCTTTCCATGTCCGCCGGTTCAGTGTGCCTGCGGGGCCCTTATAGTCACATGCCGCGCCCTAAGGAGACCGCCGACAGGCGGGCGGGATAGAGCGCGTCATCAGCCCTGCTCATCATCAGGGGCGTTGCGGGGAGCATCCCCGCTCGAAGGGGTAGCCGGAGACGCCTCGGGCGGCTCCGGCTCAGGGGAAAGCTTTCCCCAGCTCAGATCATGTCCGAAAAATCAAATGGAGCGGCATAAGGAGATTAACGACGTCGCCGTCGCAGGGCGAAGCCCAACAGTATTTCGTCATTGCCATGTTTCAGAATGTACAGGGCGCGTTACGTCATCGGCGAGGCTGACCTGGTCTGTGCGCCGGCGACAGGCTAGCGATCACTTGGCCTGATGCCAATCTGCGGTTTCGAATTCGCAGAACCTTGAGTGCAATAGGGCCGACGCCAAAACCCGGCCGCTTTGAGTCGCGCTTTTATGATCCAGCGCTCAAGATAGAGTCCCGCAGTTCTATTTTGTCGCGAGTGAATTACGATTGGCGTATAGAATTATTCATGGGCACGAGAAAACTACGTCGAGGGTATAACTGCTAATGTGATGGTTGGAAGACGGAATACTCACTGAGCAAGATGAAGGCCCGGAAGCATAAGCTGCAAGCAAATGTCGATGTGTCGTTCCACAAACCCTGCGTCGAGCGGATCTATGCCGCTGACCAGACAATATTCGCGAAGCCAGTCGCTCGCCAGTGATTCTGATCTGCGCCGCACCGAAATCCGGGCAGATTCGAAAAATGAGACAAAGCGTTACGTTTCGGTCTCATTCCGGCTCAGGAGCTGACCAGCACTAATGAGATCGCTTACTTGCCTCAACTATCGCATTCGCGAACAACTCCGCAGCAGGAGTTAAGGTGGCGTTTTGGCGATAAAACAGTGTCGCCTGTCGCGCTAAAGTTGGACGATCAACATCAATCTTTGCCAGCAACTTTGCCTCGATCAGCGGTAAAAGAATGTCTTCCGCTGCCAAGATTGGGTAATCATTGCGTAACAGAAGGGCCAGGCCTGTCGCGATCGCATCCGACCAAATGATATGTCGTGGGGGCTCGAGGTCCTCCTCAACAAAGGCCGAACAGATCGCTTCATACATATCGGCTCGCGACGGCCCGACCAACCAGCTAAATCCTACCAGATCCGAAACCTTCAGCTTGCCTTTTTTTCGCGCGAGCGGGTGTGAGGCACGAGCCAATACAACGTCAGTGGACGTGTAAAGGCGCCTTTCTTCAATCCCTGTCGCTCCATGCATCGATGCCGGTGGAGCACCCGCCACCAAGTCGAGCCGCCCTTCTAACAGTTGAATTAAAAGATGCTCGGTATATCCTTCGGACAACGTGATCCGCAGTTGGGGCGATCGCCGATGCAATTCGGCGATGACGGTGGGGACGATAGCGCCCGCGAGACCTTCGCCCACGCCCAGTCTGATCTCGCCGGTGTTCACAGAATCGAGAACAGCTAGGGTCCGGACCCAATAAGCGGATTCCCGACGCCAGCAGATTGTGGTTTAGTGCCTTCGGTAAGGAGGCTTTGAGAATGGCGGATTTCTTTTGGTTTTCAGATGAGCAGTGGTGTCGGATAGAGCCGTTGCTGCCGGTAAATGGCAA
>CALRMO020000201.1:0-4573 GCA_943369235.1 Sphingomonas paucimobilis
CGCTGCGCAATTTGCTGACCAAGCCCGCATGGAATGCGCTGGAGGTCCGGACATTAAGGGGAGTGCTCACCACATTGGCGAAACACCGAACATAAAAACTTAGCTATCTGGATTTAGCTCAGTCCATTTTTCGAGCTCATATGCAATCGATGCTTCAATGAGAGTTTCCCATATCGATAAAACTGGCTCTGTAGGTATGTTGGCACGCGAAGCGGCAGCTTGAACGCGTGAGATAACCTCCATCTTGCGGGTCTCATCTCGTACGCTACCACGATCGGGCTTTATTCTTGCCGCTGCATCCATATACGCGAAGCGCTGGCGCAACAACTCAACTAACGCGTCGTCCAGTGCGTCGACACCGGATCGGACATCTCTCATGTCAACACAGTCTTCGGGTTGCAGGACGTTATTGCTCATGCGTCCGCGTAGTGAATTTTGGAATCATTTCCAACTGGCAATATTGTGTCTGGGAATTTCGAGCGAGTGAATTAAGGTGGTTTACATCAGGAAATCGGAGAATCTCAAATGCGTCATGTTGTTATTTTAATTTTGTTAAGCTGTAGCTTGTCTGGCTCTTGGTCTGCCCTCTCTGCAAACGGTTCGCCGGAACTGGAAAAATTGAAACCTACCGCCGATAAGCAAATTTGCCGTCGTGAGCAGACCACCGGGACTATCTTGCCCGGCAAAAAAATCTGCAAATCAAAAGAAGAATGGTTGTCCATCGATGGAGCCAATGCAAAAGCAGTCGAAAACAGCAAGCGTGGTCGGTCAGCATCCTTACCGCCAGGTGCAGTCAACTAATCAGCGTTGACATATCGGAGCTTAGGCGCCATAGGCACGCCTTCGCAATCGACCCTGCATCCCGGTGAAGCAGGTGTCCGGTCCGTCCAGCACGGATCGCGCGGTACCGGGGACATCACTGACCTCTCCCGAAAAGTGGGAACCGGTTTTCGGATAAGAGGGGTCGGCATCATGGTTATAGCAATTGAAGGAATTTGATTATGTCGAAGCGCACAAGCTCGAAATATAAACTCGACCGCCGGATGGGTGAAAATATCTGGGGTCGCCCCAAATCACCCGTCAACAAGCGTGAATATGGCCCCGGCCAGCATGGCCAGCGCCGCAAGGGCAAGCTCAGCGATTACGGCATTCAGTTGCGCGCCAAGCAGAAGCTTAAGGGCTATTATGGCGACGTAACCGAAAAGCAGTTCAAGCGTGCTTATCAGGAAGCGAGTAACATGAAGGGCGATACGTCGCAGAACCTTATCGGTCTGCTTGAACGCCGCCTCGATATGGTTGTTTACCGCGCCAAGTTCGCACCGACCATTTTCGCCGCGCGTCAGATTGTCAGCCACGGCCACATCCGCGTCAACGGCGTGAAGTGCAACATCGCCAGCCGTCAGGTTGCGGTGGGTGACGTCATCAGCCTTGGCAACAAGGCGAAGGAAATGGCGCTGGTTATCGAAGCCCAGGGCCTCGCAGAGCGCGATATTCCGGAATATGTTGCCGTCGATGGCAATGACAAGGTCACCTTCGCGCGCATCCCGACGCTTGACGAAGTGCCTTATCCCGTCAAGATGGAACCAAATCTGGTCGTCGAATTCTACTCGCGCTGATTTTTCATCACTGCATTACGAAAAGGCGGTCCTGTCTGGGCCGCCTTTTTCATTTGAGCGTGGACAGCACCTCTGCCACAACCCGCAACAATATTTCGCTTTAGGAGAATCCGATGCGCTTACTGACGCTCGCTTTAGTTTCGGCGCTGGCACTGACCTCTGCCTGCAAGAAAGTCGATGACGCCCCCGCCCAAGCGGTTGCCGATTCATCGGCGCTGCCCGAAGTGACGGTGCCCGCACTGTCGGAACAGACGATGAAGGATGTCGTCAAGGAACTCTCGCTCGACAGCTATGAGGGCCGCGCACCGGGCTCGGCAGGCGAGGAGAAAACCGTCGCTTACCTCATCAAAAAGTTCAAGGCGGCGGGGCTGTCGCCGGGGAACAAGGGCAGTTGGACGCAGGACGTTCCGCTCGTCGAAATCACCGCCAAAAATGTCTCGGCGCTCAGCATCGCCGATAGATCGGGCAAGGCGATGTCGTTCGCCTATGGCAGCGAATATGTCGTCGGCAGCTACCGCGAGACACCCAAGACCGAAGTGAAGCAAAGCGACATGGTCTTTGTCGGCCACGGCATTGTCGCGCCTGAAAAGGGCTGGAACGATTATGCCGGCGTCGATGTAAAGGGCAAGACCGTTGTCATCATGGTCAATGATCCCGACTTCGATTCGCAAGACCTTACCGGCGAATTCGGCGGCAAGGCGATGACCTATTATGGCCGCTGGACCTACAAGTTCGAAGAAGCCACGCGGCAAGGTGCGGCGGCTGCGCTCATTATTCACGACGATGCGCCCGCCGCTTATGGCTGGAATGTGGTCAATTCGAGCTGGACCGGCACGCAGTTCCTTGCCCAGTCGAAGGACGCAGGCGCAAGCCAGACCGCGGCCAATGGCTGGATTCAGAAGGGAGTGGCAAAAGAAATCTTCGCCGCCGCCGGACAGGATCTCGACACGCAAATGGCCGCTGCAAAGCAGAAAGGCTTCAAGGCTGTGCCACTCGGCCTGACGGCATCGCTCAGCTTCGACAATGATATTGCGCGCAAGGCGAGCAAGAATGTCATTGGCATATTGAAGAGTGCAAAGCGTCCCGACGAATATGTGCTCTACACCGCGCACTGGGATCATTTGGGCCGTTGTACGCCGGTTGCGGGCGACGATATTTGCAATGGCGCGGTCGATAATGCCACCGGCACCGCTGCGCTTGTCGCTCTCGCCGAAGGCTTCACCAAGGCAGGCGCACCTGACCGTAGTGTCGTCTTCCTGGCCGTGACCGCAGAGGAATCGGGTCTGCTCGGTTCCAAATATTATGCCGAAAATCCGGTATTCCCGCTTGGCCAGACCGTTGGCGGCGTCAACATGGACGCCTTTTCAATGGCTGGCCCGGCCAAGAACCTGACGGTAATCGGCATGGGCAAATCGCAGCTCGATGACTATCTCGGCGCTGCCGCGAAAGCCGAAAACCGCACCCCCGAAATGGAGCCGACACCGGAAAAAGGCTTCTATTACCGCTCAGACCATTTCAGCTTTGCCAAACTGGGCGTGCCGATGGTCTATTTCGAGGGCGGCGACGATCTCGTGACGGGCGGCAAGGAAGCAGCAAAAGCCGCGGCCGAAGATTATGAAAAGAACCGCTACCACGCGCCAGCCGACGAATATGACGAGAATTGGGACTGGTCGGGCGTGATGGCCGATCTTCGGTTATACTATCGCGTCGGGCGGATGCTCGCGATGAGCGATGAATGGCCGAACTGGAACGAGGGCGACGAATTCCGCGCCATCCGCGACAAGAGCCGGGCGGCGAAATAGCCCGCCATGACCTTCCAAATGCCCGCCGAATGGGCACCGCATGAACGCGTGTGGATCGGCTTTCCCAGCTCGTCCGAATATTGGGGCGAGCCGTTGGCAAAGGCGCAGCGCCAGATTGCTGCCTTTGCCAATGCAGTGCACGACGGGGGGCGTGGCGAAACGGTGCATCTGATTGCGGGCAACGCCGCAGCGGCCGACATTGCCCGCGATCTTGTCGAGAGCGGCGTTATCGTCGAACACCGCCAGATCGGCGACGTCTGGCTTCGCGACACCGCGTGCATCGTCGTTAAAGACGGGGCGAAGCGAGACGCGCGGAATTTCGGCTTCAACGGCTGGGGCGGACGCTTTGATTATCCAGGCGACCAGACCATCGGCAGAGAACTGGCGCTCGCCACCGGGTTTGAAGTCCGCGACTGCGACTGGGTGCTTGAGGGCGGCTCGATCGACGTCGATGGCGAAGGGTCGGCCGTCACCACCAAGGACTGCCTGCTTAACCCCAATCGCAATCCGTTGCTCGGAAAGGACGCAATTGAAGCAAGGCTGAAACAGGACCTTGGCATCGACCGGCTGCTGTGGCTGGGCGATGGCCTTGCGAATGACCATACCGACGGCCATGTCGATAATGTTGCGCGCTTTGTCGGCGCCAATCACCTCGTAATCCCCGAAGCCAGCGACGCCGATGATATCAACACCGCGATCTACGCCGATGCGCGCGCACGCGCGGAAGCTGCCGGTTTCAAAGTCACCCGCCTGCCCTCGGTCGGCCGGTTCGAGCAGGATGGCGAGGTCGTGCCCGCAAGCTACATGAACTTCTACATCGGCAACCGGGCAGTTGTCGTTCCGACCTATGGCAGTCGCCACGACGACAACGCGCTGGCGGCGCTGGCACCGCTGTTCCCTGATCGCAAGATTGTCGGCCTGCCCGCAGATGCTGTGCTGACCGGCGGCGGCAGTTTTCACTGTTCGAGCCAGCAGGTGCCAATCTGACGGTCTTGGCAATGTCTTCAATCGCGCCCATGTATCGACTGCAATCAACAGAGAGGAACCCCAAATGAAACGCGCAATTCTACTAGCCATCGCCGCCGTCAGCCTGAGCGCCCCAGCCATGGCGCAGGACCATCATGGCATGAGCAAGGCCGAGCATGACAAAATGCA
>CALRMO020000202.1:0-4402 GCA_943369235.1 Sphingomonas paucimobilis
GTCTCCATCGAACGCAACCGATCGCGCGAATTTATGGACGATACACTGAACCGCCTGTTAATGCCCGCACAAATGATCGAAACCCTCTCCGCTGCAGCATATCGCCGTGATTCCGGTCTGGGTAATCCTAAAATTGCCGAAATGCTGAGAAGGTCGCTGCGTTCATAATGATGCCAGCCTCCTGCCATGTTCCGGCGCGATCAATGCCCTCTGCCTTGAAACGGGCGATGATGCTTGCCTGTGCGTCTTCGAACGATCGTTGATCGCGCCAGTGGGCGACATTGACGTATCGGAAGCGTGCCGTTTCGGATCCCGCTCTATAAAGCGTTCCAGACACGAAGCCCGGCTGCGCGCGCATGAAGTCCAAATCGGTGGTCCACTCGAACACGAAACGGTCGGTTGCAGCGACCGGCATCTCGAACGCGTTAATCATCGTGACGCCTGTATCCGCGTTAATGGGGTCGTTGGCTTGTGGTCGAACGGCATAAGACCCGCGCTCGATATCCTCCACAATCGAGGGCGCTCGCGGGAACCAGCCGAGTTCGCTTTTTGCAAGGTTGGAGCTGATGCGTTTTTCGGCGATCAAACCATCTGCCATATTACCGACGAACGTACGCGCTTCCTCAATAGGAATAACCTTGACGGGATTCCATTGGCCTGCGCCCCGGGCGCCTGCCGCCGCAATCTCGCGCATGGTCGCACGGTCGTCATTGCCGGCATGATACAGACGTCCCGCAGGCGCATTCTCCAGCGCGAGCCGATAAAGTTCGCCCAAATCGTCGCGGTGCACTGCGGACCAGCTATTCCAACCGTCGCCGACCGTGAAGGGTCCGCCCTCGCGCCGGGCCAAGTCCAGCAATAGACCCATGGTGCCTCCGCCACCGCCGCCATAAACAAGACCGGCCCGGATGACGATTCCGTGAACGCCGCGGCTTGCGGACGAAATGACCGCGCGTTCCACTGCAATACGGTTCGCCAGCATCGAAGCGTCGCTCAGCGCCGCATTTTCTTCAACCGCTAAGGTCCCGGTATTTGTCAGGACACCCGATCCGCTGGTATAAAGGAACGCCTTGCCGGTCCCGGCAAGAGCATCGAGCATCGTCCGAACCGCCGCTTCGTCCTGCGCGAACGCCGCGTCCATCGCGTTCCAATCGTCATGGCTAAACGCAGCGTGGATGATGGCGTCATGATCGGCTGCGGCGGATGCCAGTAGCCCCGTATTGGCAAGGTCGCCGGGTAATACGGCAATCCCCGCTTCCTTGCATCGGTCGGCAGATGCTTGCGATCGCGCCAAGCCGGTTACCTGATGTCCGGCAGCAAGAAGACTCCGGGCAACGGCCGAGCCTATGAATCCAGTCGCTCCTGTGACAAAAACACGCATGGTCTTTTCCTTTCCTGATAGATCATCTATCTATACTTCAGAAAGTAAAGCGCAATGAAAAAAATAGCGAAAAAATCTAAAGATAAATTGGTCGATCCTTTGCTCGGGGGTAACGATACAAACCGGTCGGACGCTGAATGGCCACCTTACTGCCCAAGCCCCGAGGTCGTGGATGCAATTCTGCTGCTACAAGAACGCTGGGTATTGTTCATCGTTCATGCTCTCTTGGTCGAGCCCTTGGGGTTCAACGAGCTTAGTAGGCGAGCGACGGGCGTCAGTGCCGCAACCTTGACACAACGCCTCATTTTGCTGGAGGAAAAGGGCGTCTTGTTGAAGCAGGTCCTGTCTACGATGCCGCCCCGGACCATGTATCGACTGACCGAAAAGGGGAAGAGGCTTCAAGCCGTAATCGACGCGATTGAGATATGGGCAGCCCGTCGGCGCTAACGCAATATCTTCGCTGACTTTATTCAGTAAATAGGTTCGAACTTTCAGCCGAGGCCTTATCCAGCATTGCGAAGCACCATAGGTCAAGACTACTTGCAGCAGCATTGAACAGTCCGCCCCCGAGTAAGCACGGTCAAATTTACATAAGGTAAAATACCAGTCAGGCGGCGAGGCTGTTCTCCTGTTCCTTGCCTAACAATGCCTGAAATTCTAGCGCATCAACTGGCTGACTGAGCAGAAAGCCTTGTACCTGAGTGCAGCCCTCAGCGCGCAGTCGGTTAAGCTGGGCCTGCGTTTCTATGCCCTCAGCAGTGGTCGTCAGTATTTCGGGGACACAATACTAATTAGCATTTAAATTTCGGGGACACAATACTAATTAGTATTTAAGCGTTAAGCTTTCGGCTTCGGCCCGCGCCGTTGCGGGCTAAGTGTCCGGCGCATCGCGGCCTCGGCTTCGGCAATCCACTCGGGCGACGCGAGCGGACGGCCAGTACGAATTCGCGCCTCGATTACCGCATCATCTTCCTTGCTGTCTCCTGCCTCCAGCCCGACGCGCAGCATTGTTCGCCACCTACGCACATGCTGCCCAAGTGCCCCGACGTCGGTCAGCGGGTCGGTTTTCACGAGCTTTCCGGCGATATGCGACGCCGCGCTTGACCAGGGCCACTCTTCCGCATGCTTCACCATTCCGGCCACAACCGGATTATTCTCGACATAGCGAACCACCGCCATCAAATGCGCGTCGTCCATGGGGTAACTGCCAAAGCGGCCCTGAAACAGAAAGCCGCGCCATCCTTCGCGGAAATTGATGCGGCGGCTATAGCGCCGGTGCGCCTCCGCCAAAGTAGCGCGCAGCCCGTCTTCGGTCTTTGGCACAAGGATCAGGTGGATATGATTGTCCATCAGACACCATGCGAGGCAAACGGTGCCATTGGCCTCGCATGCCCTGGCGAGCAAGGCCAGATAGGCGTGCCGGTCGTCGTCGGAAAAGAACACCGGCAACCGGCGATTGCCGCGCTGAGTGACATGATGAGGGACATCCGGAATGACGATGCGAGCGAGGCGGGCCATGATAGCGGTGTGGCAGATCGAACCGTGAGAGTCTAATTAGTATTGTGTCCCCGGAATTGTAACGAGGGGCGAGCTAATTAGTATTGTGTCCCCGGAATTCTAGTGTCCCCGGAATTCTAGACGAAGACCTGTAAATCCGCCTTGCTCAAGTGCGTTAGCCAGTTTGCTCGAAATAAATTCGCCGCCGGTGAAGTGCTTGTCACACCACAGACAAGCAGAACCAATCCGTTCAAGGTTGAACACAATTTTAATGGGTTTGGTCAGGTCATATCCAAGAGGTATTTCTTCGGGGTATTTTCGAAGCAACTCTTTTGCAGGTCGCCACATCTTGCCACCCGAAAGCAACATTCCCTGCGTATGTTCCCGATCAACCGTGTCCACTCTGTTGCACACGATCAAAAACCAGCGATTCTCGAGAAAATCACCTTCAATATCAACATACTCGACCGGCAAAAACTGATGCACATCTGGCTCGAACTGTTCGATCAATGCCTTAGCGCGCGCCGATACATTCAAGACAAGTCCGTTGTCGAAATCAGGAATGGGATGTTTCTGTTGATCGCACCATTTCATTCGCGTCGGCATATGAGTCGGATCGACTGCGCGTCCTGCCGCGAACTGACGGCCGCGCGGATTAAGCCCTTCATCTGGCGTTTCGTCCAAAAGCGTGACCGTCTTCAAATCGCCATCCAGCGCCTCAACCTTTACATAATAGCCATGTTCAGGCTTAATATTTAGACCGTAGACCATCACGCCACCTCCCGCGCGAGCTGCACGCAATCATTGTCATTCATATGAAATAGCCGCTCCGGCCACGCGCCAATTTGGCTTTCATTAGGAGAGACCGCAACGCAGCAGCTCTGCTGCGTACACGCCGTAACCGCACGATTTGCCCGCTCACGCGAATCACCAAAGCCGGGCACAAGCCGCCCGGGCGTCCGATTTCCAGCGATTTCATGCATTGCGACCCCGAGCCCCCTCTTACTGCAAGATGCACGAATTCCAGGGACACCACGAATTCCAGGGACACGGACACCACGAATTCCAGGGACACCGAATTCCAGGGACACAATACTTAATTCCATCGTTCGGCTTTATCATAGCCTACGCCCTACAATATACTCGCTAACAAACGGCTAAAGCGCTTGACGAATCCGCGAGCAGCCTCTAACGGCGCGCTCATTCCACATGGGAAACGCACATACCGGTGCGGATTGCCGCCTTTCAGGCGTGCATGACGTTCTTGTTTCCCAGAGGCTCAACCGGAAGGAGAAATACCATGGCGGCACCTGTCGTTACCATGCAGCAATTGCTTGAAGCTGGGGCCCATTTCGGCCACCAAACCCACCGTTGGAACCCGCGTATGAAGCCGTATATCTTCGGCGCGCGTAACGGCATCCACATTCTCGATCTGTCGCAGTCCGTGCCGTTGTTTGCGCGTGCGCTCGATTTTGTTGCCTCGACCGTTGCGTCGGGGGGCAAGGTCCTGTTCGTCGGCACCAA
>CALRMO020000203.1:0-4253 GCA_943369235.1 Sphingomonas paucimobilis
AGGGCGACCAGTATCTTGTTCATATTCGTTTTCCTTCCAGAGGTGAGGGCATGCTGATTGGTCAACCCAGGCTGAACACGCCCTTTACCACGGTGAAGCATTTGCCCGACAACCAGACCCGGTCGCCGTCGAGACGGCAATGCAAATGCCCGCCACGCGCCGATGCCTGATAGGCCGTGAAATCATTGCGGCCCAGTTCTGCCGCCCAATAAGGTGCGAGGAGAGCATGGGCGCTGCCCGTTACGGCGTCTTCGTCAATACCGGCACCGGGCACGAAAACGCGGCTGATGACGTCGGTTTCGGTTCCGGGAGCAGTAGCGACGAAGAGGTCGTTGCCCAACCCAGCGAGCGTCTTCATGTCGGGCCTGAGCGCAATCACATCTGCGGCATTTTCATAGCGCAGCAGATAATATTGGTCACTATTACCGTATATCTTCGATGGCGTACCGCCAATGGCAGCGGCGGCCGCCTCAAATTCCATTGGCTCGGTCTTGATGGTCGGCAACGCCAGCGCGTAAGCGTCGCCCCGACGCAACACTTCCAGCACCCCAACCTTGCGCGTTCGGAACGTCACGCGGTCACGTTCGGGTTGCTCGCTTAAAATGGCGTGACCACTGGCCAATGTCGCATGGCCGCACATTCGCACTTCCACCGTTGGCGTGAACCAGCGCAATTCATAATCCGCCGCTCCGCTTGCATCGGGAACGATGAAAGCTGTTTCGGCAAAGGCGTTTTCTTCACCGATTGCTTGCAAAACCTCGTCGTCAAGCCACGCGCCCAGCGGTATCACCGCTGCCTGATTGCCGGTAAAGGGGCGGTCGGCAAAGGCATCGACATGATAATAAGGCAGGTCGGTCATGGCTTTTCGTGCTCGTGATGATGGCCGTGCGTGTGGTTTTCGGGCTCGGGGTGGATGAGGACTTCGACACCCGGAAATTCGCGGGCCAGCTCCTCTTCGACCTCGTCCATGACCGCGTGCACTTCGCCCAGAGTTTTGTTCGGGTCGAACCAGACATGGAACTGGACGAAGTCGTGCATCCCGCTCGAACGGGTGCGCACATCGTGGATGGTATTCATTTCAGGATGCCTGTTTGCCACGGCCAAAAAGCGTTCGCGTTTCTCGGCTGGCCATTCGCGGTCGAGCAGATGGTCGAGCGCCATTTGCGCCGCCTTATATGCTCCCCAAAGCAGCCATGCTGCAATGCCGATACCGAAGATCGGGTCAGCCCCGCGAATACCCAGTATCGTGTCCAAAACGATCGCAACGATAACCGCTATATTTAGTAGAAGATCGCTCTGATAATGGACATGGTCGGCATGAATTGCCACCGAGCCGGTCTTTTTGACTACGGCCCGCTGGTACGCCAGCAGTCCAAGCGTTGCGACGATGGCGATTACGGAAACGCCGATACCAAATTCCGGGTGCTCGGTTGGCTGTCCGGACCCTAGCCGCACCGCTGCCCGCCAGCCGATCAGGCTCGCCGAAACGATGATCAGCATGACCTGGATCAATGCCGACAGTGCTTCCGCCTTGCCATGACCGAAGCGGTGATCGTCATCGGCCGGACGCGCGGCGTAGCGCACGCTGAACAAGGTAAGCATCGATGCCAACACATCGAATGCGGTGTCGGCAAGCGATCCCAACAAGGCAACCGATCCTGTTTCCGCCGCCGCAAAGATTTTCAGTGCAAGCAGAAACAGCGCCATGCTGACGCTAGCGATTGCGGCCCTCGCGGTCAGGCTGCCATGCGTTTCGTGATGGTGACCATGGCCCAAGCTCATAAGAAAAGCCTCATGGAAAGAGCATGCCTGTCGTCCAGCCTTCGCCGTTGCGCTCATAAAGCCAGCGCTCGTGCAGGCGGAACTCGCGGTCCTGCCAGAACTCGATCCGGTTCGGGCTTACCAGCCAGCCCGACCAATGCGGCGGGCGGGGGACGTCTTGTCCGCCGAACTTGGCCTCGACCTCGGCAAAGCGCGCTTCGAATGTCGCACGGTCGGCGAGCGGGCGCGATTGATCCGACGCCCAGGCACCAAGCTGCGAATTACGCGAGCGCGTTGCGAAATAGGCGTCGGCGGTCGCATCATCGACCGGGTTTGCCTCACCTTCGATGCGGATCTGGCGGCGAAGCGATTTCCAGTGAAAAAGCAGCGCGACATTAAGATTGTCCGAAAGCTGCATTGCTTTGCGGCTCTCGAAATTGGTGTAAAAAATGAACCCACCGTGCGACCCGAGATCGGCGCCGTGCCCCTTTAGCAAGACCATCCGGACCGACGGTTGATTGTCGGCACCGGTGGTCGCCAGCGCCATGGCATTAGGGTCATTGATTTCGCTTGCGCGCGCTTCGGCAAACCAAGCGTCGAACAGCTCGAAGGGATCCGGTCTTTCCATATCGCGGCGATAGGCTAGACTGCGCGTTGTTGAAAGGGGGCAGGGGAACAATTATGCCTTGGGACGCACTATTCGGTTATGCCAATTTATGGGCAATGCTGTGCTGGGTCGCCCTGGCCGCAGCGCCAAAACGGCATATCGTCCTTCCCTATGTTTTTTACCTCGGCTGCGGCCTCCTGGCGCTTTGCTACGGGGGTCTGATTATCCCGCTGATGGCGGGGTGGATTTCCGACGGCGGACTGCCGGGCCGGGCTAGCCCCGATTTCACAACGCTTGCAGGCGTGATGGCGCTGTTCGATTCCCCCGGCGGGGCAACGATCGGCTGGATCCACTATCTGGCGTTCGACCTTTTCGTCGGGATATGGATCGCGCGCAACGCCGACCGGTGCGGCATTCATCGTCTGGTCCAGTTTCCAGTACTGTTTCTGACGCTGATGGTGGGGCCGGTCGGGCTGCTATCTTATCTGCTGCTCAGGCAGGTCATTGGCAAAAAACCTGAAGACAGCCTGCTTCCGAGTTGACTCAAGGCGCTGTAATACCAATGTAAGACGGATGGGACGTAAACAGGGACAATAATGGCTGATCCATATTCCGTATTGGGTGTCGCAAGGGGCGCAGATGAAAAGGTGATCAAGAGCGCCTATCGCAAGCTTGCCAAGGAACTGCATCCGGACAAGAACAAGGACAATCCGAAAGCTTCGGAGCGTTTCAGCGATGTGACGCGCGCTTACGATATGCTGTCCGACCCGCAAAAGCGCGGGCAATATGATCGCGGTGAAATCGACGAAAACGGTCAGCCGCGCGGATTTGCGGGCGGAAACCCGTTTGGCGGCGGTGGCCCCGGTGGTCCTGGCGGTGCGAATTTCGATTTCGGCAGCGGCGGGATCGACCTTGGCGATATCTTCGACGGGCTGTTCGGCGGCGGGGGCGGCGCACGGCCTGGCGCGGGGCCCCGGCCGCAACAACCGCCCCCGCCAAAGGGTGCGAATATCGCTTACGAACATCTGGTGTCGTTTACCGACGCCGCAACACTCGCACCGCAGCGGATAACCTTGCGTGATGGCAAGACGGTCGAATTCAAATTGCCGCGCGGCGTGGTCGCAGGTCAGCAGATCCGGATTCCGGGGAAGGGTCAACCGGGGCCGGGCGGTAACGGCGACGCGATGGTGACCTTGAAAATCGGCAAGCATCCGAGCTTCGTCCGTGACGGGGACAATATCCGGGTAGACCTGCCGATTTCGCTGAAAGAGGCGGTCGAAGGCGGAAAAGTGAGGGTGCCAACGGTGGACGGTCCCGTCATGCTGACGGTCCCGCCCAAAACCAATTCGGGGGCAACGCTGCGCATTAAGGGGCGCGGATTTTCGAACAAAACAGGCGAGCGCGGCGATCAACTGGTAACGTTGATGATCCATGTTTCCTTCGATGATGCGCGCCTTGCGGAGTTTGTTGCCAATTGGAACGACGAACGCAACCCTCGCGAGACCTTGAACGTTTAGGGCGCATGGAAAACAATGCGCAACGACCGCCGTCGGACGATCCGGCTGAAATAGCCGAGGAAATCCGGCTCGATATCGCTCACCAGATAGACGACCAATATCTCGCACGTGGCCGGTCGCCGCATTCCCCCGAAGCGCGGGCCGAAAAGGTAGAAAAGACCCACGCGCGGCAGACACAAGAGGGCGTGTTCCGCCGGTCCTATGCCCATGTGGCACCGGGAACCCGGCCATTCGAGATTATCAAGCGCGTGGCGGTCGGCACGTATACCGACGGCTTCATTCACGCCGGAAACCTCGCATATCTCTCATTGATTGCGCTGTTTCCGTTTTTTATCACCGCCGCGGCGATCCTCGGCACTATTGGCGAA
>CALRMO020000204.1:0-4251 GCA_943369235.1 Sphingomonas paucimobilis
CAAGCCGTCGCTACCAAGCCCGTGGTCGCGCTAGTCGCGCCCAAGAGCGGTCACTTCCTCGCACAAGAAAGGCCCAATTGGCTTGTTCAGGAACTTGAGAAAATCACCGGAGTGATGCGTGCCCGGCGCTAATTGTTGCGCATTCCGCCGACAAGTGGCTATTTGTTGATCGTCGCTATGCTGGCAAGTAGGCGGACGACAGAACGCTGACTTCACTCAAAGTCCGTGTTGGATGTTATTTGTCACGAGCCAGTCGCCGGATGAGAATCGATCGCTGTGTCGGGATCAAGCTGTCGCCCGTTATTCCGTACAACAGCATGGTTGACAGCGAGCGAACCGATTATTCTCGCATCTTATAAATGCGCTAAATTCGCTCGACGTCGCTTATGTGCATCTGATGAACCTCTAGTTCCCGCTCGACGCCTTGCCAAGCTGGCCACGAGACGTGCTTGGGACATTTGGCGGACTCACAAACACGCCAATTATTGCCAATGGCGGCTATACAGACGAAACCCCACGAGCGGAGATCCAAGCCGGTCCGGGTGCAGCTTGTGTCATTCGGTAATCTCTTCGTCGCCAACCCTGACCTGCCTTTGCGCCTTCAGCATGGCGCGGCGCTGGCCACGGCTGATCAGGCAACTCTCTACGGCAGCGGGGAGCAAAGCTCTATTGACTGACACGTTCTGTGCTGATCTCCGCAACTGATTGATGCTCACGTGTGGAGGCCAAGCCCCAGCGCCGGGTAGCTATACATTAGATGGAGGATGCCATGCATGCCATTCGGTCTATGGCTTTTGCACGAGAGGCAGCAGCGATTGAAGCTTCCCTGGAGGGGCAGACATTACCGAAAACCCCGTCTCTGTTTTTTGAGGCCCTCGTGCAACGACCATCTTGTCCAGCGGCGGCCAGTGCAGGGCGAGCGAGCCTCGCGCTAATCCGGTGCTGGCCTGATTTAACCTTGCAGCAGCATTGAACAGTCCGCCCCCGAGTAAGCACGGTCAAATTTACATAAGGTAAAATACCAGTCAGGCGGCGAGGCTGTTCTCCTGTTCCTTGCCTAACAATGCCTGAAATTCTAGCGCATCAACTGGTTGACTGAGCAGAAAGCCTTGCACCTGAGTGCAGCCCTCAGCGCGCAGCCCGTCAAGCTGGGCCTGCGTTTCTATGCCCTCAGCAGTGGTCGTCATGCCCAGGCTCGTCCCCAGGCTGGCGATAGCCCGGACGATTGCTGCTGCGTCGGCACGACTTTCCATATCAGCCACAAATGATCGATCGATTTTGATGTTGTCAAAAGGAAACGAGCGCAGATAGCTCAAACTGGAATAGCCGGTACCAAAATCGTCGAGCGCGATCCGAACGCCCAGTGCCTTGAGCTGATGCAGCATGTTGAGCGTTACCGGATCATTCTGCATGAGGACCCCCTCGGTGATCTCCAGTTCCAGCCTGTTCGGGCTTAGCCCTGCGTTCAATAAAGCCGAGGTGATCACACTCACCAGCCCCGGCTGGCGGAACTGGACTGGTGACATGTTGACCGCCAACCGGACATGCTCCGGCCAGGTTGCAGCGACGCTGCAGGCATGCTGAAGAATCCATTGTCCAAGTGGAACGATCAGCCCGATCTCCTCGGCCAGAGGAATGAATCCGTCAGGAGGCATAAGTTGCCCGTCGTCCATCCGCCATCGGACCAGCGCCTCGGCTGCAACGATGCGGCCCGATGCCAGGTCAACAAGCGGCTGGAAGTCGAGTTTGAACTGGCCTTCAACGAGAGCGCTGCGAAGATTCATTTCCAGCTTCCGTCGCTCCTGAACGCGTACCCCCATTTCGGCATCGAAAAACCGGAAAGTGCCCCGCCCTTCAGCTTTTGCTCGGTAGAGCGCCATGTCGGCGGTGCGGAGTAGGCCTTGAGGCTGTTTTCCGTCGCGCGGGGCAAGCGCGATGCCAACGCTAAGCCCGATATTTACTACCTGTCCATCCACTTCATAGGTTGCACCGACGCAATCGATTAGATGGGCTGCAAGCGCACTTGCCTCCTCTGGACCGGCACCCGAAACGAACAGAACGAACTCGTCACCCCCAATCCGCGCGACAAAACTTCGGTTGGCGGGTACGTTGGCCATTAGCCGCTTTGTCACCTCAATTAGGAGCCCATCCCCTGCGGCGTGGCCAAGCGAGTCGTTTACCGCCTTAAATCGATCAAGATCGAGGCAAAGCACGGCCAGTCGGCGCCTGCCGCCAGCTCTGGACAGCGCCTGCGCTAACTGCTCGTCAAATTCGACTCGGTTCGGCAAGTCCGTCAGTGAGTCGTGGCGTGCCATATGTGCGATGCGGGCATCTGTGGCACGCCGCTGGGTGATGTCACGGGCAACATCGACCCAGCCAATGAAGTTGTCGTTCGCGTCGAACACGAGGCGTGGCGAACTTTCAATCCAAACCGGTTGCCCGTCTGCCTTGAGTACCCGATACTCGGTCGTCCCATCACGCGCCTGACGTCGCTCGGCAATTTGTGTTCGTAGTTCCTCGCCGATGCGCTCGGCATCATCGGGATGGATCAAATCGCTGCAATTGGTCCCAATGAGACTTTCGGGTTCTCGCCCCAGCAAGTGCTTAACCGAGCGTGAAACAAACTCGATCTGTCCGTGGGCGGAAGTTCGCAGCACCACATCTCGAATATTCTCAGCTACGAAGCGAAATGCTCGTTCCGATTCGACGAGCCGGTTGGTGTCAACGAGGTCGGTAATATCGTTCATCGAGCCCAGCAGCCAGCTTTCTCCGTTGCTATCGGGGGGCAACCGGACCGCCTTGACAATGATGTGGCGGATTTCGCCATTGGGCCTCAGGACGCGTTCTCGCCAGCTATGCGGTCCGCCGGTCTTTAAGAGATGCGCCCACTGCCTGGCGCCGTAGTTTGCGTCCTCGGGGTGAACCAATCGGTAAACCGTCTCATTGTTGGGCGCTTCAGACCCGCGGGGGAGTCCGTAAATGTCGAACATTCCGTCGCTCCACAAGACCGTCCAGCGGCCCTTCGGAAGTACGGCCCATACACCCTGTCCCAAGCCGTCTAGGGCCTCGGCGGCAAGAAGAGCGACATCGGATTTTTTCATATCTCAAACCTTGCGACCAGAACGTTAAGAATCAGCAAAAGGCTTATAGGTAACTTTACAGTTTGAATATTACGGTTATTTTAACAACAACTTAAATCAGGTCAATTTCCCTCCTGACAGTTTTAAGCATTAGTTTTAGGAACTACATACGTGTGTGACCCAGAAATCAGAAAGTTTCCTGAGTTTCTAACGACTTGAAAACTCATGCGCTGGGCGTTCGAATATCTACAGCGTCCCGACGGCAGCTCGGTCTATTTGCGGCTTTCAACGCGCACCATCGCGCAGATCGACCGCCCCGATAGCCAGTGGGAGGATAGCGCCATTAAGGGTGGCTATTGGCTTAAACCACCCACACCCGGAGCCGAAGCGGCGATCGTTGCGTGCGGCGCAATTATGCCGGAGGCGATTGCGGCATGGGAAGCGTTGCAAGACGACGTACCAGGTTTGGGCTTGATGGTCGTAACCTCGCCCGACCTGTTGCACCGTGGCTGGTCGCAGATGCGCGCCGCGCGCTGGGGTGAGGGCAGTAAGGAGCCGGCCCATATTTCTCGCTTGCTCGCGCCGCTGTCGCCAACGGCAGGCCTGGTTACCGTTATCGATGGCAGTCCGGGCGCTTTGTCATGGATTGGCGGTGTACGCGGCAACCGGGTTTCGCCGTTAGGTGTCGACCGTTTTGGCCAGACGGGTGATTTGCCTGACCTCTACAGCAAGTACCGGCTCGACACATCGGCGATTCTCGATGCTGCAGCGGAGCTTTTCTTGTAAGTGAGACGTCGGTCACGCTCGATGACGTCAGGGCAGTAAGACCCCAGGACAGGCGGGAGGGCGCGTCATCAGCTCCGCTTATCATGACGGGCGTTGCCGGGAGTATAGCCGCTGAAAAGGATAGCTGGCGACGCCTCGGGCGGCTCCGGGTCCGCGGAAGCTTTCCCCCTGAATGCGAATATCATGCGCTTAAACGAGACGTGGATACCGATGAAAAGTAAGTCTGCTTTGTTGTGAATTCTGTTGAAAAAGTCGCTTGCACGGATGGCGTCGGTCTGATTCATTCGTTTGGCGGACTGTAGAGGATCGGTGCGATGATGGGTGAGCGGACAGGAGCGCAGGAAGCGCTGTTTTACAGCTTCAGTCTCGAGGGGCATGTGCCGCC
>CALRMO020000205.1:0-4215 GCA_943369235.1 Sphingomonas paucimobilis
CCAAACCGCTGGCAGGCTTGGGCGCTGGCGTCTGGGAACTGGCTATCAAGGAACGCGGCGATGCGTATCGCGTCGTTTATGCGCTCCAGTTGGAAGACGATATCTGGGTGGTTCATGCCTTTCAGAAGAAATCGATCAAAGGAATTTCAACGCCGCGTCACGAAATCGACCTCGTGCGTGAGCGCATCAAACGGTTGAAGGAGATGCTCAATGGCTGACCAAAAAGACGATCTCGAACTGATGCGCGGTTCCGGCAATGTCTTTGCCGATTTCGGCGCGCCCGACGCCAGCCTGCGGCAGTTCCGCGCCGTTCTCGCTGCCGAAATCGTCAAGACGCTCGATATCGAGCGGCTGACGGTGCGCGACGCCGAGGCGCGCACTGGCATTGCGGCAGCGGACTTCTCCCGCATCCGCCAGGTCAAACTCGAACGCTTTACCATCGACCGGCTGATGCGGATTCTTGATCGGCTAAACCGAGATGTGCACGTCAAGGTGTCAATTGCTCGCCGCAGTGGTGGAAAGACATCTTGCCTACCTATCGCTATCGGCGTCTGACCAAGCGACATGCAGCTTAAAAAGCTATCCGCGTTCGCGCTATATATTGGCTCGTATTCGCCTTTATGTCTAGTTTTGCTGGCTCAAGACATTGACTTACGCGTGGCGCAAGCAGGATTTTGCAGCCCTTTCGACTGGTTTGGTTCGGCATGTGGGCTACCTCTATTAAATCCGATTTGGTCAATAGGCGCGGTAGTAGTCAGTATTGTCTGTTTGTTGGTGACGCTATGGACACTTCGCGTAGTGCCGGAGAATCATCGGATTTCCGTTGTCGAGGCTAAACATACTCCCGCTGACCTTATCAATTACATCATTCCCTATGTAGTGTCGTTCATGGGAATCGACTTTGCTTCGCCATTGAAAATGATCGGGTTTGGTGTATTTTTCGTCCTTATATTCTGGATAACATATCGCTCAGGTCAAATTGTTATGAATCCTATCTTAGCGGTATTTGGTTGGAAGCTTTTCGAGATTAAGTATAACTTCTTGCAAAGTAATGACCAATTTGCGGGAAGAGTGCTATCTCGTATCGAAATTGAACCTAACAAGACTTATGCTCATGGCAATATTCAAGACATAATGATCGTCCGCGGGCAACAGACAGGGGAATAAAAAGTGCCAGATTTAGCAGGATTGCAAGGATTTGACCTCGCAGCAGCTGACCTTACCGTCTGGGTCTTTAAAAGGTCAACGCGGGACGGAGTGCCGGTATTCAACGGCAAATGGGTTGAAATAACGCCAGAATTGAAAACGGCATTATGTGATTCCGTGACTGGTGCACTAGCCGCGATAACCGAAACCATTGATTATGATATTTTGGCACAAAACAATGAATCGAGCGCCCTGACTCTGGGCGCGGACGAGACGCACATTGCGATGGTCGATGCGCAAGCGCTTAATCCAACTCCCGGACGAAAAATACATCAGCTTAGGCAAATCGCCAATGCGGCCTTTTACATGCTGCGCTTTGCAACAAATGAGGGCGTGCTGTTAGCAATTCGCAAAACTAATCCAACGTGGAGCACGCGCCGCTCTTCAAACATAATCCGTGTTGTGTTCGATGATGATCAGTTGGACATTGACGAGCGTCCTTCATTCAGTCTTGAGCCATTTTTTGATTTCTTTGTTTTCAATGCCGAAATTTACGTTTCCAACAAAGGACGCTTTGAGTCCGTGCTGGCTTATCGGGCAGGCCATATGGAGGCGTTTCAGGAACTAACCGTCGAGGCTGATTTCAGCGCCATTTTCTCGGATGTGGGACCGATCACTGAGTTCGTTGGAGAAAATAAGATCCAATTGAGGCGGGCAATCGCGATACGCGAAAAAGCCCACTATAAAGACGCCGGATTTATGCAGAATCTGCGCAACCATTGCGCCGCCATGAACCTTCAGATTGCGTTCGACGGTGCTGGACGGATCGTGCCAACGCCGGAAACGTGCCGCGACATTTTTCAAGCGCTGCTCGATCATCGCCTTGACTCTCGCTTATCGAACCAACTCTACGACGTCCAAAACACAGAACCTGTCGCCTAAGTAATAAGTGGTCCGAACAAGCCTGCGGCCAACTCTGTAACAGAAGCTTCCAAAGCCTCTAGCGACATCACAGCAACTCTAGCTGATTGCGCATCGGGTCCCAGAACCCGATATCGAGCGCGCGTTGCGCCCGCTTGGGCTGCATCGGCTGATTAGCAAGCCAGCCAAGACGTTCGCCCATGCTGACGGGCGCGACACCCGGCATCATGATCTGGTCGGGGTCTGGCGGCGTGATCTGCGGTAACGTCTTGCGCTTGCTCATTGTCCGCACCCGCTCAATATTCGTCGGACAGCATGATGGTCAGGACGCGCCGCGTGATCGCTGGGTTTGCCGCATCGTCGCTGGCATACTGCATATCGCGGTCGTAGTAATCCAGCTTCCAGAACACCTTTTCGCGCTCGTCCTCGCGTAGTTGTGAGCGCTCGGTCGTCCAGCGACCACAGCCAAGCTGGTAAATGCACCCGAAATCGCGTTCGCCGTGCGGGTCGTTATCCTCGGTAAAGGCGTCGAAGGTCTCGATAAGTTCGCGGACACAAGACTGGTCGGCATCGGGCAGGGACCGGAACCCCACGGTAGCAACGACAGTGCAAGCAACGCCCATCGCTCTCCGGGCAAGGTCGTTCAAACGCGCAATCCGCGCCGTGCGTTCGCGCGCATTTGCTAACGCGGCGCTCACAGCACTTGTCCTTTACGGGTTTCGCAAATCAGGACCAACGCCCCGAAATCCTCACGCTCACCAAGCCGGTCGGCAATCTTGCGAACACAGGCAATCGGCAAGCCATTCTCATTGGCTAGCCCACGCAAATAGTCGTCGCGGGTCTCGGCACCGCGCTCACGATACATCAACTGCAAATCACACATTTCTTACCTCCTTTTCAGGCTGAAAGCCGCACTGTCTGCGACATGCGGCCTGCCTTCCGGCGAGGATCGGAGGGGGAGGGAAAGCTGAATCGCTACCCTTGGCGCGGGCCAGCGGACGCACAGCGACCGCCACACGGGGGTGGCTATTCTGCTTTGGGAACGAGAGGGCAAAGCCCTTGGCGTTCCCACACAATCAAATGAACGGAGGCGGTCAGCCTCCCTGAGCCGCCACGCGGCAAAACAACGGCACCCTTGCACAAACGACGCCAGCCGGACGTCCTGCGCCCGGGCCTGTGGGCCAGCGGGCGTCCGGCAAGGAGAGTGGCAAGAGCGCCAGCGGGTCAGCCCAAAGACGCCGCGCCCTCAGGAGCGCAACTTCAGAGAATCCCGCTCATAAATTTAAATGCTCCGGATCGTTACCCGAATGGGCCGAGACTACGGGCTTGGTCCGCGCCAGCGGATAGAGCGGGTCGCCCAACGGGCAGCACGCATTGAAATCACTTCAAGTGCGCACCGGCGCATAGCTGAGGGGGAAACGCACCCTAGAAATTTGACTAATTACTTCTTTTTTCCGGTCGTCTTCGGTTTTACTTGAGCAAGCGCAGAACCAGCCGCAGTTTTCGACTTCGCTGATGTGCGACCATCTCGTAAGACGCTGGAAGCTGCTTTCGCCGCTTTAACGCCGGTGGTTTTGCTTTTAGTCATATGTTCAATCCATCCTCATTCTTTCCGCTGGAACGAAAACTCAAGCGGCTTCATCCCGATCATCCATTCCATTTTTTCGCCACTCGACGTCCTGCGTGAAATCTAGCGGTAAGTTAATCTGCTCATCGTCAGTGCGGGAGCTATTCCAATGATCTTGGTCAAGAGACAGCATGACACCGTCATCGACCATCTGCTCGCGGCGGCGGACCATAGATTTGCGCATACTTGCAAAGGTCGTGGCGGGGTCATCAATGTCAATCCAATAGAATGTGCCCTGACCATTAGAATCACGCGCCGGAACCGCATGATACCCGCGATAGGCTCTGCCTGTGCCCTTATCCTTCCGCACTTCTTGACGCGCTGCATCCCTGATCTGGGCCGCAAGCATGTCAATCGGGTCACGAGGCTTTGGCATAGGCCAGCCTTTACGAAGCGCAAAAAGAGCGACGTCACGCAAATCAAATTCGGCGTTGCCAGATTCATCACGATAAAGACGAATTAGTTTCTGAAGTTCTTGAACCTGCGACATTATCTGCTTCCTTATTCGCCCACTGGCGCTA
>CALRMO020000206.1:0-4133 GCA_943369235.1 Sphingomonas paucimobilis
CGAAACCGGCGATCATCCGCAACAATGTGGTCTTGCCGCAGCCCGACGGGCCGAGCAGCACGAAGAACTCGCCCGCCAATATGTCGAGGCTGACATTATCGACCGCCGTCACCTTGCCGAAGCGTTTGGAGACGTTCTTGATCCGGATGATTGGGGTTTTGGGTTCGGTCATCGGTAAATCATTTCTAATGGGTTTGGGTGATGCCCTTCACGCCCTGCAGTTTCAGCGCCACGGCGGTCAGGACAACGGTCAATACGATCAGCAGGGTCGATGCAGCATTCACTTCGGGCGTGACCGAAAAGCGCACCATCGAATAGACCTTCACCGGGAAGGTGATCGTATCCGGCCCGCTGGTGAAGAAGGTAATCACAAAATCATCGAGGCTGAGCGTGAAGGCCAAAAGCGCGCCGGCTATCAGGCTTGGCTTCATGTGCGGCATCAGCACGTCGCGGAACACCTGCCATTCGGTCGCGCCCAGGTCGCGCGCAGCCTCCTCCTCTTCCTTATTGAAACTGGCCATGCGCGAACGCACGACAAGCGCCACGAACGGGAAGCAGAAGGTGATATGCGCGATGGTAATCGCCGACAGGTTCAATGGCCAGACCATCCCGCTCGGCCATTCGACCTTGGCGAAGAAAATCAGCATCGCGACGCCCATGCAGATTTCGGGCACGATAATCGGCAATGTCATCGTGCCTTCGACAGCGCCTTTGAATGGAAAGCGGAAACGCCACAGCATGACACCGGCCAGCGCGCCTAAAATCAGGCTGAAAATCGTCGCCAGGAACGCGATCGTCAGCGAATTGACCAAGGCCTCGACCAGCGAGCTGTTGTTCAACGCCTTTTCGTAATATTTGGTGGTGAAGCCCTTCCACACGACGTTGCGCTTGCTGTCGTTGAAGCTGAAAATCATCAGCACGACCAGCGGCGCGTAAAGGAAGACCATCGTCAGCGCGACCCAGCTTCGCATCCAGAGCTTGCGGGTATATTCGAGCGGCGCGATGGGCGTGCGGCTGAACATCAATGCGCCTCCCTTAGCTTGTTACCGCGAACAGATTGTAGCGCGATCAGGATGAACATTGCGTAGATGAGCAGGAACGACAGCGCCGCGCCGAAGGGCCAGTCATTGGCGCGCTTGAACTGGCGCTCGATGACGTTGGCGATCATCTGGCTGTCGGTGCCGCCCATCAGGTCGGGGGTCAGATAGGCACCGAGCGCAGGGATCAACGTGATCATTACACCTGCGATGACCCCCGGTCCGGCCAAGGGCAGCACTATTTTCATAAATGTGCGAAAATGCCCTGCACCCAGATCGAGGCTCGCCTCGATCAGCGATTTATCCAGCCGGTCGAGCGCCGAATAAAGCGGCAGCACCATGAACGGCAAATGCACATAGACCAGCCCAAGAACGACCGCGAAGTTGTTGTAAAGCAACTGGATCGGCGTCCATGTCTCCAGCGGCTGCATGCCGACCAGCGTCCGCAGCCAGCTCGCGCCGTCCCATAGCGCGCCCAATCCCTTGTTCGCATAGCCGTTGGTCCCCATCACCGTCATCAGCGCGTACGTGCGGATCAAAAGGTTGGTCCAGAACGGCAGCATGATGCCAAGCAGCAACCACGGCCGCCATTTGGGGGCGGCAAAGGTAATCGCCATCGCCACCGGAAATCCGACAATCAGGCAAATCAGCGTGGTCAGCGCGGCGACGGCAAGCGACTTCAGGAAAATCGAGAGATACAGCCACTCGGTCGCGCGTTTGTAGTTGTCCAGCGTACCCGAAATCTCGATGCTGGCTGGCCCCGCATTCTGGCCGAAACTGTAGAGCCAGACGATCCCCATCGGCACGACAAAGAACAATGCGAGCCAGAATACAGGGGCGGTCGCAATCGCCGCGAACGGCTTTTTCTGGGCTTTCCAGTCCTGGAGTGCACTCGACATCAGTTGGCCTCACAGTCCGACCACAATTCACCAAATATTGTCACCCCCACGAAAGCGGGGGTCCGTGGTCGGGCCTCACCGCAAACCTGACGGTCAGGCCATGGATTCCCGCTTCCGCGGGAATGACAAAAAAGGGGTGTTATTAAACCCGGCAACGGTCAAGCCGCCCTGACGCGGGTGAAGGCCTCCTCATATTTCGGCTGAAGCTGGGGATTGAATTTCGCATATTCGCATTTTGCCAGAACATCGGCCGGCGGAAAGATCACCGTGTTATTCTTGTATTCATCGGGCATCAGCGCCTTTGCTGCTGCGTTCGGCGTTGGATAGAGGATGGTCTCGGTAATCTTCTTGCCTGCTTCGGCGTCGAGCAGATAATTGATGAAGGCATGCGCGTTCTTCGGATGCGGCGCGCCCTTGGGAATGCACAGATTGTCCGAATTTAGCTGGCTGCCCTCCCTGGGGATGACAAAGCCGATATCCTTGTCTTCAACCATCGCCTGGGCAATATCGCCATTATATTCCAGCACGACATCGACCTCGCCCTTGAGCAGCATGTCCTGGCCATTATCTTCGTGGAATGCCTTGATGAACGGCTTTTGCTTGATCATCATCGCTTCGATGGTCTTTAGGTCGGAATCGGTCAGCCCGTTGACCGACTTGCCGAGATATTTCCCATACAGCCGGAACATGTCGCCCGCCTCGGACAGCACCGCTATGCGGCCCTTATACTGGTCGCTGTCGAACAGCACCTTCCAGCTGTCGGGAACGCCCTGCACCTTCGATTTGCGATAGCCGATACCGAGCGCGAGCCAGGTGTAGGGCATCGAATATTTGCGTTTCGGATCATACGGCACGTCCTTGAATTCGGGCGCGATATTCTTTTCGAAATTCGGAATTTGCGATTGGTCGAGCGGCTCCAGCATGTCGGCTGCCGCCATGCGTTCGACGAAATCGTTCGACGGCACGATCACGTCATAGCCTTGGTTACCGGCACGCAACTTCGCGAAAAGCTCGTCATTGCTGGCGAACAGCGTCATGTTTACGTCAACGCCCGCGCTGTCCTTGTAATCCTCGAGCGTGGTCTCGCCGATATAGGTGTCCCAGTTATAAAAATTCAGCTTCGCCTCTTCGCCATTGGCGAGTTTCTCGGCTTCTTTCTCGCCGCAGCCAGCAAGCGCGCCGGTCAGCGAAAATCCGACGGCGGCCACGCCCATTGCCTTCAGCATCGCGCGACGGTTGCTGCCTGCGTTCAAATATGTCTTGAAGTCCATCGATTTTCTCCCGGCTGACCCTGTTTCCCGAAGCGGACATGCTGGACCAAATCGCGGAGTTAGAAAAGCCCCTTTTTTCCATCGTTTGCGGCGTAATTTAATTGCTTTTGACCGCAATTATTGTGCGGTGCAGCATGGAGTTCAAGCCGCCGTTTTTGCTTCGTCATCCACCGCGGCCTGCACGGCCTTGTAGAACGCCTCACGCTGCGCGCCCACCGTATCGGGATCGGTCGCCTTGGGCCAGTTGCTGTTCGACGCAATCACGAGTTTGCGTTTGGGGTCGATGAAAATGCCCTGCCCGAATATGCCCTGCGCCGCATAGCTGCCGTCGTCATAGGTCCACCACTGAAAGCCATACCCCTTGCCAGCAACGCCGATGTCGGCCTGTCTGGTTGTTGCCGACGCGATCCAGTTATCTGGCAGGATTGACGCGCCATTGATGGTTGCCCCGCCGAGCATGAACACACCAAGCCGCGCATAATCGCGCGTCGAGGCCTGGATACAACAGCCACTGATTTCATGACCCGTCGAACCCAAAAGCCAGCTTGCGTCCTGTTCCATCCCGAACGGTGCCCAGACTTTTTCCGACAGATAGTCCGATAGCTTCTTCTTGGTAGCAGAGCTGACCAGCACCCCAATCAAATTGGTTTCGCCCGTTTTATACACCCATTTCGTCCCCGCTGGCGCCTCGCGCGGTAATTTGCGCATGTAGCTGACGGTTACATCGACGCCCGGTTCCGCCTTGTGCTGGTTAAAGAGCGCAACATCCGACTTGGGATCGGCATAATCCTCGTTCCATTTTACGCCCGAGGTCATGGTGAGCAACTGCCGGATGGTGACATCATCATAGGCCGAACCCTTAAGGTCGGGGATATAGGCCGAAACCTTATCCTCGATGCTTTTGATATAGCCGTCCTTGATCGCCG
>CALRMO020000207.1:0-4093 GCA_943369235.1 Sphingomonas paucimobilis
TTGCGCGATGTCATGCGTCTGGTCGAATATGCGCCGCCTGTGCTCGCCTATCAATTGGCAGGTCCGGTGGCGCCCGGCTTTGTCACTGAGTTGCGCGATGCACTGGCCAAGGTCACCGGAACGCGCTGGGATGTAGAAGAGCGCGAGGGCGCGGCTAAGCCAAGCCTGTTGGAAATCGAACAGGTCGCCGCCGAAGCGGACAAGCGCGCCATACTGGAATCCCCGTTGGTGAAAGCGGCGTTCGCGGCTTTTCCGGACGCCGAACTGCTCGACAGCGACGAAAATGAAACCCCATGGAGTAAACGTGCATGAAGAGCATGGAAGAGATGATCAAGGCCGCGCAAGAGGCAGCTCAAAACATCCAGCAGCAGATGGAAGCCGCGCAAGCGACGCTGGACACGATACAAGTCGAAGGCGTTTCGGGTGGCGGTCTCTTGAAGGTCAGAGCGACCGCCAAGGGGCGGATTTTGGGCGTTGCCATCGACGACAGTCTGATCGTGCCGTCCGACAAGACTATGCTCGAGGATTTGATTACCGCCGCCTTCAACGATGCACGTGAAAAAGCCGATGCCGCAAGCAATGCCGAGATGAGCAAGATGTCGAGCGGATTGCCGTTGCCAGCGGGGTTCAAGCTGCCCTTCTAACTAAAAACCCCTCTCCCCTTTAGGGGAGAGGTACGTAGTCTTAGCGCCGAAGGCGGTTAGATGAAGTGGAGAGGGGCGGTGGTGCATCATCCTCACCGTCGAGCCCCTCTCCGCTGCGACTAACGAGCAAGCTCATAAGTCTCGCTCCTCTCCCCTAAAGGAGAGAGGGAAAATCGCGTTTTTCCCCAACAAATCGCGCAGGTTCAACGCAAATTCATTGAAAGCTCTCCAAAAGCACACATATTGATGGGCGACAGGCCGGTTGCCGCTTCAGGGACCGCCATTTGGAGTATCTATGGAACTGAACCTTCCCTTATTGCCGTTACGCGACATCGTTGTTTTCCCGGGCATGATAGTGCCTTTGTTCGTCGGTCGCGACAAATCGGTTGTTGCGCTTGAAAAGGCGATGGCCGCGAACAAGGAAATTTTTCTGGTCGCCCAGCTCGATCCTGCCGAGGATGATCCTGGCAAGGACGATCTGTACGACATAGGCGTGACCGCCACGATAATGCAGCTGTTAAAATTGCCCGATGGCACCGTTCGTGTGCTGGTCGAGGGCAAGCAGCGCGCCGAACTGCGCGAGCTGGTCGAGCGCGGCAGTGACTTTGTCGAAGCGGGCGTGCGGATGATCGAGGAGCAAAACCCCGAAGGTCCGGAAGCCACTGCGTTGATGCGTTCAGTCGCCGATCAGTTCGAAAATTATTCGAAGCTGAACAAGAAAATGCCAGCCGAAACGGCGGTGCAGTTGAGCGAGATTGAAACGCCGTCTGCGCTTGCCGACGCGGTCGCGGCGAATATCCAGTTGAAGGTATCGGACAAGCAGTCGTTGCTGGTCGAATCCAACCCGCTTCGCCGTCTTGAGATGGCCTTTGCCTTTATGGAAGGCGAACTTGGCGTGTTGCAGGTCGAAAAGAAAATCCGTGGCCGCGTGAAGCGGCAGATGGAGAAGACGCAGCGCGAATATTATCTCAACGAGCAAATGAAGGCGATCCAGCGCGAGCTGGGGAACGATGATGGCGAGGGCGGTGACGAGGTCGCCGAACTTCAGACCAAGATCGACACGATGAAGCTTTCGAAGGAAGCGAAGACGAAAGCAAATGCCGAGCTCAAAAAGCTTCGCGGCATGGCGCCAATGTCGGCCGAAGCAACGGTTGTTCGCAACTATCTCGACACGTTGCTGGGTATTCCCTGGGGCAAGAAATCGAAACTCAAGCGCGATATTGCAAAAGCGCAAAGCGTGCTCGATGAAGATCACTTCGCGCTTGAAAAGGTCAAGGACCGCATCGTCGAATATCTCGCGGTGCAAGCTCGAACCAACAAGCTGAAGGGCCCAATATTGTGCCTCGTTGGCCCTCCAGGAGTCGGCAAGACCTCGCTTGGCAAGTCAATTGCCAAAGCGACGGGACGCGAGTTTATTCGCCAGTCGCTGGGCGGCGTTCGTGACGAGGCTGAAATCAGGGGTCATCGGCGGACTTATATCGGCTCGATGCCGGGCAAGGTTGCTGCGAACTTGAAAAAGGCGGGAACGATGAACCCGCTGTTCCTGCTCGACGAGATCGACAAGCTCGGTCAGGATTTCCGTGGTGACCCAGCTTCGGCTTTGCTCGAGGTGCTCGATCCCGAGCAGAACAACAAGTTCAACGACCATTATCTCGAAATCGATCTCGATCTGTCGGATGTAATGTTCGTGACCACCGCGAACAGCATGAATCTGCCTCAGGCGTTGCTCGACAGGATGGAGATCATCCGGCTTGAGGGTTATACCGAGGATGAGAAGCTGGAAATCGCCAAGCGGCATTTGCTTGAAAAGCAGGTTGAAGCGCATGGTTTGAAGGCAGACGAATTCTCGGTCACTGACGACGCGCTTCGCGACCTCATTCGCTATTATACGCGCGAGGCAGGTGTGCGCACTTTGGAACGCGAAATTGCAAAGTTGGCACGCAAGGCGCTTCGCCGGATTCTTGAGGGCAAGGCAACGGCTATTGCGATTACGCCCGACAATCTTGCAGAGTTCTCTGGTGTCCGCAAATACCGTCATGGTATTGGCGAAGAGGAAAACCAGATTGGTGCGGTTACTGGCCTCGCCTGGACCGAGGTGGGTGGTGAATTGCTGACCATCGAAGCTGTAACGGTGCCGGGCAAGGGGCAAATCCGTACCACGGGTAAACTCGGCGATGTGATGGGCGAATCCATCCAGGCCGCATTGTCGTACGTCAAGGCGCGGGCGCCGAGCTATGGCATTAAGCCAAGCCTGTTCACACGCAAGGACGTTCACATCCATTTGCCTGAAGGCGCGGTCCCCAAGGATGGGCCCTCGGCTGGTGTTGGCATGGTGACCACGATTGTCTCAACGCTGACCGGCATCGCGGTGCATCGTGATGTTGCGATGACGGGTGAGGTGACTTTGCGCGGCCGGGTGCTGCCGATCGGCGGGCTTAAGGAAAAGCTGCTGGCGGCATTGCGCGGCGGGATCAAAACCGTGCTAATTCCTCAAGAGAATGAAAAAGATCTGGCCGAGATTCCGGCGAACATCCGGGAGGGTTTGGAGATCATCCCTGTTTCCCATGTCGATCAAGTGCTGGCAAGGGCGCTGGTTTCGCCGCTGACGCCAGTTGAATGGACCGAAGCCGACGAATTGGCGGCGGCGTTGCCGCCCACACTTGGAGGCGAAAGCGGGACTTCGGTCACCCATTAAGGGACAAAGTTGCGGCCGTTCGCTCCGAATGGCCGCAACACGTCGCATTTTTCGCAGAAAATGACGGTTTTAGGCCGATATTTCCTTTGACAGCGCGGGGTTTCTCCTCATTATCCCGCCACCGGCAAAAGCCGCGACTCATTTAATCCATAAATGTGTCTCAGTAATTTTCTTTTGAGAGGGGGGTTCCCAATATGAACAAGCAAGATCTCGTTGGCGCAGTTGCGGATGCAAGCGGTCTGACCAAGGCAGATGCCACCAAGGCAGTCGAAGCCACGTTCGACGCCATCACCGGCGCATTGAAGTCGGGCGGCGAAGTTCGCCTCGTCGGCTTCGGTACTTTCGGCGTTGCAAAGCGCAAGGCTTCGACCGGCCGCAACCCGCGTACTGGCGAACCGATGACGATCAAGGCGTCGACCCAGCCCAAGTTCAAGGCCGGCAAGGCGCTCAAGGATGCCGTGAACTAAACATCACGACTTGTTGATTTGGGGAAGGGCGGAGCAAAAGCTGCCGCCCTTTTCTTTTATGTGCTGCGTTCTCGTGGCTAACAAAAAAGCGCCCGAAGGCGCTTCATCGTGTTACAGTGACGTGTGAGTTACGCGGCGATACGATAATCGATATCGCCCACAATCTTGCGTGGAAACGCAATGACATGGCCCGACGTTGGCACCTGGCGTCCGCGGACCTCACCGAAGATAATCCGTCGCTCGGTTTTCGCCGCTGGTGCAAATTCCATTTCGATCACTTCCTTAAT
>CALRMO020000208.1:0-4056 GCA_943369235.1 Sphingomonas paucimobilis
CATGCCTATCATGATTTGTCGCCCGGGCTGGATTTTGAAAGCAAGCTTTTTGCCAAGCCGAACGCGGCGAAGCTGCTGCGGGCGACGCTCGCCAAGCCAGGGTACAGGCCTGCGCCGATCGCCATTGGCACTAACACCGATCCCTATCAGCCCATCGAGCGGACGTACAGGATCACCCGGCAGATATTGGAGGTGATGGTTGAAACCCGGCATCCGGTGGTGATCACAACCAAATCGGCGCGGGTGTTGGACGATATCGATTTGCTCGCTGACCTAGCGAAAGACGGCCTGACGGGCGTTGCGCTCTCGGTGACGACACTTGATCCCAAGCTTACCGCGATATTGGAACCGCGGGCATCGGCCCCGGCAAAGCGGCTTGATGCCGTGCGGAAGCTGAGCGAAGCGGGTATCTACAGCCACGTCAACGTTGCGCCTGTTATCCCGGCGATTACAGACCATGAGATTGAGGCAATCGTGGCGGCTGCGGTCGAATATGGCGCTAAAAGCCTGTCCTGGATTCCTGTCCGCCTGCCCCACGAACTTGCACCCTTGTTCAGGAACTGGCTTGAAGTGCACTTCCCCGACCGCGCAGGAAAAGTCATGAACATTATCCGGGACATTCGCGGTGGCAAAGATAACGACCCCGAATTCTTCAGCCGCATGAAGGGCCAGGGAGTCTGGGCCGACCTTATTCGAACACGGTTCGTAATCGCGCGGAAGAAAGCCGGGCTTGGATTCTCGAAATGGGGGGTACGCAGCGACTTGTTCAGGCCACCCAATATCAGCGGGCAGTTGAGTCTGTTCTAACTCTCCAGCACGAAATCCTTGAACTGCTGGCGCAACGCAACTTTCTGGATCTTGCCAGTCCCCGTGTGCGGGAGCTCGTCAACGAACAGGACGCGGTCAGGCATCCACCATTTGGCGATGCGCTCGGAAAGATAGGCTTTAACCGCCTGTTCGGTTACGACCGCACCCGGTTTCTTCACGGCAATCAGCACTGGCCGTTCATCCCATTTCGGATGCGGAATGCCTATTGCGCCTGCTTCGGCAATGCCGGGACAGCCGACGGCGATGTTTTCAAGTTCAACCGAACTGATCCACTCGCCACCTGACTTGATGACATCTTTCACGCGATCTGTAATCTGCATCGTGCCGTCGGGGTGAAGCACGGAAACGTCGCCGGTGTCGAACCATTGTTCGGCATCGACGCAATCGGAATCCGCCTTGAAATAGCGCTTGATTACCCACGGCCCGCGAATTTGGAGTGCGCCGGAGGTTACACCATCACGCGGCGCGACATTGCCGTCCTTGTCTATGACCCGCAATTGGACACCGAATGGCGTGCGACCTTGCTTGCAGACAACGTCGATTTGCTGATCGAGAGTCAATTCGTCCCAATTCGGCGTCGGTGATCCCATCGTGCCGATGGGCGAGGTTTCGGTCATTCCCCAGGCGTGGGAAACCCTTACGCCAGCCTTCATAAGACGCTCAATCATCGCGCGCGGAGCGGCTGAACCACCGATAGTTACCAGTTTCAGCTTGCCGAGCGAGGCATCGCGGCCCGCTGCGGCCTCAGCATCGAGATGCCCGAACATTGCGAGCCACACGGTCGGGACGCCAGCGCTATGGGTGATCCCCTCGTCCAGCATCAGCCGGTGCAAAATGGGGGCTTCGTTAGTGGTGGAAAATACGAATTTAACACCCGCAGCGGCACCCGCAAAAGGCAGACCCCAGCTCGCCGCGTGAAACATGGGCACGATTGGCAGCAGCGCAGCTTGCGGACCTAGATCGAAGATCGATGGCGCAATCTCGGCCATCGCATGCAGCATCGTCGAGCGGTGCTGGTAGAGCACACCCTTCGGGTTGCCCGTGGTTCCGCTGGTGTAGCACAGCATGCAGGGATCGCGTTCGTCGCCGGTTGCCCACTCATAATTGCCGTCGTGCGAGGCGATCAACGCCCCATAGCTCGCGTCGTCATCGAAGACGATAAAATGCTCGACGGTGGTCAGATGAGGCTTCAGACGGTCAATAATCGGCTGAAACGCAGCATCGTACATCAGCACTTTGTCTTCGGCATGATTCATGATGTAGATCAGGTCTTCATCGAAGAGCCGCACATTTACCGTGTGGATGACACCGCCAAAGCCAATGGCTCCATACCATGCTGCCAAATGGCGGTGATGGTTCATGGCAAAAGTGGCAATACGATCGCCTTTTTGCAGGCCAAAGCTTGCAAATGCCTGCGACAGCTTGCGCGCTTCGCTGGCAACGCCCGCCCAGTTTGTGCGATCAATCCGGCCATCCGCCCAGCGCGTGACGACCTCGCGCGCGCCATGTTCGCGCGCGGCGTAATCGATCAAATGCGGCACCCTAAGGTCCCAGTCCTGCATGGTCCCCTGCATCATCCTCTCCCGAAATATTCTTGCTCTTAATGCACCAATGCCAAAACAGGACCCAGTGGTGCAAGCTCTACATTGCCGATGCCCTCAATCGCTTTGACCTTGTCGAGCAATGAGGCATCGAGCTGATATTTTTTGCCCAATATGATGTGCGCCCAGCGCCCGTCGGCGGTTCGGGTCTTAATGACCAATTCGCTCTTCCCGCCGTGAAGCGGTGCCACCAGTTGCGCAAGTTGCGGAATTGCCGCCTCGTCAATCACGTCGAGTTGCATCTTAAGCCTCGATACGCTCGTCAGGCTGCTCAAGAGCTTCGCGCTCTTCACCGTAAAGCTCGGCACCTCGTCGCCGGGCCGCATATCCATTTCGCAATGGAGCAAAAGACACGCGGCATCTTTCGCCCATTCCGCGAGTTGAACGCCAACGGCATCGTCAAAGCAGCGAACCGAGAATTGCCCGCTCTGGTCCGAAAAGTCGGCGACCATGAAACGCTTGCCCTTGCGCGATTCGCGCCAGCGGACGCCTTCAATGAGCGCCGACATGGTTGCCGCCCGCCGGACGCCTTCGGGGATCGGCCCGCTTTCAAGCCACGTCGCGTAAGATTTTGCGCCGTGACTTGCGGCCATCGCGTCATATTGCGAACAGGGATGTGCCGAAAAATAGAAGCCAAAGGCCTCCTTTTCACGGTTCATCTGCTCACCCGCTGACCATGTGCTGCTCTGGTCAATTCGCAATTTTGCGATGTCGGAGCCACCTTCGCCAAAAAGGCCCCCCTGCCCGCTTTCGCGCGAATCCCGTGCGGACTGCGCCGCAGCCAGCAAGGTTTCCGCTGCGGCGTGTACCGCTGCCCGGTTGGGCTCAAGCGCGTCAAATGCGCCTGCCGCTGCCAGATTTTCGAGACTGCGGCGGTTAAGCTGTGCCGGATCGGCGCGATTGGCGAAATCATCCAGACTGCCGAAGGGACCAGCCTGCTCGCGTTCGAAAACAATTGCTTCCATCGCTTTTTCGCCGACATTCTTGATGCCCCCCAATGCATACCGCACGGCAAAGCCGCCATGGCCGTCGCTTTCGACCGCATATTCGGCTTGGCTGCGGTTAACGTCAGGCGGCAGGCAGGCAACCTCCAAGCGCCGCATATCGTCGATAAAGATACCAAGCTTGTCGGTCTGGTGCATATCGAAGCACATCGACGCGGCGAAGAACTCTTCGGGATGATGTGTCTTCAGCCAGGCGGTTTGATAGGCGAGCACAGCATAAGCCGCCGCGTGGCTTTTGTTGAAGCCATAGCCTGCAAATTTATCGATCAAGTCGAACAGTTCGTTGGCGCGATTCGGCGTGATATCGTGCGTGGCGCAGCCTGAAACAAACCGACCGCGTTGTGCATCCATTTCAGCCTGCACCTTTTTCCCCATCGCACGACGGAGCAAATCTGCTTCACCAAGGCTGTAACCGGCAAGGATCTGCGCGGCTTGCATCACCTGTTCTTGGTAAACAAAAATGCCATAAGTTTCGTTCAGCACGGGTTCGAGTAAATGGTGAGGATATTCAATAGCTTCCTCACCATTTTTTCGACGGCCGAACATCGGGATATTGTCCATCGGCCCCGGACGATACAGCGAGACGAGCGCGATGATGTCGCCGAAGTTGGTGGGTTTGACGG
>CALRMO020000209.1:0-4047 GCA_943369235.1 Sphingomonas paucimobilis
CCAAATGCCGCCTGCGCCCTTTGTTGCGCAGCCTGCCGCGCATTGGCCGAGCTTGCGGCCCAGTCATGGCGCTTGGTGCGAAGCTTTTCCGTCAGGCTGTCGAGCCGTTTACGGAAGCTAGTCTCATCCTCATCATCGTTTCGATTGACGTTGAAGAAGCTCGACCTGGCAGCGTCGTGACGGCGGCCAAATTCCGCATCGTCTTCGCCTTCCGATTGTTCGATGGCCGACATATGCGAGAGATAATCCTGGTGCTCGGTTTCGCCACCGCCGGAATATTCATGCCGCTTTTTACCGGTCTTTCCGCCAAGCTTCGGTAACTTCGCATCGGCATCGCTCACCAGCCAGATCGTGCCTGCAGCAATCAGCGCCAGCGCAACCGGATTGCGGCGGGCGCCGTCGATGACCATCCGCGCGTTGATATTGCTCTCATCGGCCTTGTCGAGCAGTGCATTGAACACATTCTTTATGCTCAGCTGATCGCCGATCTTGTCCACGGTTGAGCTCATGTCATCCTGTGTCCGGCGAATTTCGCGTTCGATCTCTGCGGGATCTTCGATTGTATCGTTAGCCATATATATTCCTTCTCAAGATTCGCCGCAGACAACTTCGGGTGTCCGCTGGAGGGTTCTTTGGGTGCGCTCAGGCGCGAGGTGCGCAGCATTCATCTTGCCGACAGCGACACGGTACATGATGAAAGCCAGGACAAGCGTAACCGCGCCGACGATCACGGTCGCAAGACCCAGATCGTTGATTGCTGCGGCTAGGACATAAGCCAGCCCCATCAGCAGGACGCCGAGGCCCGCAATACCAACCACTGCAGCCCCCAAAAGACTGCCAACTGCGGTCTTCACATCGCTCGCGGACTCGCGCACCTCGGCCTTGATCAGGCTTAGCTGTTGATCCGCAAGATGCGTGCCCTGGTTAACAAGGTCGCGGAGCAGATCGACAATATTGTCGCTGCCACCAGCCGGCTTTGGCTTCGCACCGCGCGATTTTGCCGCCGGCGTATCGATGCGATGCACGGTGTCATCGACGTCGTTCATACGACTTCTCCATTATATCCCGACCCGGTCAAGTCCGGGACATTTACGGCGGAGGCCTGCCATTCTGGCGGATAATCCTGGTCTGCGTTGTCGGCGCTGTGTTCCGCACTGGCTTCGCTCGCTCCGGCCTTGAAGATGCGTGCAGCGGCAAAACCAGCGGCGGCGCAGGTCGCAAGAAACGTCGTCGGCGAGTTACGGGCAAACTGGTTGACCTGATCGACAATCTGCCGACTGTCATTCTGCTCGATGGTATCGGCGAGCTTCTGGATCTGTTGCGATCCTTGCTCCAGCGCCGATTTAAGCCAGCTCGGTGCGCTGTCGTCGAGGTCGTTCGCCGCGCGCTCAATTGTCGATGAAACGCTTTTTACCTGCTCGGCTGCTCCGCTTTTGCGCGCATCGACTTCGGAGTGGAGCCGGTTGACCGCTGACGCGCCAACGCCTTTTGCATTGGTAACCAGCTCGTCACGAATGCCTCTGGAATTTTCAGTTTCGGGCTGCATATCTTCGCTCTTTCTATTGTCGGTGGGAGGGACAATAAATCAGCGCTGCGAAGGTTCCTGCCGTTGTGAAATCAACTGGTCAGAGGTCGATGACATCGAAAGGATGTCAGTAATGCCGGGAACTGACGGGTCGCTCCTTAGCCGCGCGAGCGTGTCTGCCACGTCGAGCACATAATGTCCGACACTGTCGAGCGCCGGTGCCTTGCTCGCCCCCAATGCGGTTACCAGCATGATCGCGGCGCGGTTTTCATTCATGATTTGCATCTCGAGCGAGCATATCCCTTCGTCCGCACAATCGGCGAACACCGCCGCAATCAGCATCCGGGCGAGGCCGCAGCCTTGATATTCGTCGAGCACCGCAATCGCCAGCTCGCCGGTCGCGGGATCGCTGTCCGACCGGATGGCGTGCACGGCGGCAATCGGCGGGTACTCGCGGCCATCGAGCAAAATAGCGCCCCAGCCGATATGGTCGTGCCCGTCGACCGCGCTCAACCGTTTGACAATCGTTTCGGGCGGTTCGCGGAAGGCCGAAAAGAAGCGCAAATAGCGTGAGCGGTCCGACATGTCCGCGATTCCCTCGCGGATGCGCTGCTCATCGCTCGGCCGAATCGTCCGCAAACACACCGGACGCCCGTCGGACAGCTTCGTCTCGATTTCACAAAGCGGCTTTTTGGGCGTTGGCTGAACGTCGACCATATAGTGCCCGATATAGCAGATCGGGCAACCGTTATGAACCCGGACTTGCGCAGCGGCTATTGTGGCGAAGTATCGCCCGCCTGGTCGTATTTGAGTTCAAGATAACGTCCGCGCACAGCGAGCTTGTCGAGTTCGCCGCGTGATATCTGGCCGGTCATTGTCTCGATCTCGCGGTCGATGAGCTGCAAGCCGTCGACCAGTTGTTGCTCGGGCGTCTTGCCGCCATGTTCCTTGCGCTTGAGGCTGTCGGGAATGCGTTTGTAACCGTTGATTAGCTCAGGCAGATGCTCGCCCACCAACTTGCGCACCTCGCGGGCGGCGGGGTCGTTATCGTCGAGCGTCTGCAACTGCGGCGCGAGCTGGTCGAGCCGAACGCCGATATCCTGCATGATACTGACCGCCGGAGCGGGCAAAGCAGGCTGCTGCGCCTCGAGCCAGATTTCGGTTTTACCGGCGAGCGTGCCAAGATCGGTCTGCCGAAGCGTTTCGGTCGTCGGCATCGGCATTTCGGGATAGCGCATCAGCAAAAAGGCAGCCGCCGTGCCCATGATGGCCGTGATCATCACACCCCAGAAACCGATGCCATCGATGATTGCGCCGACTATTCCAGCCGCAAGGAGAACAGCGCCAACCGCCAAAGCGGCCTTGCTCACCTTGCCCCAGAAATGCGCGCGGCGAAGCGCCTGGCTCTTGGTGCCGATGGGCGGCATCCGGACGTTGCGCAGCGACCGTGCTGCGGCGGTAAGCGTTTCGTCAGAATTAGATGCAGGGCTGTTCATATCAATCAATCACTATGTCATTCCCGCGGACGCGGGAATCCATGGTCTGAGATGGATGTTTAGACAAGGGCGCTGCTCCGAGTGGAGCGGTCAGGCCATGGATTCCCGCTTTCGCGGGAATGACAAATCTCGCGCATTGAGTTAAGCCTCCAAGGACAGCAGGCCGCTGTTTTGCGCCGATTGAACCGCCTGCGCCTGACCTTCGGCGCGGGCGATATAGCCTTTTGATTTCTCGACTTCTTTCTCGAGCGCTTCTGACGTCTGCTTCATACTGTCGAGCGCCTTCAGCTTGAAAGTGTCGATTGCGTCCATCGTGTCATAGATATTCTGGAACGCGCGGCTTAGCGTTTCCAGCGGGATGGTGGACGCCGCCGCCTGCTCGTGGATGCGTGCCGTATTGTCGCGCAGCAACTGTCCGGTGCTATCAATGATATTTGCGGTCGTGGTGTTGAGCGCGGTAATCTGGTCGAGCACCAATTTCTGGTTGGTCATCGCCTGCGCCACCGTCACCGCAGTGCGCAGTGCGCCGACAGTCGTGGTCGAGGCGCGGTCAACTCCCTTGACCAGTTCGACATTGTTCTTCTTCACGAGGTCGAGCGCCAGATAGCCCTGAACCGTTACCGCCATCTGAGTCAGCAAGTCCTGCGTACGCTGGCGGACGTAGAACAACGCGCTTTCCTTGATTGCGCGCGATTTGGCGGGATCGGACAGTTCAAGCTCAGCTGCCTTCTCCTCAAGCTTTGCATCCAGTTGCTTCGACATCACGATCATCTGTTCGAGCTTGCCCATCGCAACCCACAGATTCTGCCGCTCGACGTCGATCGCGGCATTGTCCATCAGCAGTTCGTCCTTGCCGTTGCCGAGGCGGCCGAGAATGGAGCTGATATGCGTCTGCGAGCTTTGGTAGCTGTCGAAATAATTGCGCAGCTTGCTGCCCCAGGGAATGATACCGAACAGCTTTTCCTTGGTCATCAGATTGCCCTTTTTGGAAGGGTCCAGATCCTCGACCACGCGGCGCAGTTCGGC
>CALRMO020000210.1:0-4042 GCA_943369235.1 Sphingomonas paucimobilis
TGGCCGACATTACCGCGCGGCACTCCGCCTTGCGCGGCATCGACGTGCCGCCCGATGTTGCCCCGAGCATGATCGACGAATTTCCCGTCTTCTTCGTCGCGGCGAGCGTGGCCCAAGGTCGCACCACGACCAGCGGGCTCGACGAATTGCGCGTTAAAGAAAGCGACAGGCTGGCGTTGATGGCAACGGGCCTGAAAGCCATCGGCGCGAATATCGAAGAACGCGAAGATGGCCTAATCATCGAAGGCACCGGCGGCGAACCGTTAGAGGGAAGCGCAACTGTCAACAGCGCGCTCGATCATCGCATCGCTATGAGCTTTGCAGTGGCGGGCCAGCATTGTTTTCATGGCGTGACAATTGATGACGCTTCGCCGATTGCGACAAGCTTTCCAACTTTCGAAGCGATGATCGACAATTTGAAAGTCCCCCAATGACCGAATATCTCTCTCCCTTCGCTGCCGACCTGATCGGTTTTGCCGGCAGCTTTTTTATCGTCGCTGCTTTCGCTTACAGCAACCTGACGTCGCAGATGAATGCCCTATGGTTCAACATTTCAAACTTTATTGGCGCAGCTTTGCTCACGATATCGCTGACGGTGAATTTCAATCTGCCGACAATGGTGCTTGAAATCGTCTGGATGCCAATTGCCCTGTTCGGCATTTTCAAAGCGATTCGAAACCGGAGCGCTGAAAATAAGAACGGCGGCGCCACAAAATGATCATCGCGGTCGATGGACCTACTGCATCGGGCAAAGGTACATTGGCCAAGGCATTGGCGGCGCATTTCGGGTTGCCGTTGATGGATACCGGTATGCTTTACCGCGCAGTGGGGCGGCAGGTGCAACTAAATGGCGGCGACCCGGATGATGCGTCCGATGCTCTTGCGGGTTGCAATTTTCCCGGCGCACTTCTCGACGATGCGACATTACGCAGCGAAGAAATCGGCGGGTTGGCGAGCCGCGTGTCGATCCATCCCGTCGTTCGTGCCGCACTTAACAAGCGACAGGTCGACTTTGCCAACCAGCCAGGCGGTGCACTACTCGATGGGCGCGATATCGGCACCGTCATCGCGCCCGATGCCGATGTGAAGCTGTTTGTCACCGCACCCGCCGAAATACGCGCGCGGCGGCGGCATGCCGAGATGGTCTCGCGCGATCCGCATGTCAGCTTCGTTGATATCCTCGCCGACATCCACGCCCGCGATGAGCGCGATATGGGCCGCGCCGATGCGCCGTTAAAGCCCGCGCAAGACGCACTCTTGCTTGATACCGGTGATTTGACTATAGGCGCAGCCGTTCAAGCCGCGATTGCGTTGGTGGAGGCTCGCCTCGACCGCTCTTGAGGGGCCGGAGTGTTTGGATAAAACACACTGTCACCCTGAACTCGTTTCAGGGTCCATTTCGCCTCGCTGACCATTGGTCTAAGTTGATGGATGGATGCTGAAACAAGTTCAGCATGACGTGGTATTTTATTCCAATATGCTCCGTATTTGAACGCCTTATTGCTATTCGGGCAATGGGGCATTTCTGGTCAAAGACCATCGGAACCAACCGATTGGCCGGATAAAATGTTAAGTTAGGATCACTCAAACATGGCAACTTCGCCAAACCCGACCCGCGACGATTTCGCGGCAATGCTCGACGAATCACTCGGCGGCGCAGATGGCGGCTTTGAAGGCCGCGTAGTAAAAGGTACCGTAACCGCAATCGACAATGACCATGCAGTCATCGACGTCGGTTTGAAATCGGAAGGCCGCGTGGCCTTACGTGAATTCGCGATGCCCGGCCAGAAGGCCGACCTGAAGGTTGGCGACGAAGTCGAAGTTTTCGTCGACCGCGTAGAAAATATGAATGGCGAAGCCATGCTCAGCCGTGACCGTGCCCGCCGCGAAGCCGCGTGGGACGTGCTCGAAGGCGAATTCGACGCTGGCAACCGCGTCGATGGCGTTATCTTCGGCCGCGTAAAGGGTGGCTTCACCGTCGATCTTGGCGGCGCAGTTGCGTTTCTTCCCGGCAGCCAGGTCGATGTCCGCCCCGTGCGCGACGTTGGCCCGCTGATGGATATCGCGCAGCCTTTCGTCATCCTCAAGATGGACCGCAAGCGCGGCAACATCGTTGTTTCGCGCCGCGCAATTCTGGAAGAAACCCGCGCCGAACAGCGCACCGGTCTCATCCAGAATCTTGCCGAAGGCCAGATCATCGACGGCGTCGTCAAGAACATCACCGATTATGGTGCGTTCGTTGACTTGGGCGGCATCGACGGCCTGCTGCACGTCACCGACATCAGCTACAAGCGAATCAACCACCCGAGCGAAGTCATCAACATCGGTGACACCGTCAAGGTGCAGATCGTTCGCATCAACAAGGACACACAGCGCATCAGCCTCGGCATGAAGCAGCTCGAAAGCGATCCTTGGGATGCAGCGGTTGCGAAATATCCGGTTGGTACAAAGCTTACCGGCACCGTCACCAACATCACCGAATATGGCGCGTTCATCGAACTCGAAGCTGGCATCGAAGGCCTTGTCCACGTGTCCGAAATGTCTTGGACCAAAAAGAACGTCCATCCTGGCAAAATCGTTTCGACAAGCCAGGAGGTTGATGTTGTCGTCCTCGACATCGACATGGAAAAGCGCCGTATTTCGCTTGGCCTCAAGCAAGCGCACGACAATCCATGGGCGTCGTTTGCTGATCGCTTCCCGATTGGTTCGACCGTTGAAGGCGAAGTCAAGAATGCGACAGAATTTGGCCTGTTCATCGGCCTCGACGGCGACGTCGACGGCATGGTGCACATGTCGGATATCGCATGGGGCATCACCGGCGAAGAAGCACTGCATCTTCACCGCAAGGGCGAAACCGTCAAGGCAATCGTTCTCGACATCGACGCCGAGAAAGAGCGAATCTCGCTTGGCATCAAGCAGCTTGAAAAGGGTGCACCTTCCGCAGCGGGCGCGGCTTCGGCTGGTGGCCTGAAGAAGGGCGCAACCGTAACCGTTACCGTACTCGAAGTCCGCGATGGCGGCCTTGAAGTTCAGGCTGGCGACGATGGCGCGACCGGCTTCATCAAGCGTGCCGATCTTGGCCGTGACCGCGACGAACAACGCCCCGACCGTTTCCAGGTTGGCCAGAAGTTCGACGTTCAAGTCGCTGGCTTCGACCGTTCGAAGAAGCCGAACTTCTCGATCAAGGCGCTTCAACTCGCCGAAGAGAAGCAGGCTGTCGAGCAATATGGTTCGTCCGATTCGGGCGCGTCGCTTGGCGACATCCTTGGCGAAGCGCTCAAGGGCGCCAAGAAGTAAGCCACGGCTTTATAATCAAAGTTCCAAATTCGGGACACAAACCCGCCCTTTTCGCGAAGGGCGGGTTTTTTATGCGGCAGGGCGCAATCGAGTGCAGCGTAATGCCATTGTAAAATCGCAAAACTTCTGGCACTTTTACGTCCAGGGGCCGTTTTGGTCGCATGGCACCCCTGCTTGGCCAGTTGTCGGCCGCGTGAATGGGAAGGACGATGTGCATGATCCGGTCCGAGTTGATCAAGAAGCTGGAAGCTGAAAATCCGGAACTGAAAACCGAGGAGGTCGAAAAGATTGTCGATCTGTTCTTCAACCAGATTATCCAGCGGCTGGCCGATGGTGGGCGGGTAGAACTGCGCGGTTTTGGTGCATTTTCGACGCGCGAACGGAGCCCGCGCAAAGGCCGCAATCCGCGTACCGGCACGTCGGTCGAAGTGCCTTCAAAGCGCGTGCCTTATTTCAAGCCCGGCAAGGAAGTGCGCGAGCAGCTGAACAAATAAGCTTGGTGTCGCGTAGAGCGGCAGAGTTTTTTCCGCAGAAACCGCAGGACTTGCCTCAATTTGTGCGCAAGGCGTTCATGGACGCTATAAATGTAAAAACGGAAAGACGGGGTGACGGGGTCACGTGTCGTCCATCCGTCCTAACTTCTGTCCGTTTTTACATCAGCTCCCGATCCACGGCCAACATACTCTACGATTTTAGGCGGTACCCCGTCTTGAACATCCAGAAAATCACGCCAAGACATAGTGTC
>CALRMO020000211.1:0-4015 GCA_943369235.1 Sphingomonas paucimobilis
CAAATTGGTTTGGATGAAATTTTCAGCCCAGGCATTGGCCACCTTGGCCGAAAATGCGGCATCTGGGCTAACAAAGTGTAGACTGACCAGTCGCGATAGCCGGGTCGGATCGACGCTCAGGTATTTTTTTAGGATTATACCGGCTTCACGCTGGCGAACCGGTCTGCCTGATGCCGGGTAGTGACCATTGATCTTGTCGAACGCTGTATTGTTACGCGGTTCACCGAACATAGCGAAAAATTTCGGATCATCGACCAGCCGTAATTGTAAGGCAACGCGTTCCGCCAGCGACCGCGATTGCAGCAAGCCGTACTGCGTCTGGTAAAATTCTTGATCGGCGACCGTTGCGTCGCGCTGCACGCCTTGAAAATCCGTGACCTTGTCAGATTCACGTGAAATTTCGATGATCGTAGTGGCGGTATATTTCGGGGTCATCAACAATGTGACGATGAGCCCGAGAAGCGCGCTCGCTAGGACTATCCCGATGATCAGATAGCGCCAACGCATCGCGATACGCAGGTATTGCCGCAAGATCGGTGCTTGTTGCCGTCCAGCATCAAGGGGGCCGACCAGTGCTGTTCCGGGAATAGGCGCAACGTCGTGGGCCTGAGCAGACATCATATCCATGAAACTCTTAACCTTATCTGACAAGCGCGATGAGCGGGGCAGATAGTAGTGGTGACACGGAAATCAGATCGCGGAACAGGCGGCGCTGTGACGAATCTCCCACCACGATCACGTCGTTGGCATAGATGGGCGGGTCATCATATCCGCCGCGCCGGATCGCGGTCAGATTGTAAAGGCCCGCCATCTTGTTGCCGTTCACCGTGCGCAGGATGACCACGTCGTCGATCTTGGCGAATTCCGTCAAACCCTTGGCGGAGGCGATCGCACGCACCAACGTCATTTGGTTGGTCACGGGATAGAGGCCGGGCTCCACGACTTGGCCGTCAATCGTAACGACCTGGCTGACCGAGCTCTTGATGTTGACGGTCACGTCAGGATTGCGAATGTAGCGGCCACGCAGCGCCGCCTCGAGCGTATTGGCCAATTCAGTTGCCGTCTTGCCGCGCGCATCGACTGTTCCGATGAGCGGCATCGCGATACGGCCGCTCGCATCGACCTGCATCTCCCGGCTCAATTCTGGTACGTTGAATACATCGACCTGTATGGTGTCCAAAGGTCCAATCAGCGAAGGTCGATCGTTTACGACAAGATCAGCTCGGTCCGGCGCGGGAAGCCCCTTTTCGGTGTCAACGACCGTAAGCCGCGGTGAGGATTGTAATACCTCACGTCCCCCGCATGCCGATAACGCAAGTGCAATGATTAAGGAGGCACATAATTTACGCATTATCGCTGGGAAATCCCAATCAAGAGAGCAGGTCACCCGCCTATAGGTGCTGACCCCTGCGCGGTAAAGTCGTGACTTCCGCCGTCGCGTTTAACCATATGCCAGCGATGACCGTGACCGCCATAATAAGGGGCACGCGAGCCGGATAGTCGAAGAGGCTGGCAATCATGACAAGAAAAATTGTTGCCGAACCAAGCCGCGGGAGTGCGTAGGCCCGTCCCATGCCGATGGTCCAAACGGTCATGCTGGCTCGCCCCCACCAAACAAGAGCTGAAAGCACGAGTACCGCGCCCAGCAGTCCGGTGTCGAGCACTATCTCCAGATAGTCGTTATGGGCATGATTGAAATAGGTTGGTGCCAGCAGCGCAAAGGGTTCGTGTATCCGGAATATCGGGTCAAAACCGCCAAGGCCTGATCCGAACGGAAAATATGTCTTTATCATCGAGAGGACGGTCGGCAGGCCACGCGTCCTCATGTCCTGCCCCGCATCTAGCGCGAAAGCGCGATTAATCGAGACCGCACGATCGGCCATCACACTGAGCGACACGAAGGCAATAATGATCACAGCAAAAGCCGCGACCAAAGTGGGATAAACCCAGCGCGGATAAAATGCTAACGCCTTGCGGATTCTGTGTCCTGATAGAATTACCCCAAGCAACAACGCGACCACACCCAATCCTAGCCCCGCACGCGAGCCGCTGCCGAGGATAGTCAAGAACAGCAGCAGCAGCAAACCAACCACGGCCGGCAGTCGCCAATATGCCAGTCGTTCGCCCGCCAGCCCCCAAGTCGGTGCCAACAAGCAGCCAATGGCCATCAACAAAGAAAAATGGTTTCGATTGGCGAAGGTCCCGCTGATTTCCCCAGGTGAATCATTGACGAAGGGATTATCGTAAATGATCCCTGAAAATTGCACCAATCCGACGAGCATTGTCGCAATAACCACGCACAGCAACATGCCCGGCAAGCGCCTACGTTCGTCATCGTTCAGGCTCGACGCCAGCAACCATGTCGCAACCGGCACAATCAGCGATGCCAGTGCATTCAACGTCGCACCTGGAACAATCGACAATGGCCGCCACGGCTGCGCCTGTCCGCTCAGCGTCGCGGCTTGGATAAACACGTCGCGCCCCGGAAGCCGTTGCCATAGTTCTGGAGGTAGCGGCACGAGCTGGATGGTTGGCAACGCAATGGTAAAGAGCAACAGCAATGCGACTGGATCCGTCCGCACGCGAGGCAAGCGCGGCCCCATTAATAGCAGGATGATCACCGCCAGCCAGGCGACACAGCGCACGACCACCTGCCCGAGCACGTCTGGGCGCGATGCACCACCCGCCATCCATAGCGCGGCCAGCAACACCGCCAAAAGCGCAAAAGGCACGCTCGGCAACGGGATCGACTTCGGTAATCGCCCTTGGGACGTGGCAGACATCGGTAACACCCTCGCTAATCTCTTTATTGGAGAGGATTTAGCAGCTAAAATCACGCACCATCCTCTGGACGGATCACGCCACCCCGACCACTTTTTTCTGCAAAGTAACCCAATCGACGATCGTGCTGGCAGGCGTAAACTCCGCCACCAATTCCTGCAACAGGGTGCGTGCAGGCTCGACCTGGCCGGTCGCGATCAAATGTTTCAGCCGACAGAGATCACCGCGCAGGCGATCTCAAGGCAATCTGTGTTCGGCCGCCATCATGATACGCGGGTGGGGCGTCGGCTGGGGATCGTCGCCGATCAGCAGTTCTTCATAGAGTTTTTCACCGGGCCGCATCCCAACCACTTCGATTTCGATGTCGCCGTCGGGCGTTTCCGGCGATTTTACAGAAAAGCCGCACAGTTCGATCATGTTGCGCGCAAGATCGATAATAATAGGGGATCTTTCTACCCATTACGCCAATCGGTACACGGAATTCCTGAAACTACCCCATGACGAACCTGGGCCATAGCGCTTCCCTCCATTCCAACGAAAGGATCACACCATCAAACCGTGGGATCAAACACCTAAAGCTGCGGCAGCCTTTGGCTCGATGACAACAGATTATCGGTGATCCGTGTCGTGCCAGCGAGATAATCAGTGCAGCGTTCCACCGTCACCAGCCCGCGTGCCGTTTCGTTGTTGCGCAGGTCGTTGCCGACGAGCGCCAGACGCCGGATCCGACCCGGTCCAAGAAAGATCGGAGCGGAGCCGGGACGGCCGTTGCCACTGCGTGTGAACCGGCTTCCCTCCACACGAACATTATCGCCCTTGTAGAGCGCCAGCGCGATGCCCTCGCGCCACCCGCATCCGCTGAACTGATCCGCCACGCTGGCGTCCATCACGCCGCCTGACGGCATGGCAAAACCCAGGAAACTACGACTGCTGTAGCCCGTCCAGCTATTTTGGCGGATCGTGATGCCCTTACCCGAGAAAATGTGAAAGCCACCATAGCCGCCTTCGCCGATATTGCGTTCGATCACGCACTGCATGTATGCCATGGTGTCATCGGGCGGGCGATTGATCGAGATTGTCACATCCCCGCCTGTGCCGCGATAGCCGCGAAACCGGTTGTCGGCGATCAGGACGTCATGCGGTGGTGCGACCACATCGGGCACCATGATAGCAACCTGTCCATAATTGCCACCACAATCCTGGAAGTCACAATCAAGTACGCGCAACCGCTCCA
>CALRMO020000212.1:0-3960 GCA_943369235.1 Sphingomonas paucimobilis
CAAGCGTACCCGAAACTGGCTCAAGGTCAAATGCACCGCGCGCCAGGAATTCGTCATTATTGGATGGACCGAAAGCGACAAGTCGCGCGGTTTCAAATCTTTGCTGCTGGGCACCCGGGTCGACGGCGATTTGCACTATACCGGGAAAGTGGGAACGGGTTTTACGGCCGACAGCATGAACAACCTTATGGCGCGGATGCGTCCGCTCGAACGCAAAAGCGCTCCCGCCAACGTTCCCCGCGTCGCCGCGCGCAAGGCGCATTGGGTTGAGCCGGAACTCGTGGCTGAAGTCGCATATGCCGAAACCACAGGACCACTCAATGCGGGCGGAGTTTTGCGGCATTCGAGTTTTCTGGGACTGCGCGAGGATAAACCGGCGAAGGATGTTGCACCCGAAGTTGCGCAAAAGGTGAAGCAGGACAAAGCGCCAGTGCCGCTTGTTAGTAATGCCGACCGCGTCATATTTCCCGAGTCCGGAATCACCAAAGGTGATCTCGCTGCTTATTATGCCACAATGTCAGATCCGGTTCTGAAATACGCTGGAAATCGCCCCCTCAGCCTTGTTCGCTGCCCGCAGGGTCGCGCGAAGCAATGCTTTTTCCAGAAGCATGACGCAGGCACCTTTGGTGACGATGTTCACCATGTCGGGATCAGGGAAAAGGATGGCGAAGTTGCCGATTATCTCTTTGTCGATAGTGCCGGGGGTTTGTTGGCGTGTGTCCAGATGGGTGGCATAGAATTCCATGGCTGGGGCGCACCCGCCACGGACGTGGAACATCCCGACCGAATGATTTTCGATCTCGACCCCGATGAGGGCCTCGATTTCGAGGATGTGAAGAAAGCAGCGTTGATTTTGAAAGAAGAGCTCGCAAGCCTCGGTTTGGCCAGCGACGCAATGCTGTCGGGCGGGAAGGGGATTCACGTTGTGATCGCGCTCGATGGCAAGGCGTCGTGGGAACAGGTCAAGGATTTTGCCAGCCGCTTTGCCAATGCCATGGCGAGCGCGAAGCCTGAATTGTTTACGGCCAACATTCGAAAGGTCGAGCGCAAGGGCCGGATATTCATCGACTGGTTACGCAATCAGCGCGGAGCGACCGCCGTGCAGCCTTGGACAGTTCGCGCGCGGGAGAATGCGCCTGTTGCCGTGCCGATCGAGTGGGATGAGCTTTCAGCTATAGAGAAAGCGTCGCAATACAATATCCAGTTGGTCGATGACCTTCTCGAACGGGCGAATTCAAAAGCGCTCAAAAGCTGGGGAAAAAACCGCCAGAAATTGCCGGATCTTTAAGAGGCTGCTTTGCATATGCTTGCCGCACTATTCAAACCCAACATCACCGTCAGATAGCGCAGATATTTCGCAGCGCATGTTCGATATCGCTGCTCAAATATGGTTTTTGAAGCACAGGTACCGAATGAACATTGCTGGTGGCACACCCGTAACCGGTAGCCAGTATGAAAGGTATTTTCCGCGCAACAAGTGCATCGCCGATAGGGGAACTGTCGCCGTCACCAAGATTGACGTCCAGTATGGCGATATCGATTTGTGCACTTTGTGCAAGCGCGAGGCCAGCAGCGACATTGTAAGCCGGCCCGATGATCTTATGACCCAGTTCGGATAACATATCTTCAAGCATCATCGCCACCATGACTTCGTCTTCAACCAACAAAATTCTCTTCGCTGAAGATGGATTCATTTCGTTACCTCTGGGATGAATGCGACCAACGTGCACATAAAACCCGCCGGGTTAAAAGCTATTTCGACACGTCCGCCAAATTCTGCAGCAAGACCTTTCTCAATCATTCGAAGTCCGAATCCTCTATTTGCAGGCTCTTGGACCGGCGGCCCATTGAATTCTGCCCAGCGCATGGTGAGTTCGCCAGCCTCTGAGATTGTCCAGCTGACGGCTGCACGGCCCTCGGGAATAGACAGCGCCCCATATTTGGCGGCATTTGTCGCCATTTCATGCATCGCCAGCGCCAAAGTTATGGCGGTCCTCGTGCTGACCGTCACCGATGGGCCATCAATCCCGATTTGATCAGTTAGCGCGAGTGGCGCGAGACATGCCTTGATGACCTCTTTCATATCCGTCGGCTGCCAAAGTCCGGTTGTGAGAAGGTTATGCGCTGCCGAAAGCGCGGCCAGGCGTCCCTCGAACGCTTGCTGGACTTCGGCCTGCGTGCTGCCGCTTTTTGCGGACTGCTGGGCAATGCTTTGGACGATCGCGAGCGTATTCTTCACGCGGTGGTTCAGTTCGTCTATCAACAGCTGTTGGCGGACTTCGGCATTCTTTTTTTCGGTAATGTCGAAAGATACGCCGACAAAGCGGTCTTCATGCCCGAAAGTGTCGCGGATAATCGTACCGTTGCTGCGCAGCCAGCGGACTTCATTGGTGTCCGCGCGCAGTATCCGATACTCGATTTCAAACGGCGTGCCATCGGCGAAGCATTTCATTGCCGCCTGCTCCGCTCTATCCCGGTCATCCGGATGCACACGCGTCAACCAGTCGCTAAAGGGTGCGCGCCCGTCCGGCGTCCGCGCATATCCCAATATGTCGAAGCGGTTCGGCGACCACGGACCTTCCATCGTCGACAGATCGAGTTCCCAGGTCGCCATGCCCGTACCTTCGATGGCAAGCCGCATACTTTGTGACGCCCGCCGCAGTGCGGCCTCGGACTCCCGCCGGCTGGTAACATCAAGGGTAACGGCGAGCACGCCATAAGGTGTCCCATTCTCGCGCCTGATGACCGCCACGGAATTGTTGATCCAAACGGTCGATCCATCCGGTCGCACATAGCGCTTTTCGTGCACATAAGGTGTGCCATCGCGGACCGCAGCCTCGAATAAGGGGAGATTTCGGGGAAGGTCGTCGGGATGGGTGATGTCTTGCATTCGCCGCTGTAATAGCTCTTCGCGGCTCCATCCGCTTATCTCGCAGAAGCGATCGTTGACGAGGGTGAATGTGCCGTCAAGATCGACTTGGGCAAATCCGGCTGTCGACTGATTGATGAACGCCGAAAATTGCGCCTCGCGTTCGCGCAGCGCGAACTCAGCATTTTTTGATTCGGTGACGTCGTGTGCAACACCGATGAAGCCGATATGACGGCCGTGCGCGTCCCATTGGGGATTTGAAATAGAACTCAGCCAGCGCCACTGGCCATCGCCGCGCCGGTAGCGACCGACAAGCGTAAATGGTTCGAGACTGGCTTCGCCGTCGCTCGATTGCTGTAATACCCGCTGCGCGTCTTCGGGGTGAACAATCGATCGCCAGTCAAAGCTGACCGCGTCGGCGTAGCTGCACCCCAAAAATTCGACATAGGCCCGATTTACAAACGAACGCTGACGATCAAGTCCGGTTACCCAGATTGGCACCGGCGCAGAATCGGCGATAAGTTTGAAAGACGCGTCGCCGCCTGCCCCGTGGCTATGTTCCACATCGAGCATGTCCGCGACAGGATTAACCCTGTTAATTCTCCCCTCCCCTGCGCATCCCATGACAATGCATTATATTCAGCGCAACTCGCATAACGCAACTATGCGAAGCTTGTTCCCGAACGGTCTGCGTACAGATTATGGAGGTTTATCGCCGTGTATCGGCATCCTTTTGGATTTCGTCGATATTACGCTCGCGCTCACCCTTCATGGGATGCCGGTTTTGGGGTTTTCGCATGAAGCGGATCAGCAAGACCAGCGCAATTATCAGCACGATAATCAACGTCCCGAAACCCAGCGAACCGGTCATTTGTGGGGTATTCATAATTGTCTCCTTCACGCAAACCGTAACGGGACGGGCAGGCGATGGTTCCGCGATTAATGCTTGCCCGGCGACTGGACGAATCGGGAGAAACCACGCTGCCGCTGGAACAACGGCAGAAACACGGCGTTGAAATAGCATTCAACCTGAGGAGTTTGACATGTCCATTTTAGACAAGATGATAGCAGCCGTCACCCCACCGGAATCG
>CALRMO020000213.1:0-3923 GCA_943369235.1 Sphingomonas paucimobilis
TGGGAGTCACCTGCCGCAAGGTGCCGGAAATCGGCGCTCTGACGGCCTGTCCTGGGGTTGACAATATGTCCAGACCATGATGCACACCCGGTCCCGAGCTTCGCTGGCGAGACGCACCATAATGGCCGTGACCGCCACTATCGTTACGGACTTCGCCGCCGGTCGGGTTCACGAACCGGCCATCCGCTGGCGCGGCATTGTCGTTGTTCGCAGCAGCAATTGCTGACGTTTCGCTTGCCGCACCGGGCAGCGCGATTGCGAAATTGCCCGGGCGGTAGCGTTCGAGATCGGGGGTTGTCCCATGGCGATGAATGCTGTCACCGCGTCCGAAAACCGGGCCATCGAGCGCGTTGATCCAGCGAAGATTGACTGCATCCGAGTAATTCGGGTTGGCATAATTCAGATGCGACCCGACTGACGATGGCGCGCCGGCGGCTCTTTGTGCCAGATAGCTATCGACAAAATCGCTCACCCGGCGGCTTACCTGCGCCATCGGATAATCCTCTACCGAGTTGCGTCCCTTGCTTCGCGCCGGAGGTCCGTTGATGTCCGAAAACTGGTTCCGCGCATTAACGACCTCGGAAACGCTCGAGCCCCAACGGCCCGATGCTGTGCGGTTGAGTATGGTATCGATGATACCTTTTGCCTGATCGTTTCCTGCCGATTGCACCCATTCGGTCTGCAATGTTTTTTTGATATTGTTGATGTCGGTCTGACTGAGCGACAGCCGCCCGTTTTGCAACGACGTCTCCTGTACGCCGGTCGTGGCCTGCGCGGTGCCAGCTCCATTGGGCTGCGACGGCACGTCGGCTTGAGGCCGCGCCGCATTGTCGGAAGATATCCGTACGATCTGGCCGGGATAAATCTGGTCGGCGTTCCGGATATCGGGGTTAGCACGCATCAACGCTGCGACGGTGGTGCCGTTAAGCTGCGCGATTTCAGTCAATGTATCGCCGCGCTGGACCACATGATCGTTGCCGCCGGAAGCCAGCCTGATCGTCTGGCCTGCATAAATCCGGTCAGCATTGGTGATATTGTTCAAACGGGCCAGCGTTTCGACATCCGTGCCGTTGCGGCGCGCGATCTGGCTTAGCGTGTCCCCGCGTTGGATCCGGTATTCTGCACCGCCTGTCGCGGTCGGTGTGCGGACATTCGACGTCCGATCGATGGTGGCAACTGCTCCGGTCATGCTACGACTCCTTTGGACCGCCGACTGATCGCATCTTGTTCGCAGGCTGTAACTAGACGAAATGATTAGATGCCGATTTGAATCTCTCGCTTATAAAAACCTAAGCGGACTTGAATGCCGCTATATGTCGTGAGTTTAGTGTAATGCCGAGCCGAATACTGTACCTATGCGCGGCAGCGACCCTGCACGGTTGTGGCAGCCAGGCGATTCCGGCGGACGAAACGGCCGAAGCGTCGGTCGTTGAGACGGCCCAGCCTCCCCGGACCATCGATCCAGCGCCCGATGGGCTGCAAACAATCGATCCGGCGCCGGAAAATGCCGAGAAATCGCGGGTGGCAGAGAAGGAAGAGATAATAGTCGAAGGGCGGCCGGCCTGCGCTTTTTCGGTTCAGTATCAAAACACGCTGCCGCAACCGGTGACGTGGCGCGGGGAACCCTGCTCGGCGCTTACCGCAGAATTCATGTCAGGCAAACGGCTGGCCGAGCTTGGAAAAATGGACAGGCTGTCGGCTGAGGCGCTGGCCGATGTGGAGCGCAGCCCGGCACCCGGCGTCTTTTATGTCGAGGGTGAATTCAGCGCATCGGTTTACCCGCTCAATGTTGCCGGACGAATATATGAGGTGCCTGTCGCCGACTGACGCCCCGCGTACAAGACCTAAACATTTTGTCTAGTTACAGCGCCGCCAGGGCCTGCGATTATTAAGGCAGAATCGTATTTTCGGGATGAAGTAGTCGTGCAAACTTCGCAAATCTCTGCCCTCGACCGGACTTCGACTTCGGCCTTGCTATCGGATTATCGGACAGGATTTACGCCATTCTCCGACCCGCGCCCGCGTGGTGCCCGCTCGCCCGACCTGCAGCCGACAACTGCGTTATCGCCAGCGCTTATCCAGCCCGGCATTACGGATCGCGTAGCTGCGCAAATTCCGTGGCAGGAGGCACAAGCCTATCGCCAGCCCGAGGCATCCGTCAACTTTGCCATCCCGCAGGCAATTGCGCAGAATGCCGCAGCAACGACGCCGTCTTCCAGCCAGGCTCGCGAACTCGCTCTCCTCTCCGCAGATGTCTATCGCGACGTTGCCGCGCCGCCCGCCGGGTATCGCGTTGCGGTCGATGCAGATCTTGCGACGCTCGGTTTGAAACCGGCCGACCTCACATCGACCCAAAGTCCGTTCAGGGCGCGAGTCTATGTCAAGGGTAGCGGAGCTGAAACCGAATATGTGGTCGCGTTTCGCGGCACCACCAGCGGCGGCGATTGGGCAAGCAATCTGCGCCAAAGCGTGGGACTTTCCAGCGACCATTACCGCCGCGCATTGTACATCGGCTCGAAAATTGCACTGGCTGACAATGCCAGCGTAACGATAACCGGCCACTCGCTCGGCGGCGGGCTGGCCTCGGCTGCGGCGATTGCGTCGGGGCGCAATGCGGCGACTTTCAACAGTGCAGGCCTGAGCGATGCAACGATCAATGCCGCCCGCTCGATCCACGCGTCGGCTGGCGTTGCAACTACCGACAGCGTGTCGGCTTATTATGTGCGAGGTGAAATTTTGTCGGCCATACAGGACGGCGGCGATCGGCTGCTCGGAGGTATCATCGGCGGCCTTGGCGGTGCGCTTGTCGCCGATGCGCCTGAAGCTTATGGCGACCGGATTGCGCTGGATGCCGTCCGTCCTGAAGGATTGCGCTGGTATCAGGACAATGCCGTCGCCCGGCATGGCATCGATTGGGTGCTGGCCAGCCTGAATCGATAATCGCTTGCGGAAATCTGCGAAGCCGAACATCCTCCCGCTACCGATATGAACAGAAACCGCATTCTCTCGCTCTCGGTTTGTCTGCTTTTGGAAGGATGTGCGTTGGCGAACGACAACAGCTGTTTCACGGTCAGGCCGTCGGTGGTCTTGCCCGACCAGCGACTGGCGCTGGCCAATGTGAACAATGGTGCAACGGGCCGCGAGATTGCGGCGGCGGTGTTTGCTGGCGATACGGCAGCGGTACGCAGTGCGATTGCCGCTGACCCCAGGCTGCTTTCGACCAACGTCGGCTTCGACCGGAAAATGCAGTCTGCGCCAGCCGGCCAATATGGCGATCTGCTGACCTTCGCCGTGGCCAATTGCGATCCGCAAATGGTGGAAACATTGCTCGATCTCGGCATGCAGCCCGATGGCGTCCAAAAAGGAGAGGCGCTGACACTGGCTTTATTGTCGGACTCGCCTGAAATGGCAGAACGGTTGCTGCAGGCGGGCGCCAGCCCCGATCCGCAAAAGCAGGGCGGCGAGAATATCATGCACGAAATGATTGCTTTTGGCGCGTCAGGCGGCGTCCGGACGCTGATCCGGCATGGTGCCGATATGCAATATGTCGACAGTTTTGGAAACGACCATCTCGATAGCGCGCTGAGCATGGAACAATATGCCATCGCCGAGCTGCTGGCGAACGCCGGCGCAGCTTTGTGGAGAGTCAACGGCGCCGGCGCGCTGTCGGCGTGGACCCTCAACAAAGCGCCCATTCTGGAACCGGCCAAAGCCGATGCGGAGGCACGGCAAAGATTGCTCAAGACAGCACGTAAGGATGGACTGCCCTGGCCGCCGCCCGATCCGCCTACGGTCAGGAAATTGGTGCTGGCCGGATCATGGCCTTCCGCCGCCATGGCTAAGGCAGGCATGGTTATCAGCCCGCAAGCCAGGGCCGACATTGAAAAGCGGTTTGCAGGTAAATGACGGATAGTGCGCCGGGG
>CALRMO020000214.1:0-3888 GCA_943369235.1 Sphingomonas paucimobilis
AACAGCCTGGAATTGCTTGGTCCATCGCAGCGGCGAAACCTCCTGCTGGACCGCTTGCTCGGCCGTCTCGGCATTACAGGCTTTGATGGATTGGTGATCGCTGCCGGGATTACGACATCGGCTCCAGCAGTTGTTCGCGTGCTCAGCCGCATTGCCAAATTGCCTTACGGGTGCGTCATGCTGCATGGTGTGGACCTCGAAATGGCTCAATCCCAATGGGAGGCACTTGGCCCGCACAAATCGGAAAGCGATGCGCCAACGTTCGGCAGAAACCAGGAGGCTCATCCGCAATTCCACCTGAAATTGCTTCTGGACCGAATGGGTGTGGGCCGTGACGAAGTTCAAAACATGACAGGGCTGGGCACGAATACCAGAAGTCGCCAGATTACCGACATTTTCTGCCTGCCCTCGGACACAACAAAATGGCGCGATCTGCCGCCAGTGCGCAAGCGGATGCCGACCGTAAGCTTGTTGGAGGCGCCGGACATATCCACCGAAGCGCGGGCTATTGCCATTGCCATGCGGGAGTCGCTCGAAATAGCTGGCCAACGGCTCGCATTGGTCACTCCGGATCGGGAACTGGCGATGCGGGTGGCGACGCAACTGAAACGCTGGAACATCAGCGTTGACGACAGTGCGGGGACGCCAGTGCTGCAAACCCCGCCGGGTAAGCTGATCAAAGCCATTGCAGAAGCGGTCGCGAGCAACTTTTCGCCAGTGTCAATTTTGGCGCTTGCGAAACACCCTCTGGTAAATGCGGGCGAAACCCGCTTGGTGTGGCTCGAACGGACGAGAGCGCTCGATCTCGCCCTGCGCGGTCCGCCGGAGGGCGCTGGGCTGTCAGCAATCGAAGTTGCGATCCGGAAGAACGAGAAAAACGACGAGGCATTAGCGGGCTGGTGGCAGGAATTTCTGATCGTGCTGTCGCCATTATCGGTTCTGGCAGATGAATCGCTGGCAACGATTATGTCGGCGCTTCAGCAAGCGGCCGATGCCCTAACGAATGGTGCCATCTGGAAAGGGGTCGCCGGTCGCCAGATTGCCCAGATATGGGAAGACATACTCGCGTGCGATCTCGCCGCCATCGCACTATCCAATCGCTCTGAAATTCCGGCAATACTGACTGAGCTATTCGGCAGCATAGTCGTCCGTCCGCCTTATGGCGGCCATCCGCGGCTCGCTATATACGGTTTGCTGGAGGCGCGTCTGCAGCAGGCGGACATCGTAATATGTTCAGGCTTGAATGAGGGAAGCTGGCCGCAAGTTGCTCAACCGGACCCCTGGCTTGCGCCTGCCATCCGACGTCATCTCGGGCTGGCGACGCTTGACCGAAATGTCGGGCTGTCGGCAAATGATCTGGCGACAGCGTTGGGTGCTCCCCGGGTTTTCCTCACCCGCGCTAGACGCGACCGCAGCGGACCTGCGGTTGCATCGCGTTTTGTGCTTCGAATGAAAGCCTTTCTGGGCAAGAATTTGTCGGCCAATAATGCCCACGTAATGCTGGCGGCCCATATCGACGCGCCGGAACAACACATTGATTTCAGCCCGCAGCCGGCACCAAAGCCAACGGCCGAGCAGCGCAACGTTACGCTGTCGGTGACCGATTTCGATCAACTCAAATCCGACCCCTATTCCTTCTACGCAAAAAAGGTGCTCGGTTTCCGGGTGCTGGACGCTGTCAATGCTGATCCCGGATTTGCCTGGCGAGGCACACTTGTCCATGAAATACTGGAAAAGTGGTTCACGCAGGATGAAGGTGCACCGGAAGCGTTATTGGCTCGCGCCGAGGCGCTGCTCACGAACAAGGCGCTAGACCCTACCCTCCGGGCATTGTGGCAGCCGCGCGTTGCCGAAGGTCTGCGGTGGATTGCCGAAGAGACGCAGCGGATGCACGCAGAGGGGAGGCGCTGCCTGGTCGCCGAGAAAGCCGGGCAACTGGAACTGCTCGGCGTGCGCATAAAAGGACGTGTCGACCGTATCGACCTATTGCCTGATGGCGGCCTGGTTATAATCGATTACAAAACCGGACTTCCTCCCAAGCCAAAGCAGATAAACGCCGGTTTTGCTCTCCAGTTGGGGCTTATCGGGCTGATCGCGGAGAGCGGAACCATAGCCGGTGCCTCGGGCAAAGCTGCGCGGTTCGAATATTGGAGTTTGGCAAAGAACAAGCAGCGCGGCTTTGGTTATGTCGCAACTCCAAATTCAGCCAAACCAAACGACAAGTTCCCGGAGCCGGAAGATTTTCTGGCGTTTGTAAGGCAACAGGCGGAAGCAGCGATCGGCAACTGGATTATTGGCGACGCGCGGTTCGTCGCAAAGCTTCACCCGGATTTTGCCAATTATGGCGATTATGATCATCTGATGCGCTTGCAGGAATGGGACGGGCGGCAGGCACTGGCGCAAAGCGACGCTGATGCTTGAGATCGAACTGCACAATCGGCTTCACCCTCTGATTCCATCGCAGCGCGAGGCGGTAGTCCCGGGCGACAACATCTGGCTGACGGCTTCTGCCGGAACGGGAAAAACGCAGGTTCTGACCGCCCGCGTCATTCGGCTTTTGCTCGAAGAAGACGTGCAACCTGAAAATCTGCTGTGCATTACTTTTACGAAGGCTGGCGCTGCCGAGATGGCCGAGCGTATCAACCAGTTGCTGGCATCTTGGGTTCAACTGGATGATAAGGCGCTGTTTCGTGATCTTGAGGCAATCGGCGCCGAGGCCGGGCCTGATGCGCGGCAAAAGGCAAGCGAGCTATTTGCCAAGGTTCTGGATGCCCCCGGCGGCGGCTTGCAAATCCTCACGATCCATAGTTTTTGCCAGTCTCTGCTTGGTAGCTTTCCTGAGGAGGCTGGCCTCGTTCCGGGTTTCAAGCCGGCAGAGGGCCGTGAGCAGCAGGAATTACTGAACGAGGCGCTCGTTAGCATGATCGTTGCCGCCGAAGATCGAGGCGACGATAGGCTGATCAAAAATCTGCAATCGCTCAGCCTTGTCATGGGCGAGCAGGCCACGCTAAAATTCCTGCATAAATGTGCTTCGGTCCCCGATGTGATGGCAGGCATTCCCGAGGACCGAGGCGCGGTCGTGTGGGCACGGCGCGTTGCTGGCGTGGGGTTCGAGGGTACGGTCGAAGAAATGCTCATCCGGGAACTGGCCGATGACAGGATCGATGCCGCTGCCATACGGTCTGTCGCCGAGCAGAATATCGAATGGTGCAAAGGTAAGACTGACAGCCGGGGAGGGAAGCGTGCGGCATTCCTGTATGACTGGCTTGCCGATGCACCTGCCGAGCGTGCAAAAAATCAGAAAGCGCTTCACGCGTGTTGGTCGAACTCCAAGGGTGAACCGCTTATTGCATCGACAAACTGGACGCCACTTTCCGAGGCGTACAGCGCTATGGCTCTGGAGTTGTACAATTGGACCAACCGCTTGACGGCTGACATAAGTCGCGCTGCGTATGCCGATCGTCTTGCTCAGGCATTGCTGGTCGGTAAGGCGTTTGCCGCCCGATACGCCCAGACAAAGCATGTTTTGGGCGTGGTCGATTTCGACGATATGATCCGCAAGACGGCCGCCTTGCTGAACAGCAGCAAGATGGCCGATTGGGTACGGTTCAAATTAGACCGACAGATCGACCATATTCTGGTCGACGAGGCGCAGGATACCAATCAGGCGCAGTGGGACATCATCCGCGCGCTGAGCGATGATTTCTACAGCGGTATCGGAGCCGCAGCAGACAAAACACGCACGATTTTCTCTGTTGGCGATTTCAAGCAGGCGATTTACGGATTTCAGGGAACAGCGCCCGAGCGGTATCAATATGCGGGCGAACAATTGTCGGCCCGTATCGAGGCGACTGGATCGGAACTGCAGAAACTAACATTGTCGCAGAG
>CALRMO020000215.1:0-3866 GCA_943369235.1 Sphingomonas paucimobilis
CGATTTCGCGTTGGCCGTGCAATACCGCAAAGGCGACCGCATCCGACTCTACCTTGACCGTACCTTGAAGCACATAGCTTGCATCGACATCGATCCCGGCATCGATCAATAGCCGTGCGCACTCGATACCGCCCTCGCTATGCGCGACAATCGCGCCGAATAATGGGTTGCCGACAGAGCCGCTGACATCCATCTGTGCCCCTTGATCCAGCAGATATTTGACGATCTCGGGGCGGCCTTTGGTGGCGGCATAGTCAAGCGGAGTCCTTTGCGCCCTGTGTTGCTTCGAGTTAACACTAAAGCCGCGCTTCAAAAAATATTCAACCGTCATTAGCGGGCCATGTGCCGAAGCATAATGTAGCCAGGTTCCAAAACTAGGAACTTTAAAGTCCATCATTTCCGGAAAATTTGCTAGCAATCCATCGATTTTGGAAGTTTCGCCGTCTCTAATTGCTTGTGTGATAAGTGGGTAAGGCTTTATTGAATTATCCGTCATTTTGGCATTCTCTCGGCCGCTAATTTGCCGTGATCTCGAAGAACTTCCATAATGTCTGCTTTAGATGCACCAGCCGCATCCGCTTCTTTCAAAGCCTCCACCACAGCCTGCAAATTCTCGACAGTATGCTGCCCGGCGACGTTGGGTGCCCAGACCAGGTTTTCAACGCCCGTGACGGGATCGATACCATATTTCGCCAGAATGGCTTGCCCTTCCTTTACCAGGCTCTGCTGCGTAGCACCAATGCCGACTTCGTAAACAACATGATGGGCGTGCGGCCTGAACATCCCTTGCGGCCTGGATATCCCTGCTGCCTCCAACACGCGGGCAGGCTCGCTGGCCTTGCCGATCAGTATATCCGGCCCAACCGGCAATGTTGCCCCTTCGCCAAAGCCAATGTTGCCGACCGTAGGACGATCCGGCATCGGCAGCGACTCGATTTGGGGTTTTTCTACGAACGGCGGCGTAACCAGTGGCTCGGTAGCGGGATCGGCGATCGATGTTCCGGGTAGCGCCGCCTGTCGATCGGCGGGCGTCATGCCGATGTTGGGCGTAGCGGTGGTGTCGCCGGACGGCGCGGTCATCGCATCGGGCTTGGCATTATCGCCGCCGTACCTGACTTCGTAGTAAAGGGCCGTACCCAGCATGCCTGCTGCCATCGCCGCCTTGCCCAGGGGATCCGCGCTTGCCCGCGCCACGCCGCGAAGCAGCACGTCACCGACAGGCGATGCGGCAACCGATGCGCCCGGTGCGGCTGCCATCGCCTCGACCGCTGCCGGAGACATGCCTAACGAGTTCAGGATCGAGGCCGATGCGGGAAGCGCCGATGCCGTCGCTTGCTGTGTGTTCAGCTTTACGGTCTCGGCAGATTCATGTTCGGCAACGACCTTGTTCACTGCATCCATGCGCGCCTGGGTTTGCTGGACAGTGCCTTTGATCGGCGTTCGCGCTTTGCCTTCAGGGAAGAAATACTGCTGTATCGCCTTGTCGATCAGCGCGTCATTATTGCGATATTCAGCGGGCATCGCAGCCTGTGTTGCCTTATATTCGGCATGATAGGCGCTGCCCGCCGCCTGTTTTTCGAAACAGTCAGTAGGAATTCCGCCAGAGCCAAGTGAAAAGGTCTCCCCCGAACGTCCTGTGGTAATGGTCATATCGAACCGCCTCTGGGTAACATCAGGCGATACATCTATGCAGTTTAGGACTGCTTGACACTAAGCATTATGCTTAGGGGCAACGGCAAGCTGATTGAGCCACCGAGCGCGATCAATCCACATCCTCGACCGCAACAGCCTCACCCGTGACACGCTGCGCCAGAGCGGCGGCGATGAAATTGTCGAGGTCGCCGTCGAGCACGTCGCCCGGCGTCGGCGAGGTTACGCCGGTGCGTAAGTCTTTCACCATCTGATAGGGCTGCAAAACATAGGACCGGATCTGGTGGCCCCAGCCGATTTCGGTTTTCGCCGCATATTCGCCCGACGCGACTTCCTCGCGCTTGCGAAGCTCGGCCTCGTAAAGCCGCGCCTTCAGCATTCCCATCGCCGTGGCGCGGTTTTTGTGCTGGCTTCGGTCGTTCTGGCTGGCGACGACTATGCCCGAGGGCTTATGCGTGATCCGGACGGCCGAGTCGGTAGTATTGACGTGTTGGCCGCCAGCGCCTGACGCGCGGTAGGTGTCGATTTTCAAATCGCCTTCGTTGATTTCGATGTCGATATTGTCGTCGATAACGGGATAGACCCAGACGCTTGAGAAGCTCGTATGGCGTTTCGCCGCGCTGTCGTAGGGCGAGATGCGAACGAGGCGGTGAACCCCGCTTTCAGTTTTCGCATAGCCATAAGCATTCTCGCCTTTGACCAGCATCGTGGCGGATTTGATTCCAGCCTGATCGCCCGCCTGATAATCGACCATTTCGACCTTGTAGCCGCGCTGTTCGGCCCAGCGATAATACATGCGCTGAAGCATTTCGGCCCAGTCCTGGCTTTCTGTGCCGCCAGCGCCAGCGTGGATTTCGATAAAGGTATCATTGCCGTCCGCCTCGCCGGACAGCAGGGCCATCACCTTGTCCTTGTCGGCGCGGTCCGCCAGCGCCTTTAAGGCCGCAGCCCCTTCATCGCCAAGCGCCGCGTCGCCTTCCAACTCGGCCAACTCGATCAGCTCGACGGTGCCGGCCTTGTCGGCATCGATTTCACGCACGGTTGAGATGGCAGCATCGAGCCGGCGCCGTTCGCGCATGACTTCTTCAGCCGCCTTGGGGTTATCCCACAAGGTCGGGTCCTCGACCTTCGCGTTCAGTTCATCAAGACGGCGCAGCGCGCGATCCCAGTCGAGCGACATTTTGACGAGGTCAAGGGCAGCATCAATGCGGGCTACATAGCCTTCTGCGTCGGCGCGCATGGGAAAACTCCAAAGCAATGAAAAATATCAGGCGCGGCCTTTAGCCTATCGGACTTCCAAGTCAAAGTGCCAGAGCGCGGCTAATAGATTCCGCCATCTTGCTGGATGAAATCCTGGTCGCGTTTAGTGGCCGAACTTGCGCTGTCGGCTGTTGCACTCGAAGCCGTCCCGCTGTCCGCTTGCGCGCGCTCCTTCTTCTTGGGCTTGTCGCCGCGCGCGGCCAGTTCTTCCTGACGGATCGATCGTTTGGGTTCGGTTTCGGCCTTGAAAGCTTCCCAGATTACCGCACTTTTGGGGTCATCACCCGGCCATGAACCATAAACGCGCTTTCCGCTCTTGCGGTCGATACGCACCAGCCGAGTGCCTTCGGGCGCGACAAACGGGGTCTTCGGCATTCCGGCAAGCGCTACCCTTGCAAACTGCTTGAAGATCGGCGCGGCGAGCGATCCACCCTGTGCGTAGCCGCCCAAATTGCGCGGCTGGTCATAGCCAAGATATACACCGGCCACGACATGCGGCGATCCGCCGACGAACCAGACATTGGTCGGACCGGTTGTCGTCCCGGTCTTGCCAAACAACGGGCGGTCAAGATCGCGCAAGATTGTCGCCGTCCCGCGCTGCACCACGCCCTCAAGCATATGCACAACCTGATAGGCGGTGATCGGATCCATAACCTGCTTGCCCGCTGCGGCGAAGCGCGGCATCGGCTTTCCGTTCCAGTCCTTCGCGCGGCAGCCAGTGCACGGCTTCCATTTGGCGGGCCAGATGACTTTGCCCTTCCGATTCTGCGCGAAGTCGATAAGCGTTGGCTTCAGCTCGCGACCGTGATTTACCAGCATCGAGTAAGCATTCACCATTTTGAGCACCGTAGTGTCGCCCGCGCCCAGCGCGTAAGACAGATAGTCCGGGTAATCGCCGATGCCCATGGCGCGAAAGGTATCGGTGACATTGTCCATGCCGGCATCGGCAGCCGCGC
>CALRMO020000216.1:0-3851 GCA_943369235.1 Sphingomonas paucimobilis
CGTCCGAACCCAGCGCGGCAGGGCGTTCCTTGCCAAAGCTGACGGTCTGGATTCGGCTGGCATCGACGCCCACCGAAATCAGGTAATTCTTTGCCGAATTTGCCCGGCGCTCGCCCAAGGCAAGGTTATAGTCACGCGTACCACGCTCGTCGGCATGGCCTTCGACGACGATCCGCGTGTTCGGGTAACGCGCCAGCCACTGTGCCTGCCGTTGCAAGGTGGCCTGATCCTCGGTGTCGACGTTGAAACGGTCGGTGTCGAACAGGATGCGGTCCCCGAACTGGCCAACCGATTGCAGGAAATCTTCCTGGCTGCCGGGCACGATCTGGCCCGCGCCAGCGTTGGGATCGACCGGTTGCTGGCCATAATCGGTTCCTTCGGCTGCGGGGGGCAGCTCTTCGACCTTCTTCTTGCCGCAACCGGCTACAAGCGCGGTTGAGGCCAGCAGGATCGCTGCCATTTTGATGCTGTTCGTGTTCATCACTTTCTCCTTCAATCTCGCCCTGTTGAAATTTGCCGTTGGGATAACGCACTTATGGCAGAACGGGTCCCCATGCGGGGTCGGATCCATCGACCGGCGTCGGCAACTTGCGCTCGTTCGCTCCGGTCAGGTCTACCTGCCATATACTTGTTTTGCCACTGCCTTTTGCCGTCCGGAAGAACTGGATGACGCGGCCATTGGGGGCCCATGTCGGTGCCTCATCCTGCCAGCTGTTGGTCAGGAGCCGTTCGCCCGAACCGTCGGGGCGCATGGTACCGACGCGGAAGTCACCCGCAATTCGCGTGTAGGCAATGAGGTCGGCACGCGGGCTCCATTCAGGGGTAGCGTACCGGCCCGAGCCAAAGCTGATCCGCCGCTGGTTCGACCCGTCTGCGTTCATGACATAAATTTGCTGGCTGCCCGAACGATCGCTTTCGAACACGATTTGGCGACCGTCGGGTGAAAAGCTACCGCCGACATCGATTCCGGGGGAGCTTGTAAGCTTGACGGGCGTGCCGCTGCCGGTGGCCGAAATCTTGTAGATGTCGGTGTTACCCGCAACGGCCATCGAATACAGGATCGTCTGGCCGTCGGGCGACCAGCGCGGCGCAAAGGTCGGGTTGCGGCTTTGCGTAATCAGCCGCTGGCGACCGGCGTCTATGTCATAGACATAGATGCGCGGGTTACCGTCGACATAGCTGAGATACAGGATCGATTTGTAGTTGGGTGAAAAACGCGGCGTTAGCGCGGTCGACTGGCCATAGGTGATGAAACGGTGATTTGCACCATCCGAATCCATGATCGCCAGCCGCTTGACGCGTTTACCCTTGGGGCCTGTTTCGGCAATATAGGCAATGCGGCTGTCGAAGAACGGCAGCTCGCCGGTAAGCTTCGAGTAAATCGCATCGGCACATTTATGCGCCGCCCGCCGCCATTCGCGCGGTGGAACATTAAAGCCAAGCCGCGTGGTTTCGTTGCCGAAGCCGACATCGTAGAGATAGCAGCCGACGGTCAGGTTGCCATCGCCGCCCACGCGGACAAAGCCCTGAACGAGTTGCTCGACCGGGCGCGCTTTCCATTCGGCAAAGGCGGGAGCAGTCACTTCGCCGAGGTCGATGGCGCGCAGGCCGTTGGGCCCCTGCGTTTCGAAGACGCCCGATGCGCGCAGGTCGGACGAGATGACCTCGGCGATCTGGCGACCAAGCGCCGTGCTGTTACCAGCGGGCGTGTCGGCAGGGGCGGGGGCGACAAGGGCAGGGACGGCGATAGAGCGAGTCTTTGCCGTGTCGAACTCGACAAGTTCCGGTTCGTCATCTTGAGCGGGGATGGGCGGCGGGGCGACCGTTTGCGCGTGCGCGGCCAGCGGCAGCAGCATGGCCAACAATCCGGTAATGAGTGAGCGTAGAGACATTTTCATTCCTTATCCCGTGGCGCGCAGACGCAGCGCGTGGCTTTTCCAGACGTCGTAATATTCGGAATCGAGGCCTTCGTAAGGCGATGCGGCGCGCACCGCTTGTAAGATGCAATCCTTTAGCGGCGCTGCCTGAGGTTGGTTGCTGTCATTGACTCCGACCTGCTTGTCAAAGCGCACCGAATTAAGGCGACCCGATGAATCAAGGCTCAGGGTGACGAACGTCTCTATCTTGTTGATATCGACCCCCGACGGCGCGCAGGCACGAACGCGGCTGCGGATCTGGCTGGCGAGGCTTACGCTGACCGAGCGACGGACCTCGGCGGCGGACTTTGCAGCGGGCGTGCCGACGGCTTTACCTGCGCCGGGGGCTTTGCCGATATTGTTGATGCTGTCCTCGAAACTTTTGCTAAGGCCACCGGGTTTCGCGGGGGTCTTACCTTTGCCGCTCTTGGCAGGCGTTGCGGCAGCTTTGGCAGGCGGCTGCTTCACCGCGACCTTCTTGACAGCGGTTTTTGCAGGTGGCGGAATATCGCGCTTGACCGGGCGCTCGACGGGCTTCGCCTGTTGCTTCTCGACCGGTTTTTCAACTCGCATCACCGGTGCTGGCGGAGGTTCGGCTGGCTCGGCCTGGGCTGGGGCGGGCGGAGCTGATTCTTCCTGAATGGCGTCGGGCGCGGTTGAGATTTCCGCAATCTCGCCGACCAGCGATACCGATATCGCCTCTGGCTTTTTCAGCCGCTCATTGGACATCAGCAAGCCTAGCGCCATCGCGCCCAGCAGCACGACATGGCCGCCAACCGCAGCGCCCAGTCCCAATCTCTCTGCCCGGTCCATCGCCATTTTGTTAGTTTTCGCCAGATGAACCAGTGGTGACCAGGCTGACGCTGTTGAGGCCAGCTCGGTTAAGTTCGCCCATGACCCGCATCATCTGGCCATAGCTTATCGAAGTGTCGCCGCGCAGCATGATCTGGCGCGGATTGCTGGCATCCTGGGCCGAGGCAATCTCTTTAAGGCGGGCGGGCAGATCGGCGGACGACACCTCGGTGCCATCAATGAAAGTGCCGCCAGCCTCGTCGATTGCGATGTCGATGGGCTCATCCTTTTGATCGAGCGCATTAGCCCGGCTTTCAGGGAGTTCAACCGGAACGCCTGTCACCAGCAAAGGCGCGGTCACCATGAAAATGATCAGCAGCACCAGCATAACATCGACTAGGGGCGTAACGTTGATTTCGGCCATCGGCGCACGGCGCGAACCGCGACCGCGCTGGCGTCTGCTGGCGGAGGATATGTTCATCGCCATTGCCTTAGCTGTCCCGCTCCAGTTCACGACTAAGCGTCCCGTGAAAGCCATCGGCAAAGCGGCCCAAGCGCGCCTCATACTGATTCAGCCGATGCGAGAACCGGTTATAAGCGATGACGGCGGGGATCGCCGCAAACAGACCGATGGCGGTCGCGAACAGAGCTTCGGCAATTCCTGGCGCAACCACCGCGAGCGAAGAATTCTGCTCTGCGGCAATAGCCGAAAAGCTGCGCATTATCCCCCACACAGTGCCGAACAAGCCCACGAACGGCGCGACCGACCCCGTTGTCGCAAGGAAATTCAAGCGATTGGCAAGCTTGTCGGTCTCGGCCGCAATGGTTGCATCCATCGCCGTTGCCAGCCGTTCGCGCGTACCGGCGCGGTCAATGCTTTTGCCATTCGTCGATCGCCGCCATTCGGCGACGCCAGCGGAAAAAACCTTGGCGACCGGCAAGTCGCTTTTGCCATGCGATCCATAAAAGCCGTCAATGTCGCTGCTCGCCCAAAAATCACGCTCGAACTTTTCGGTCTGGCCATTGATCCGGCTGATTTTCAGCATGAAGCTGACTATGATCATCCAGGCCCAGATGCTGGCAAGCGCGAGGCCGATGATGACAGCTTTCACCACCCAGTCGGCATCCATGAACAATTTTATG
>CALRMO020000217.1:0-3834 GCA_943369235.1 Sphingomonas paucimobilis
GAATGGGGAAGCACTGAGCGCCGCCCCGACATGAACCACTTCATGGCACGACTGATCTTCTGCTTTTTCGCCGAAGACACTGACATCTTCAATGGCACCGGCCTGTTCACCGCCACCGTCGATCAGATGAGCGCCAAAGATTCCTCCAACACCCATGAGGTGATCGCCGAAATCTTCCGCGCGATGAATACGTCGATCAATGACCGCCAATCGGCGAACATTCGCGCCTGGGCGAATGCTTTTCCCTACGTGAACGGCGGTTTATTTTCTGGCAGTTTGGAAGTGCCGCGTTTCAGTCGCATCGCACGATCCTACCTCATGCACATTGGCAGCCTTAAATGGACGCAGATCAACCCCGATATTTTCGGGTCTATGATCCAAGCCGTTGCCGATGACGAGGAACGCGGTTCGCTGGGGATGCACTACACCAGCCGCCCCAATATCTTGAAAGTGCTTAACCCGCTCTTCTTGGATGAGCTTCGGGAACAGTTTGAAGAAGCGGGCGATAACGCCCGCAAGCTGCTCAACCTTCGCAATCGCATGGCGCGCATCAGAGTATTCGACCCAGCGTGCGGTAGCGGCAATTTCCTTGTCATCGCCTACAAAGAAATGCGGGAAATCGAGGCAAAGATAAACCGGCTACGCGGAGAGCCAGACCGCGAGTCCGATATTCCGCTCACAAATTTTCGTGGGATCGAGTTGCGCGATTTCCCCGCAGAGATCGCGCGCCTCGCCCTTATTATCGCAGAGTTTCAGTGCGATATACTATATCGTGGGCAAAAGCTGGCGTTAGCGGAATTCCTGCCCCTCAATGCGGAAAACTGGATTACTTGCGACAACGCCCTTCGGCTAGACTGGCTGAGCCTGTGGCCCCCCAACCGGATAGGCGTGAAATTGCAATCGGACGACCTGTTCGGCACTCCGCTTGATCAGGCGCAGATCGACTTTGAGAATGAAGGTGGCGAGACTTACATTTGCGGAAACCCTCCATACAAGGGAACAAAAAATCAATCTGCACAGGATAAGTCAGACTTAAAAAGTATATTTGAAAGTCATACAAATAGGAGCGGAACGCTCGACTATGTATGTGGATGGTTTTTCAAAGCAGCTCAGTATGCTGATATCTCAGGAGCGGAATTTGCATTTGTTTCCACAAATTCTGTTTGTCAGGGCGGGCATGTCCCTGTTTTATGGCCGCTGATATTTGCAAGAGGATTAGAAATATCATTTGCTTACGAGTCATTTAAATGGCGGAACTTGGCAAGCAACAATGCTGGCGTAACCGTTGCCGTGATCGGTGTATCTAAGGCTAGCTCTAGAAAGAAGCGTCTGTTCTTAGCACACCAAAGCAATGACCATCTTGAGGTTTCCGTAGATCACATCAGCGCATATCTCACGCCGGGAGCGGATGTGATAGTCGAGCCTCGCTCAAAATCACTGTCTGGTCTAGCCTTTATGTCGTTGGGAAATGCGCCGTATGACGGTGGAAATTTGATCCTCAGAAGTGACGAGGTGGCTGGGTTGGGTTTATCGGGGGAGCAGGCTCGACGATGGTTAAGATCACTTCTTGGTTCGGCAGAGATCATAAGCGGGCTGCCTCGACAGTGCATATGGATTGAAGATAACGAGCTTGATGATGCCATGCGCATACCCGCGATCAGCGAAAGGATTGAGCGCGTCAGAACAATGAGGCTAGCCAGCAAGGACGCTGGCACGCGCTCTATGGCCAACCGACCGCACCAATTTAGAGAAATGTATTTTGGCACGAAATCTACTATAGCCGTGCCACTCGTGAGTTCAGAAAGCAGAGAATACCTGACACCGGACTACATCGGTCGTCCGGTTTCCATGACAAATAAGTCGTATGCTCTATATGACGCCGAAATCTGGAATCTCTCAATCCTATCATCCAAACTACATCTCTGTTGGATAACGGCTGTCTGCGGTAAGCTGGAAACCCGACTTAGTTACTCAAATAAGATGGGTTGGAATACGTTTCCTATTCCTCCGCTGACCGAGAAAAATAAAGCGGATCTAACTCGCTGCGCCGAGGACATCCTGCTAACGCGCGCGGCACATTTTCCTTCCACCATCGCCGACCTCTATGATCCGGTAAATATGCCCGATGACCTACGAGAAGCGCATGAGCGCAACGACGAGGCTCTGGAGCGCATTTTCATCGGGCGGCGATTTAGGAACGACACCGAGCGGCTGGAAAAGCTGTTCGACCTTTACACCAAAATGACCGCAGGAGCGGGCACAACGAAGAATCGGAAGGCAGGGACAGGCGCGTGACCAACGAGAAAAATACAATTCCATTCGTCACAGTCTCCTATGATCGTAATGGCAGCGCCACCAAGTCCAATGCCCTTGGAATGCGCGCGATGCAGGAACGCGCCTACGAAAAGCGCGGCGAACAATATCTGCTGATCAAATCGCCCCCAGCGTCGGGCAAAAGCCGCGCGCTTATGTTCATCGCGCTCGACAAGCTCGAAAATCAGGGCGTGAAACAGGCCATCGTCGTCGTACCCGAGAAAAGCATCGGTTCGAGTTTTAACGACGAACCACTGACCAAATATGGTTTCTCATCTGACTGGACGGTCGCCCCCAAATGGAACCTTTGTAACGCACCCGGCGAGGACGGCGGCAAGGTCAACAGCGTTGGCGCGTTCCTTGATTGCGATGACAAGGTGCTGGTCTGCACCCATGCCACATTCCGCTTCGCCGTCGAACGGTTTGGTGTTGAAGCGTTCGACAACCGGTTGATCGCCATTGACGAGTTCCACCACGTTTCCGCCAACCCTGATAACAAGCTGGGTCAGCACCTGGGTCAGTTCATGGGCCGCGACAAAACACATATCGTCGCCATGACCGGCTCCTATTTCCGAGGCGATGCCGAAGCCGTCATGTCCCCGCATGACGAAGCCCGCTTTGAAACCGTGACCTACACTTATTACGAGCAGCTCAATGGCTATGAGTATCTGAAACAGCTCGACATCGGCTATTTCTTCTATTCCGAAGCCTACACTGATGAAATCCTTGAGGTGCTTGATCCCGCCGAGAAAACCATAGTCCACATTCCCAACGTCAATTCGCGCGAAAGCACGAAGGACAAGATCAAGGAGGTGGAGCATATCATCGAGGAGCTGGGTGACTGGCAGGGAGCTGATCCTGTCACCGGCTTCCAATTGGTCAAAACCGCCGACGGGCGGACGCTTCGCATCGCTGATCTTGTGGACGATGACCCCAACAAGCGCGACCGCGTTTCCACCGCGCTTAAAGACCCAAGCCAGAAGAACAACCGCGACCATGTGGACATCATCATTGCGCTTGGCATGGCGAAAGAGGGCTTTGACTGGATTTGGTGCGAACACGCGCTGACGGTCGGCTATCGTTCCAGCTTGACCGAGATTGTGCAGATCATTGGGCGCGCCACTCGCGACGCGCCCGGTAAAACCCGCGCCCGTTTCACCAATCTGATTGCCGCGCCCGATGCGACCCGCGAGGCCGTGACCGAGGCAATCAACGATACCCTGAAAGCCATCGCCGCCAGCCTGTTGATGGAGCAGGTGCTTGCACCACGTTTCAACTTCACGCCCAAAAATCCGCAAAGCGGCCCGACGCAGGGCTTCGACTATGGCGAGGAGGGCTATCAACCCGACAAATGCAATGTCGGCTTTAATCACAATTCTGTTGAAAAAGTCGCTTGCACGGATGGCGTCGGTCTGATTCATTCGTTTGGCGGACTGTAGAGGATCGGTGCGATGATGGGTGAGCGGACAGGAGCGCAGGAAGCGCTGTTTTACAGCTTCAGTCTCGAGGGGCATGTGCCGC
>CALRMO020000218.1:0-3742 GCA_943369235.1 Sphingomonas paucimobilis
AGGACTACGGTGTTTAGTCGATTGGCTCAACCACCCACAAAAAAAAGCCGCCCGATCTTACGATGGGCGGCTTTTTAATTCACGTGCGCGAAAAACTTACGCGTCGTCGCCAGCCTCGGCTGACAAACCGCCAGCAGCGTCGGCAGCGGCCTTGGCGGCAGCTTGCTCTTCGCGGCGCTTTGCGTTGGCAGCAGCTTCGGCTTCATCGGCAGCATCGCTGGCGACTTCGGCTTCAACCTGGGCTTCGATGGCTTCGGCAGCGATCTCGGCCTGTTCGGCTTCGAACATCTGGTCGAGAACGTTGACGCCGTCTTTCTGCAGCTCGGCTTCGTCATCCGAACGAGCCACATTGACCTGAATGTTGACCGAAACTTCGGGGTGCAGAACGACTTTGACGTCGAACAGCCCGAGCGTCTTGATCGGGCGTTCGAGCACGATCATCGACTTGGCAACCTTGGCGTCCTGAGCGTTCAGGCCGTCAACGATGTCCTTGACCGAAACCGAACCGTAAAGCTGGCCGGTTTGCGAAGCCGCGCGGATCAAAACGATCTGCTTGCCTTCGACCGAACCCGAAGCCTTCTGGGCTTCTTCACGGCGGCTGGCGTTATCGCTTTCGATACGGGCGCGATTGGCTTCGAAAACCTTGCGGTTGGCTTCGTTGGCGCGAAGTGCTTTCTTGTTCGGCAACAGGAAGTTACGGGCATAGCCGTCCTTCACGGTGACAACATCGCCAATGGCGCCAAGCTTTTCAACGCGTTCGAGAAGTATGATATCCATGTTTCGGCTCCTACTTCACGATATACGGCAGAAGGCCGATGTGACGGGCGCGCTTGATAGCCTGGCCCAGCTCACGCTGCTTCTTTGCCGAAACGGCGGTGATGCGCGACGGGACAATCTTGCCGCGCTCTGAAATGTAGCCCTGAAGCAGGCGTACATCTTTATAGTCGATGACCGGTGCGTCTTTACCCTGGAACGGGCAGGACTTGCGGCGACGGAAAAACGGACGTGCCATGGATTAAGCCTCCTGCTCTTGAGTGCGCGGGGCGCGGTCGCCGAAGCCACCACGGTCGGGACGGTCGCCACGTGGCGCGCCACGGTCGCGGTCACCGCCACCAAAGCCACCACGATCACCACCGCGCTCGCTGCGCTCGGGACGGTCGCTCTTGCGCATCATGACCGACGGGCCGACTTCATGCTTGTCGACGCGGACAGTCATGTAGCGGATGATGTCTTCGTTCATGCGAGTCTGACGCTCCAGCTCGGCGATGGTGTCGCCCGAAGCGTCGATGTCGAGCATCACGAAATGCGCTTTGCGGTTCTTCTGAATTTTGTAGGTCAATGTGCGAAGACCCCAGGTTTCGGTCTTGATAACCTTGCCTTTATGTTCTTCGACAATCTTGGTGGCAGCTTCTGCCAGCGCGTCTACCTGGGCCTGTGAAAGATCCTGACGCGCCAAAAATACATGCTCGTACAGAGACATGGGCGTTTCCTTTGTTTCCTGGCCGATCGCTGACGCCGCAATATGCGAACGCCCCTCCGGCTTTCTTCGATTTCGCGTAACCCAATAGAATCGGGCACAAGCGAAGTGGGTCCACTAGAGCGAAGATGAGGACTTGGCAAGTCTCACAGGAATTTCCACATGTCTCCTGTGTTGTTCTAAGATAGCAATCGAACATGATCGAAGAAGTTACAGACGATGAGATATTTGTTGCGGCGACCCGGTTCCGTGCTGCGCTAGATCAGATCAACAGCGAAGTATGGCAATCTCACTATCTTGATAATTTCCCCCGAGGAGCTTGTGGTCACTGCTCCGAAATGCTGGGGCGATTTTTATCAAGCAAACTAGGCATAGAGCCTGAATATGTATGTGCAGTATTTTACAATACGGCTGGAAACCGTGAGACAAGCCATGCGTGGCTGGAATGGCGTGGTCTGATAATTGATATAACTGGCGATCAGTTTAATTGGGAACCAGTAATTGTCACACGGCAATCCGCACGACATGCCGCCGGCACCGTTGATATTCGTCACGGAATTACCAGCGACCATAGTTGGTTCGCTCAGAACTGCGGCAGGATATGGGTTGCGGCAACCAAAATACTCAACGCGGCAGATTGACCAAGTTTTATATCTATTTGCTCAAGCGACCATCCGCTCCTCAACCCGCCGGTCACCAATCCCCGCATGGCGCGGACCTATGTTGATGATTACATCATGCCCCAATGCGACAAGGCATTCTTCCAACTTCGCCTGACTCAGCCCGTCAAACTTGCCGCGCGTCAGTTGTGATAGCTTGGGCTGTGAAATGCCCATCTGGCGCGCCGCATCACGCTGATTCAGGCCGAGTTCTTCGACCGTTTTCTGGATACGGATGGCGAGCTTGGCTTTAATAACAAAGCCACGGTTAAGTCCCAGAGCATCGAGGACGCAAACTTCCAAATCAATCCACCTTCATCTTGATGCCAGCCTGCCGCAACACTGCATTGGCCAAATGCCGCGACGGTATCTTCCCATCAACGACAAAACGCGCGTTCGAAATCGGGCTTTGCCAGATGTCATGATCGCCCTTCCCGTGCCGGACGAATTCGCAGCCATGTTCAAGCAGGATTTCCTTTACCCGCTTCGCATAGCCGGTTGCCATCAGGCGGCTATCGCGCGGAACGTCTCGTGATGGGCGACCAGCCGGAAGCTGTGCGGCCCGTTGATGCGGGATTTGTCGTCGAACAGATGTTCGTTGAATTCGAGCAATTCGACGATCATGCTCGGTAGCTTTTCCTCAAGTTCTTCCAGGGAATCCGCGCCGGTGGATAGGCCGGGGACGTCGCTGTCGAATACATACCAGCTTTTGGAGTCCGGATCATAATCCGCTCTTACTGTCCATTCCGCCATGATTGCCTCCTTCGAACATTGAAAATATGGAGGACAACGCCAGCTTTGTCTATGGACGATGGCGGATTCCGATTAATTTCACGCGGAGAGGCGGAGAAGGGGAGCACCTGAAACTCTGCGATCTCTGCGTCCTCTGCGTGAACATTTTGATTTTGGTTCACGCAGAGGTCGCAGATTACGCAGAGAGAAAACGCTTCTCCGCGCCTCCGCGTGAACCAAATCTTTTACTTTAACAGTGCCAACACATCCGCCGCAAATCCACTCAACGTATCATCCCTCGCCCCCATGATGACGATACGGTCGCCGGGTCTTGCCATTTCGACAATGCGGTTGCCGCAATCTTCACGAGCCGGGATATATTCAGCGTTTCTGCCCGCTGCAGCGACCACGTCGGTGATGCTTTTGCTACCGATGCTTTTGTCTACGGTGCCGCCGAAATAGACGGGGTCGCACAGGATCAGGTGGTCTTCCTCGCCTAGCAAATCCGCGAACACGGCGGCGAGTTCGCTGCCCATGACGCGGATCGGGCCGTAGCCATGGGGTTGGAAGAAGGCGATGATGCGGCCCGGAAAGGCCTTCAACGTCGCCAGCGTCGCGGCAATCTTGTCGGGGTTGTGGCCGAAATCGTCGATGACGGTGATGCCATTTGCGGTCCCGACGATGTCGAAGCGGCGGGCGAGGCCGCAGAAGCGCTCCACTCCCTTCACCGCCTGCGTCACCGGCACACCGAGCGCCATCGCAGCGGCAATTGCGGCGAGAGCGTTGGCGATATTGTGGCGGCCGGGGACGATCAGCGTGACGGGGTGGGTTTCGCCCTTTGCATGGAGTGTGAAGCGGCTGCCCAACGGCAGGT
>CALRMO020000219.1:0-3565 GCA_943369235.1 Sphingomonas paucimobilis
GTTGCGCCCCATAATTCATCGGCAGCCTCGCCGACATAATGCCTGGCCTGGTTCGGAATACTTTCCGCGGCGCGCTGCTCGGGAGTCTTCTCCCCGCAATTGCCACAGAATTTCGCACCCTCGGCATATTCGACATCACATGCGTTACAAAAGCCCATATTCAAATCCCTTCTGTGTATTAGATGGGTAAGGCACCTTTATACGTCAAGAGGGATAGATTGGGAAGCGTGCGCATAATGCCTCGGCCTCGGCCTTGATCCGCGCCTCGATCTGCCCGTCGCCAGCCTCGCCATTGTGGCGAAGGCCTTCGACGACATCGGCGATCATCCGGCCGATCTGGCGGAATTCGGCAGGGCCGAAGCCGCGCGTTGTTCCTGCCGGCGTGCCGAGGCGAAGGCCCGAGGTGACGAACGGCTTTTCGGGATCGAAGGGGATCGAATTCTTGTTGCAGGTGATCGATGCGCGGTCGAGCGCATGTTCGGCATGCTTGCCCTTGGCTTGTTTCGGGCGAAGATCGACGAGCATCGAATGGTTATCGGTGCCGCCCGAGACGATATCGAGGCCTTGCTCTTGCAACGACGAGGCAAGCGCCTTGGCATTTTCAACGACGCTTGCGGCATAGCTTTTGAATTCGGGCTTCATCGCGTCGGCAAAGCATACGGCCTTGGCGGCAATAGTGTGCATCATCGGCCCGCCCTGAAGCCCAGGGAAAATCGCCGAATTGAATTTCTTGGCAAGCGCTTCGTCGTTGGTCAGGATTATCCCTGAACGCGGCCCACGCAGCGACTTGTGCGTGGTGCTCGTCGTGACATGCGCGTGGGGAACGGGCGAACTGTGCGCGCCGCCAGCAACCAGGCCCGAGATATGCGACATGTCCGCCATCAGGTAGGCGCCAACTTCGTCGGCAATCTCGCGGAAGCGCGCCCAGTCCCAACCGCGTGAATAGGCTGTACCGCCGCAGATGATAAGCTTTGGCTTCGTCTCGCGCGCAATCCGCGCGACCTCGTCCATGTCAATCAGATGGTCGTCACGGCGGACGCCATAGGCCACCGGATTGAACCATTTGCCCGACATGTTGACTGGCGATCCGTGTGTCAAATGCCCGCCTGCATTAAGATCGAGGCCCATGAACGTGTCGCCGGGCTGAAGCAAGGCAAGGAACACCGCCTGATTCATCTGGCTGCCTGAATTGGGCTGCACGTTGGCAAATTCGCAACCAAACAGTTTCTTGGCGCGTTCGATGGCGATCGTCTCGATCTCGTCGACATATTCGCAGCCGCCATAATAGCGTTTGCCCGGATAGCCCTCGGCATATTTGTTGGTGAGGATTGAGCCGGTGGCTTCGAGCACTGCGCGCGAGGTGATGTTTTCCGACGCGATCAGCTCGATCTTGTCCTGCTGACGCCCAAGCTCCTTGTCGATCCAGCCCGCAATTTCAGGGTCGCGTTCGGCGAGGCTTTGAGTGAAAAATCCGTCTTGCTGGATGTCGTTGGCGGCGGCGCTGCTCATGCTGGCTCCTATATGAGGTTCGGATTCGACAATTTGTCGACCCGGCGTTGGTGGCGGTCTCCGCCGAAATCTGTGGAAAGGAATATATCGACGCAGGCCTTGGCCATGTCGATACCGGTTAAACGCGCACCCATGGCGATGACATTGGCGTCATTATGCTCGCGCGCGAGCTTTGCCGACAGCGGTTCGGAGACCAAAGCAGCGCGCAAAGCGGGGTGGCGGTTGACGGCAATGGAGATCCCGATGCCCGAGCCGCATAGAGCAACGCCGCGTTCCGCTGCTCCCGAAGCAATCGCTTCAGCGAGTTTATAGCCATAATCAGGATAATCGACCGACGTTTCGTCATGCGGACCAAGGTCGGTGACATCATGTCCGCCCGCACGCAAATGCTCGACCAAAACGGCTTTCAGCGCAAGGGCGGCGTGGTCTGAGGCGATGGCGATACGCATGGCATATCCTGCTTGAGTCGGAATGCGCCCCCTCTATGGGAGGCGGGCGAAAAATGCCATGGCGAATTTGCCCGATTGCGCGGCTTATCCACGGGCTTTATGCGGGAGCGATGCTGAACCTTGTCCTGTCGCTCGCCACTTTTGCTGCATTTCTGTTGCTGTTCGGCGCGTGGAAACTGTGGCGGCGTGAAGGGGCCAGCCAGAAAATGTGGCTGATGGTGGCGGCGGCGCTGGTGATTTTTGCCAACATCGCGAGTTGGGTGGTGCCGGATGAGAAGGGGCAGAGTCTGGCGGTTGAAACTGGCAGCGAACCTTAGACAACAGCCCACCGTTCGTCCTGAGTAGCCCTGAAGCCCTGAGCTTGTCGAAGGGCTGAAGGGCGTATCGAAGGACCCTTCGATACGGCACTTCGCCTTCGTCTCAGCACCTACTCAGGGCGAACGGAGATCTGGCAGAAACTCACTTAATCGGCGAGTTGGGATCCAACCTGAAATCGAGATAGCCGTTCACCGACGCCATCAGCATATCCATTTCATTTTCATAAAAATGGTTGGCGCGCGGGATTTCATCGTGGTGGATGGTGATGTGCCGCTGCGTGCGCAATTTATCGACCAGCTTCTGCACCGCGTTGGGGTTTACGACTTCATCATTCACGCCCTGAATGATGATGCCCGACGACGGGCAGGGAGCGAGGAAGCTGAAATCATACATGTTGGCTGGCGGCGATACCGAGATAAAGCCGCGGATTTCCGGGCGGCGCATCAACAGCTGCATCCCGATCCACGCGCCGAAGCTGAACCCTGCGATCCACGTGGTCGACGCTTCGGGGTGGAAGCTCTGCACCCAATCGAGCGCCGATGCCGCGTCGGACAATTCGCCAATGCCATTGTCGAATTCGCCTTCGCTTCGGCCAACACCGCGAAAGTTGAAGCGCAGCACACCGAAACCGCGTGCAACAAATGTCTTGTAGAGCTGCTGCGTAATCCGGTCGTTCATCGTCCCGCCGGCTTGCGGATGCGGATGAAGGATCATCGCAACGGGCGCACGCGGGCGTGGCGGCGGCGAAAAACGGGCTTCGAGACGGCCTTCGGGACCGGGAATTGCGATAGCTGGCATGGGTAACGTTCGATTCTAAAACTGCTGGCGCGCGTTGCCCGGTGGTTCGGGCTTTGCAGGATGTGGAAGCGCTATATAGAAGCAGTCTCGATTTTCGCAACTATCATGGAAGCCGACATCGCTTCCAAACTCCGTTCGTCCTGAGTAGGTGCTGAGCTCGCAGAGCGAAGTGCCGTATCGAAGGACCCTTCGATACGCTATCTCAGCCTTCGGCTTCGACAGCTACTCAGGGCGAACGGATATTACATGGTCATCACAAGTTATGAATAACCGCATATATCTCGATCACGCCGCAACGACGCCGGTCATTCCGGCGGCGCGCGAGGCGATGGCCGAGGCAATGGGACGCTGGGCCAATCCATCCTCGCCGCACGGCGAGGGCAGGGCGGCGCGGGCGGCGTTGGAGGATGCGCGGACGCGGATAGCAAAGGCGCTCGGTTGGGATGGCGAGGTGATCCTGACCAGCGGGGCGAGCGAGGCGATTGCGCTTG
>CALRMO020000220.1:0-3563 GCA_943369235.1 Sphingomonas paucimobilis
CACACCTCGCCGACGTCGCCGCAGGGAAGGTCGTTCCCCGCCCCGTCGACGATGCGAAGCTCGACACCGGGCAGCGGCTTTCCGGCCGAGCGCATCCTTTTATTCCCTTGCGGATCATGATCCTCGGGCGGCAGCATGCAGATGGTTCCCGTAGTTTCGGTCATCCCGTAAACCTGGATGAACTGCGCACCGAAAACGTTGATGCATTGGCGCAGCAGCTCGAGTGGAATTGGCGCAGCGCCATAGAGAATATATTTGAGTCGGCTGTAGTCGACCGACGTGCAACGCGGATGGTTGACCATCATCTGGAGCGCTGCCGGAACAATGAACAGCCGTGTCGCCCCGCCTTTTTCGATCGCATCGAACACGCCATCGGGTGTAAATTCCGCCTGCACCAGGCCGGGCAGACCAGAAGCCAGCGCCATTATACCGAGACCAGTCCCGCCGATATGCGCGCAAGGCATGGCGATCAGAACAACTTCGTCATCATCCCATTTGGTATAGGCATGGTCCGACCCCTCGGAATGTTTGCGCAGCGCGAAGAGATTGCGGTTTGACAAAACGGCGCCTTTCGGGTTGCCGGTCGTCCCCGAGGTGTACAGTTGAAGCACTGCGTCATCCTCGGCTGCGGGTTGAAATTCAGCCCGCTCGGCCGACGCAATCAGCGCCCTTGCCTCGTCTTCGGCAACGAAGCGTTCCACATGCGGGACCTGGTCCTCGAGCACGTTGGCAACGTCATCGAAACCACGCCCGGTGAAAAGGATTTTGGCGCGCGTGTCGTTGATAATATAGGCCCATTCGGTGGGTGCGAGCCGCCAACCTATAGGCACCATCACCACACCGAGCCGCGCAGCGCCGTAAAACAGCGCGAAATACAGGTCGCTATTCTTGCCGATCCAGGCGATCCGGTCGCCCTTCTGCAAGCCTGCAGATATCAGCATGAATGCAATTTTGGCCGTGTACTGTTCAAGTTCGGCATAGCTGTAGGTCCGGTCTTCCTCGCGCAGCGCGGGGCGTTCGGGCCGGTCCGCGGCCCAATGCCGAAGGAAACCGTCGAAGGTCAAGATATCGGTTACGGTCAGGCCCACAGCTCTCTCCTTTGACAGATTATCCCTTCGTTGAGGGCGTTCTTTTGCCGAGGTGTCGTGCGATTGCCCGGTTAAGTCAATCGCGCGATTAAATCGGGGAGCCTGAAGCCCGAAATATCAACGAAATGTTATTGGCCGGCATCTCGATCAACTGGTCGAGAAACAGACCGTTCGCCATCGCCTCGGCCGTCACATCTTCGACATAGCGAAGCCCCCAGGCCGAGTTGCGACTTTTCAGCGACTGATCGAATTGCTCGTTTCCCGGCGCCGTCGGCACATCGCGTTGCCGGTACGGCCCATAAAGATAGAGCATCCCGCCAACATGAAGCACGCGGCTTGCATTGCGAAGCAACCCAAGCGTCGCTTGCCAGGGGCTGATATGGACCATGTTATGCAGATGATTGCGTCGGCGGAATCGACATTCCACTCGGCTGAAGCCTCGATTTCGATAGGCGGCAAGACGTTCGGCAGCGCAGCGTCTTCCCGCCATGCGTCGATCGAGGCAAGTGCAGCGGGGTCCGGATCGCTCGGCTGCCACGTCAGATGTGGAAAACAGCGGGCGAAATGGACAATATGCTCGCCCGTTCCGCTTGCGATTTCAAGCACCTGTCCGCTATCAGGCAGACTGCCCTTTAAAACAGCGGCAATTGCATCACGGTTGCGCTCGGTCGCTGGGGCGTGGCGCTTGGCCTCTCCCGTTGGCTCGAATACAAACGGAACCGCACCGCTCACTCCGCGGCGACAGCCTGTTCGGGCTCGCGCCAAACCAAGACGGGCTTGCGCGCCGCCTGCGTTTCATCGAGCCTTCTGCGCGGCGCGTGATGCGGGGCCGATTTCAGCGAAGCGTCGCCAGCCTTTGCCCGTTCCGCCACCGACCGCAGCGCACCAATGAACTGGTCGAGCGTCGCCTTGCTTTCGGTTTCGGTAGGCTCGACCAGCATCGCGCCGTGGACGACGAGCGGGAAATAGACCGTCATCGGGTGATAGCCCTCGTCGATCAGGCCCTTGGCGATATCCAGAGTAGTAAAGCCTTCGGCCATCCCGTCATCGCTGAACAAAGCTTCGTGCATGCATGGGCCGCTGTGCGCAAACGGCGCGTCGAGAACATCTTCCAAGCTACGCAAAATGTAATTGGCATTCAGCACGGCGTCTTCCGCGACCTGACGAAGACCGTCAGCGCCGTGGCTCATGATATATGAGAGCGCGCGGGTAAACATACCCATTTGCCCATGGAATGCCACCATCCGGCCAAAAGTGGACTCATGATGCTCGCCAGCCGTTTCTTCCTCAACCAGCAGATAATGATCGCCCTCTTTGTCAACGAAAGGCAGCGGCGCATAGGGCGCGAGCGCCTCGGAAAGCACCACCGGCCCTGAACCGGGTCCGCCGCCGCCGTGCGGAGTGGAGAAGGTCTTGTGCAAATTGATATGCATGGCATCGACGCCCAGATCACCCGGGCGGACGCGCCCGACTATGGCGTTGAAATTGGCGCCGTCGCAATAGACATAGCCGCCAGCGGCATGCACTGCGTCGGAAATTGCGCGCATATCCCGCTCGAACAGGCCGCAGGTGTTGGGGTTAGTAATCATGACACCAGCGACATCGGGACCAAGCCGTGCCTTGAGCGCCGCCAGATCGACTCGTCCCTCGGAAGTCGCCGGGATATTCTCGACCTGATAGCCAGCAAAAGCCGCAGTTGCAGGGTTGGTGCCATGGGCGCTTTCGGGGCACAGAATGACGGATCGGGCATCACCACGTGCCGTCAACGCGGCGCGGATCGCCAATATGCCGCAAAGCTCACCATGTGCCCCGGCCTTGGGAGACATGGCAACGGCCTTCATACCCGTAAGCGTGACCAACCAGTGTGCAAGCTCGTGAATGACCGCCAGCGCGCCCTGTACCGTTTCGACAGGCTGCAACGGGTGCACGTCGGCAAAGCCCGCCATCCGTGCGACCTTTTCATTGAGGCGCGGGTTATGCTTCATCGTGCAACTTCCCAACGGGAAGAAGCCGAGGTCGATTGCGTAATTCTGGCGGCTAAGCCGGGTATAGTGGCGCACCACTTCGGGCTCGGAGAGGCCGGGAAGGCCGATGTCACGGTGCTGCTCGAGATTGCCGAGCCGCGAGACGACTTTAGGCGCTTCGGCGAGATCGACGCCGGTCGTGCCGTTATTGCCAATCTCGAAAATAAGCGCCTCTTCGAGCATCAACGCCTTGTTGCCGGTGTAGGTGGTGACAATATCCCGCTCACCCTGAGCCTGTCGAAGGGCACCCATTTCGGGCTTCCAGCCGCTTTGGTTGATCGCGTTCATGCTAAAATCTCCTGCAAAGCGGAGGCAAATGTTTCGACATCCTCCTTTGTGGCAACTTCGGTCACGGCAACAACAAGGCCATTTTCGAGGGCGTCGACGCCGGGGTAGAGCCGCCCAAGCGACACGCCGCCCAACACCTTCCGGTCGGCCAGGGCGCGAACCA
>CALRMO020000221.1:0-3561 GCA_943369235.1 Sphingomonas paucimobilis
AGCGAAACCGCGTCGAGCGCTTCTTCAATAAACTCAAATACTACAGAAGAATAGCAACCCGTTACGACAAGCTCGGTTCAGCCTTTGCCGCAATGGTCAAACTCGCTTGCATCCGCATCAGACTGCGCCATTATGAGTCCACGGCCTAGCTATAAGCGAGCATTCCCGCGAAAAAGCCTCTTGGGATAAGGCTTTATTGAGCAAGGACCTAACAAACTTAAACTGGGCCACCTTTAAGCTAAATGGTATTCTCCCAATTGTTACATCAGGCATGTTTTACCCAGAATTTGATTTTTCGGGAAAAAAGCTGCAATCCCTAGATGCTCCAATCGGTTCTTTAAGTTTTTTAGCCTTTAACGTGACCACTATCAAAAACTGTTCATATGCAATTTTCGCCTGGTTGGATGGGAAAAACCAAAGCAAACTTTTTGTGAACAGCCTTTGTAAATTGGACGCCGACATGATGAGTTCGGCCATTCTGCAATTCTGTTTCGACACTAGTGATAACATATTTGCTAGACCTAGCTGGTGGAAAGATCTTCAACCGTCACATAAAAGCGCTCTGTCTAATTTACTCAGAGAGAGCACGCCAGGGCAGAAATCCCCGGAAGGACTTAAACCTCTTTCTTCAAACTTGTCGGAATTAAAAGTGTTAGAGATTAGAAAAAGTTGGTGATGACTATGACTTCCAAGAGATGGAAGCATTAGCTTTTGCAAATCTAGTCTACCTCATCGCTATCTGATAAGGGATTTCCAGACGCCGTGTCGTTTGCGTTCTCTTCCCCCTCATCACTCTCATCAATCTTCGCCGCGCCGACGACATGCTCGTCCTCGCCAACATTGAACAACCGCACCCCGGCAGTCCCTCGCCCCAGCACGCGCAGGCTATCCAGCGGCATCCGGATCAGCTTGGCTTGGTCGGTAACCAGCATCAACTGGTCGCCCTTGGTGGCGGGGAAGCTGGCCACGACCGAGCCGTTGCGTTCGATATTGTCGATATTGGTGATGCCCTGACCACCGCGGCCCGTGCGGCGATAGCCATAAGCCGATGACAATTTGCCATAGCCATTAGCGCAGACCGTCAGGATGAACTGTTCGGCGGCGGCGAGTTCGGTGATGCGGTCGGCGGGCAAAGTGGGTTCACCCTCGCGTTCGGGCTTCCACGGGGCGAAGCGCAGATAGTCCTCGCGCTCCTCGGGCGTGGTGCCGACGCGGTGGAGGATCGAGAGCGAGATGACCTCGTCGCCTTTGGCAAGCTTCATTGCGCGCACGCCGGTTGAATTGCGGCTCTGGAATTCGCGAATGTCGTCGGCGGCAAAGCGGATCGCCTTGCCGTTGCGGCTCGCGAGCAGGACGTCGTCGTCCTCGGTGAGCAGCGCGACGCCAATCAGCCGGTCGTCGGCATCTTCGCCTTCGAACTTCATCGCGATTTTGCCGTTCGACGGAATGTTGGCGAACGCGTCCATGCTGTTGCGGCGGGCGTAGCCCTTGCAGGTGGCGAAAACGACCGACAACCCGCCCCATTCGGCTTCGTCCTCGGGCAGCGTCAGCACGTTCGAGATGACCTCGCCTTCGCCCAAGGGGAGCAGGTTGACCATCGGGCGGCCGCGCGTCGATGGCCCGCCTTCGGGCAGTTTCCAGACCTTGAGCCGGTAGACCTTGCCGATATTGGAGAAGAACAGAACCGGCGTGTGGGTGCTGGTCACGAACAATTCGGTGACGGCATCCTCTTCCTTGGTTGCCATGCCTGCGCGGCCCTTGCCGCCGCGATTTTGCGCGCGGAAGGTGGCGAGCGCGGTGCGCTTGATGTAGCCGCCATGGGTGACGGTCACAACCATTTCCTCGCGCTCCATCAGGTCTTCGTCGTCGAGACCGTCCCAGCTTGCGGTGATTTCGCAAATCCGGGGCGTCGAGAATTCGGCGTCGATGGCGACCAGTTCTTCGCGGAGCACGGCGTAGAGCTTTACACGGTCACCCAATATTGCGAGATATTCTTCGATCTTGACCGCAAGCCCCGACAATTCCTTGCCAATCTCGTCGCGGCCCAGGGCAGTCAGGCGGTGGAGGCGCAATTCGAGGATTGCGCGGACCTGCAATTCGGACAATTGATAGGTGTCGCCGGTAATATCAGCTTCGACCGCTTCGACCAGCTTGATGTACGGCGCGATCTCGGCAACGGGCCATTCGCGCGCGATCAGGGCGGCGCGCGCTTCTGCGGGGCTGGCGGAGCCGCGAATGATGCGGACGACTTCGTCGAGATTGGTGACCGCGACCACCAGCCCAAGCAACAGATGCGCGCGTTCGCGGGCCTTGTTGAGCTCGAACTTGGTGCGGCGGGTGATGACCTCTTCGCGGAAGCGGATGAACGCCTCGATGATGCTGCGCAGGTTGAGGACTTCGGGCCGTCCGCCCAGGATCGCGAGCATGTTGGCGGGGAAGCTCGATTGCGCCTGTGTGTGGCGCCAGAGCTGGTTGAGCACGACATCAGGCGTGGCGTCGCGCTTCAGGTCGATAACGATCCGAACGCCTTTGCGGCTCGATTCGTCGCGGATGTCCGACACGCCCTCGATGCGCTTGTCCTTGGCGGCTTCAGCGATTTTCTCTACGAGGCCCGATTTGCCGACCTGAAACGGGATGGACGTCAGCACGATCGAGCGGCGGTCGCCCTTGCCTTCCTCGATTATGTGCCGCGCGCGCTGCATGATCGAGCCTTTGCCCTCACGATAGGCCGCACGCGCGCCGCCGGTTCCCAGAATGAGCGGGCCAGTGGGGAAATCGGGGGCAGGGATGATCTCGATAAGCTCGTCGATGGTGATCGCGGGATTGTCGATGTAGGCGAGGCACGCGGCGATGACTTCGCCCAGATTGTGCGGCGGAATGTTGGTCGCCATGCCGACCGCAATGCCGCCAGCGCCGTTGACGAGCAGATTGGGGAAGCGGGCAGGGAGAACCTGCGGCTCTTCGCGGCTGCCGTCATAGTTCGGCTGGAAATCAACGGTGTCCTTGTCCAGATCGTCGAGCAGGGCGTTGGCAACCTTGTTGAGGCGCGCCTCGGTATAGCGCATCGATGCTGGCGGATCGGGGTCCATCGAGCCGAAATTGCCCTGACCGTCGATCAAAGGCACGCGAAGCGACCAGTCCTGAGTCATGCGGGCAAGCGCATCGTAAATCGCGCTGTCGCCGTGCGGGTGATAATTGCCCATCACGTCGCCGACGATCTTCGCCGATTTGCGGTACGGGCGGCCAGCGACAAAGCCGCCTTCCTGGCTTGCAAACAGGATGCGGCGGTGAACAGGCTTCAGGCCGTCGCGTACATCGGGAAGCGCGCGGCTGACGATGACTGACATGGCGTAATCGAGATAGCTCGACTTCATTTCATCGACGATGTCGACCGGTGAAATGTCAGAGGGGTCCAATGTGGCTGTATCGTCGCTCACGCCGCGCAAATCCTTATATTTTTAGAATGTGGTGACCCTAGACGAGCAACGTGCGAATAGCCACCCGCAGGACCGCTAAACGCCCGCTTTTCGACAAGTTTTCCACAGATTCGCAGGTCAGGGA
>CALRMO020000222.1:0-3543 GCA_943369235.1 Sphingomonas paucimobilis
TCAGGTCCTGTTGATCCGTGTAGCCATTGGTGTTGTAACGCGAGTCAAAGCCGAAGGCCGACAGGAGATCGGGTTTGCCGTCCCCGGTTATGAACGTGCACGGCACGCCGGTCGTGTTCGTTCCGGGTCCAAGGATGGAATTGTTGCTGTCGCACAGATCGAGACCCGCAGGTTGCCGATCAAAACCAGAACCTCTATCAAAGTCAAAGCGAAGCTCTCTCAGCCCCGCGCCGTCTGGAACCTCCGTAGGATCTTGGAATTGATTCAGTCCGCCGCCGCCTGCTCCTCCAAAATCGACGCATGCCTCGCGCACCTCACCGGTCGCGATACTTTGCTCGACAGTCTTCCGACAGTTCGAAAATGGTCGCTGCGAACGAAAGAGCGTTCGACGTTCATAGTATTCAGCCCCTAACGTGACGCCGCCCCTATCTGATTTAAAACCCGCGGCGGCGCTAACGCTGAAAATTTGGCCACCGCCTCCTTCCGGAATCTCCGCAAAGCCGGTCATCTCGATCCCGTCGAGATCGTCCTTCAGGATGATGTTGACGACCCCTGCAACGGCATCTGAACCGTAAACTGAGGATGCGCCATCGGTCAGCAACTCTATCCGCTCAATTAACGCCGCCGGGATCAGATTGAGGTCCGGCTGGGTCGGCGCGCCTTCAACGCCCGCCGGTGCCAGGCGCCTGCTGTTTACAAGGACGAGAGTCCGATCTGGGCGAAGGCCGCGAAGCGACACTGTCGCGGCGCCGACGCTGCCGCCGGACGATGCGACATCTCCCGGCAGTGTGACGCTGTTGTCAAATTGGAAGCCTGTAGCCACTGGCGACTGCTGCACCATTGAAGCAACGTCGGACAGGCCGGCAGCCCGGGCAGCGTCACCTTCGATCACCTGAAGAGGTGACAGGCTAGTGAATGCGTTTCTACGGAGCCGCGACCCGGTAACAACAATATCTTTGTCGACATCAACCGAAACCTGGTCAACAGGCGCCGCGTCGTTGTGGGCCACCACAGTGTAGGTTTGTGGACCAGCAGATTTCGCCACAAGTCCGGTATTGGCAAGAAGCCGGGCCAAAGCTTCTGAAACCGACAAAGGGCCTCGTACTTCGTTGGTCCGGCGATCTTTCGCATCACTGCCTGCAATCAGGATCTGAACACCCGCCTGCCGGGCGAACTGCGCCACTCCCTCGGAGGCTGGCTGTGCCGGAACGCTGAAGACATGTTCCTGGGCCGACGCGGCGGTTGGTACGGTCAGAGCCGTCATTGATGTCGTTGAAACTAAACAAAATGCGAACGCCCCACTGAACCGACCACTCATTCCCGTTATCTCCCGCCTCGGCGCAAAAAATGCGCCCTAATACGATGACGGTCGACGGCAGCAGTTCCGTAAAAAAAGTTCAGGACGGCGTGCCGATGGTAATCTTTTTCGGATCAGTGAAATCCACTGGGGCGTTGAAGGCTTGCTGCACCGCTCTGGCGAAGCCTTTGGCATCGTGCATGTTGAAAACGCCAAACAGGCGTTTATTAGCGAGGCTTGGGTCGCTTAAAACCAATTTTTGCTGGTTGTAGCGATTGAATTCGGCGATCCCTTCAGCAAGGGTTCTTCCTGCTAGTTCGATCTTGCCCGCACGCCAAGCAAGTCGTTGATCTGTGTAGTCAACCGGTTCTGCGCTGACGACTTGTTGATCTTCACCGATACGCGCAATGTCACCCGCAGTCAGAATGGCTCTTGTAGCTTCGCGTCCCACCAACCAGACCTCGACAGTACCTTCGGTGACAACGACTTCCGCACCCCCTTGCAAGCGCCGAACCGAAAAAGCGGTCCCAGTTGCCATTACCCGTACATCGCCGACCTCGACTAGAAATGTCTTGTCCGCGTTCTTCGCTACCTTGAACCAGACCTCTCCCCGGTCGAGCTCAATCAATCGGACACGATCGGATATCGCCACTTCAAGTTCGCTCTGCGTGTTCAAAGCGGCGATCGATCCGTCTTGAAGCGGCACTTGCCGAACCTCGCCCAACGCCGTTGCATAGGTCGTGCCACTATCGATACTAAAAGCGAAAGCTGCAATGCCTGCTGCCGACGCAGCTATGGAGGCTATCCATCGTCTGTTATTTACCCCTCGTGTTCGTGCGGGCGTTGCCGCCTCAGCTAGCGGCGTCAAGCAATCTCGATCGAGTGCTAGCCAAGTCGCCTGGGCCTTCAGCAATGCGCCGCGCCGACGATCATCGCCCGCGAGCCAAGCCTCGAGGTCTTCATGAATCTGCGTAGACCCGACTTCACCGTCTAAACGCCAGAGCCAGCGAATAGCGGCCTCTTCAATCGTGGCGGCGCTTTCTCTCGTGCTCACCCTTCGTCTCCAAAATCCTGCACAGCCTCACATCTTCTTCCTGTACGCGCTGCATAATCAGGCGCAAACCTTTGACCACATCGTTTTCGACAATCGTTTCTGATATTCCTAGCTTTCGTGCGATCTCACGTTGTGAGACACCATATACTTTACGCAATGTGAATACTTGGCGACAACGCTCCGGCAACTCGTCGATTAGGCGCTGCACTCGCAGCAGCTGCTGCTTCGAGCCTATTTCAATATCCTGTAAGGGCTGGTCGCTTGAGATAGTCGCCGCATGGACATCAGTCAGAATATCGATATCAACAACGCGAGAACGCCTTATCTGCTCGAGTCGTAAATTCCGCACGACCTGATAAAAATACGCTCTGGGATTCGTGATATGCGCTACCGTCTCAAGGCGCGACAGCTTACAGTATGCTTCTTGAACCAGGTCGTCGATGTCACTGTTGGAAACACTGGCGCGGCGAAGCCAAGCTCTGACGCCTGACTCATGCGGCAAGATTCTGTTTCCCACCCACGCTGCTAGGCTCCGACGATCCATCAACGTTCTAGTAAGCCTTTCAATTCTTTTTCGCTCGCGGCCGTGCAAGCACGTACTGGGCTGCAAAATTGCGTCCGAACCTGCACTATGGGATCGGTGGCGTCTAGTAGCGATTATTTTTGCGCTGACTAATCGAACTTGAGAGGTGTGGGTTAGCTATCGTCGACGCTCTGAATGAGAACTCGGGATAACGTAGAACGTCCGAGTTGACTCAGCAAACATGATCAAAATGCCAAGGGGCGCGATATTGATTTTTATTTCATTGCTGATTTCACCCAAGTTGATGGCTAACCTGCCGAAACGACGATTCCCGTTAACAAAGCGTGATCGACCTGACGCCTGTTTTCTTCTGCCATACAAAGAAGGGCCCATTGCTGCAATTACAAGCGCTATCGATAGCGGCAAGGCTTCAATTAACGAGCTAAGGGTAAACGAAGATTTGCCGAAGATATTAACGGACGGAAGATGCAGAGCCATTAGACGACATTTCAACGTCTTTATTGTTAGCGATACTAGGGTCCGGACCCAATAAGCGGATTCCCGACGCCAGCAGATTGTGGTTTAGTGCCTTCGGTAAGGAGGCTTTGAGAATGGCGGATTTCTTTTGGTTTTCAGATGAGCAGTGGTGTCGGATAGAGCCGTTGCTGC
>CALRMO020000223.1:0-3525 GCA_943369235.1 Sphingomonas paucimobilis
AGCAGGTTTGAGATAATATCGGGGAGGTTTAATGCGTTTAGTCCTTGTGTGCACCGTGCTGTTATTCCTGCAGGGATGCGTGGCTTCGATCGTCAAGGACGTGGTCACGGCGCCTGTCAAAGTCGTGTCGAAAACCGCTGATGTCTTGACGACCAGCCAATCCGAGTCCGATGAAAAGCGCGGGCGCGAACTCCGCAAACGTGAAGAAGCGCTCGGCAAACTTGCGCGGCAACGGGACAAGGCCCGGCAAAAATGCGAGGACGGCGACCGGGATGCATGCATCAAAGCCTCGCAACTGGATGACAACATCGAGGCTGAACAAAACCGCCCAATCTGATCCCAAGCATACAAAACGTCGGCAGAGAACGACAAACGACAATTTTTGCCTGATGTCTGCTTTTTGTCGAACGCCCCTCGCGTTCGTCGAACCGTCCTGTCGCACTTACGTTTACGCTTGTAATCGCAACTCCTGAGCCAGAGCATGATGTGCACAGGCTCAAATGGGGGGTTTTATGTCTGTTTATCACTGTCGTGCGGCATTTCTATTAGCTGGAGTTAGCTTCTGGTTTCCGCAGCTTGCCTATGCACAGGACATAGCTGGCACCCCGCAAGCGAGCGCTCCGGCATCGGGGAACCGTCAGTTTCGCGCCGACTTTTTCGCGGCTTACGGTCCGGTAACCGCTCTCGATATGGTCAATCGCATTCCCGGCTTTTCAATTGCAGAGGGCGATGGACGCCGGGGCTTTGGCGAGAATGCGGGCAATGTCCTGATCGACGGTGACCGTCCGTCGTCGAAATCCGACAATATATTCACCATATTGTCGCGCATCCCGGCGAGCGAAGTCGACTATATCGAATTGAGCGAGCAAGCAGGGGCCGACGCAGAAACGCAAGGGCAGGGCCAGGTTGTGAATGTCGTGCGCAAGATATCGGCGAAAGTCAGCGGCACCTATGAAGGCAATTTGGTATTCGGGCATCGCTACGGCTTCAGGCCCTCGGCAAACGCCTCAGCCACCGTGCGCCGGAGCGATACGAGCTACGAGCTTAACTTCTCGTCTTATTCGGAGCGGATTTACGGATATGGGCCGGAGGATTTCAAAACCGGAACAGGCGCGCTTACCGAGGGTCGTTATTACAAGGGCAAAGGCGGTTATGACGAAGCATCGATTGGCGGCGCGATCAAAACAAGGCTTGGCGGTGCCAAGGTCAACCTGAATAGCCGGGTTCGTTGGAGTGATGGCTTTGATCGCCGGGTGGGCGATTTCTTTGACGCGTTGGGAACCGATATTGGCGACGAACTGCTGCTGCGCGGCGGACCGATCAGCGATATCAATTACGAGATCGGCGGAGACATTGAGTTCGGGCTTTTGCCAAAAGTGACAACCAAGATTATCGGTCTTTATCGCGCCGGAACCGAGAGTAATGATTCGACGATTGAGGCCGCGCGTATCGGCGACCCGATTAGCTTTTTCGAAACACGAAGCCGCAACAAGCCTGCGGAGGCGGTCGCGCGAATCCAGAACGACTGGACCGGAATTTCGGGCCATGCCGTCCAGTTCGGCGGTGAAATTGCCTACAACCGGCTCGATGCGCGCTTCTCTGCGGTGAGTACCGTTGGCGACACGGTTACTGCGTTCCCGCCATCCGATGTGTTGGTCGAAGAAACGCGGTTTGAACCATTTCTTACCGATGTCTGGTCGTTAGGGCCGCATTGGAAGGTCGAAGCCGGGGTGATCGCGGAATTTTCCAAACTGACGCTGTCGGGGGACAGCACGGCAGCGCGCAGCTTCAAATTCATTAAACCCCGCGCGATTGCAACCTGGACGGCCAGCCCTCAGACAACGCTTGAATTCCGGGCGGACCGCCAAGTGGCCCAGCTTGATTTCGGCGAGTTTGCCACGTCCATTGATGTTGCATTGGGTAATCAGGTCGATGTCGGCAATGCCGATCTGGTTCCTGAAAAGGTGACTTCATTATCCGCACTTATCCGGCACAAATTCTTGGAACGCGGCAGTATACAGTTCAGGGGCGAATATCAATTTGTCAGCGACACTCAGGATTTGGTGCCCGTCACGTTGCGCGACGTCCAAGGCAATATCACCGCGCAATTCGATGGTGCGGGAAACATCGGCAGCAGCAAGAGGTGGAATGGCGAACTCGAAATTACGCTACCGTTCGATTGGCTGACCAAGCCTGCTGGCATCACCGGGATCGAGGTGAAATATGTCGGCCATTATCACGGCAGCCGCGTCACCGATCCTGTGACCGGTCAATCGCGTCGCATGTCGTACGAGCCGGTATGGCACCAGCAATGGGAATTGCGCCATGATGTTGCCAGCACCGGCTTTGTCTATGGTGTAACCGCGAACGCACAGGCCGAAAGCAACGCCTATTTCTTCAACGAGTTTCGCCGCCAAAAGGACGGTGTGCGCACCAATCTGTTTGTCGAATACAACAAATTCAAGCTGGGAACGCTTCGGCTTCAATATATCAGCATTCCCGATTTCAGCCGCGACCGTTTCCTTCACACCGGCACGCGTGCAACCGGCACCATCACGCAAATCGTAAACCGCAAACGCTATCTCGATCCGCTAATCCAGCTTACCCTGTCGGGGAAGTTTTAAACATCGACGGCGGCTGCGGCGGCGAGGCTGATGGCGGTGGCGGTATCTGAGGTCGGCGCAGATGCGGGTATTGAGTCATGAAGCGTTCGCTAGATTGGGGAGAGCCGACAATCAAGATTTCGGCGGGGCCGCAGGCATCCAGTAAGGCCCGTTTTGTCTGCGCGTCGATGTCGGCACTTGCGGGACCGGCCCAGCTCAATTTCTCGCCGATGCGCGCAAGCGTCTGGCCGTTCACCCGGTCGCGCAAAACAAAGAAACCGTTACTGTCTACGTCCAAACCCATTTCGGCATGAAACCATGCAAGTTTATTTGGAGGATCATCGAACTGGCCGACGAAAAGGCAGCCGTCGCGCAATTCAACCCGTCCGGAATATCCGGCCATATATTGCAATCCCGTCCGCGAGGTCGATGCCGGCCAGACGCGAACGGCATTTTTTGCGGCTTCGCTGACACGCGGAAGCCTCATTTCGGGCGCAAAACTCCATTCGATGTGCGCAGGCACGGTCCAGCCGTTTTGCTTCGTCCAGCTATTGAATTCCTTTTGCGTAAGTCCAGTGTCAATCAATCTCACCGCGCCGTCGGGGCTTTTGCCCGCAAGCCCGTAACCTAGCAACGCTCCGCGTTTTTTTACCCTCTCGATCCACTCGTCGCCCACCTGCTTCGCATTGCTGGGTGGCAGCTGTAAGGTTTTACGAGCCTGTCGGCCACTTTCATCTGCGAGCGACACCTGCCTGAGCAAGGCACGATAATCTGGCGGAGGTGCAGTCGTCTGGGTGGCAAAGTGGGGCTGCGGTTCCGCAACGGCTTGCTCGCCAGATGTTTCAGTCGGCGAACATGCCACACATGCGGCGATGACTGGTAAAAGCCTCAGCATGGAGCGGTGTTCGCATAAAGAAGCTTG
>CALRMO020000224.1:0-3508 GCA_943369235.1 Sphingomonas paucimobilis
CCTTCATCGGGATAGGTTTCCCAGGGAGCGGTCTTTTCGCAGGCACGCAGGCGAACGACAACCTTGCCAAACCGGATCGCTTCGCCGGGCTTTAGTTCAAGATCGCGGGTCTGGCCATTGCGCTTGTTCAGCAATCCCAGCACCGCGACTCGCTCGGCCATTGGCGTGCCGATAACCTCACCGTCGGCAACGACAATCTTGTCACGCGTTGCCTGCGCCTTGCCCGATTTCGCGGGGGCCAACGCTGCTTCTTCGTCACCGGACGAGTTGCACGCGGCGGCAAGTGCCAGAAACGGCAACAGCATCAACCCGCGGGCAAGCGTCATGATGCGTCGGGGCTCCACGCTTCATAATCACCAGTCCCGCGTTGCCGATGACCGCCACGTGCGATCGCACCGGAGGGTAAATACGCCTGTTCAGTGCCGGTGAGGTTGCCGGTTGCGCCGCCCTCAAATCCGCGAAGTGGTGGAAGATATTCCTCAGGCTTGCCATCATGCGTATGATGCAGCCAGCCATGCCATTCGGGCGGCACCCGGCTTGCGTCGTTGGAGCCGTGATAGATAACCCACCGGCGGGTGCCATCGGCGCTCTGGAAATATCTATTACCCGCTTCGTCCTCGCCAAACGCCTTGCCCTTGCGCCAGCTATACAGCGAAGTACCGAGGGTAGCACCGTCCCACCAGGTAAAGATTTTTCCGAGAATTCCCATAGCGGAGCGATTACGGGCAAGCGTGCATCGGTGCAATCCCTATTTCGGCGCTATCGGCCCTTCCATTCAACCCGGTCGCCCGCCGCAATGCCGAGTTCGGAGGTCAACCCGCCGCGCAATTCCAGAACCGCAGAGACAAGCTCGCCGGCTTCGACAGGGGCTGTCGAATAAGGCACCGTATTTTCGGCAATGCTCTCAATGGTACCGTTGGAGCGTACAAAAATGATGTCCAGCGAAATGACGGTATTCTTCATCCAGAAGCTGGCGGGCTTCGGTTCGGGGAAGGGGAAGATCATACCTGCGTTATCGGCAAGCTCGGTGCGGAACATCAGGCCCTTCGCCTGTTCCATCGAACTGCCTGCGACCTCGACCGTAAACGCACGTGTCTTTGCGCCGCTGGTGATACAGAGCGTTACTTGCTGAAGCCCTGCCGGGGATTGACCCTGCGCCGCGCCGGGGACGCATCCATTGGTTTGGCCACTGCCGTTTGCGGCTGCCGTGCATCCGGCCAGCAAAGCGAAGGTCAGTGTTAAGGTCAGATTTCGTTTTCGGAGCATTATCGGTCGCCTCCGCGATCAACCTTTGCGCAGTTAATTGCGGCGTTTCCTGCTTCCTTGATGAAGCAGGTCCCCTTTCCGCCGATTGTGATATTGCCTGAACCGCGATTGTAGATTTCGGTTCCCTCTTCCACTGTGGCGGACGAAGTGCCGTTTCCGATATGCTCCAGCCGCAACTTGCGCATTTGCAATTTCGCGCCGTCGAAAGTTCCCGCGCCGTCGATGGTCACGCGGCCATCGCGCAACGCGCCGCCGCCGATGTCGATTTTGCCATTGCCGTCGATCGTGGCCGTAAGCTGGTCGACGATCAGCCTGCCAACCGTGATCGATCCGTTTCCGGCGATGAGCATTTTCGATGAACCCTGCTGCTTAAGTTCGGACACCGACAGCTGGCCGTTACCGACGACCGACGCATCCCTGATCTCGCGGGCGCCAAGCGTGACCCGAAGCGGCGCCGTAATCGGCACACCCTTATTGTTGTTGACGATCTGCTGAAGGCGAACACGAAGCGTTGTGCCGACCCGCTCAAGCTTTAATGATTCAAGCACGCGCTTGTCGCCGCTTGCCACCGCAGAGGGCGACTTTCCTGTTTCCACGATTACCGATATGTCACCAATCACCTGAATATTCTCAAAACTGCCGACCAGCAATTTTCGTTCGATCGGGCGGTTCGCCTGCGCGCCCGCCCCCGCCGGACCCACCAATGCGGCAAGAGCTATGCAGCCAATCGTGCCTCGCCATATTCGACCCAGCCCAGCCATTTCGGTGTCCTCTTCATATAATGCCCTTGCGGCGCATCGCACACAAAGCCTGCGGCGGATATGGCGCGCGTTACCGGCCGCGTCAAATGGCAACCGCCAGCGATATGTTTCCAGAGGGGCTCGATCCTGCCCTGCCATCTTGCCGCTGCAGCATCGGGCGCGTGGCCATGCTCGGCAAACAGCAGTCGTCCGCCGGGCTTAAGAACGCGCCGCGTTTCGGAAAGCGCCGCAATGGGGTCCTGCACGGAACACAACGTAAAGGTCGTCACGACGCAATCGAAGCTGTTGCTGGCAAAGGGCAAGGCCTCGGCAACCCCCGCCATGAAATTGGCGCTGCGACCGCTCTCTGCAAGTTCGGCCTGCGCTTTATTAAGCAATTCGGGCGAGGGATCGACGCCGGACAGGCGCTTCACCTTGTACCAGTCATAAAACGCCAAATTGGCCGCCCCGCCACAGCCAAGCTCAAGCACCTCTCCTGCCGCGAGCGGCACGATTTTGGCGCGCGTCTTCATGATCGCCGGTTGGCGGCAGGCGCAGCCGATCAGCCGAGGAACGACCCGGCGGTCCCACCAATTGCTCATAACACCACGCCTGCGGTTAGCCGCAACTTACTTTGCCCGAACCCACGGCCGACGATGTGCACTTTGCACCGCCCGTTACCTTCACGTCGCCGGTCCCGGCAATCGAGGCATCGACGCTGCCGGTTGCGTTCACGCTGACGTCGCCTGTCCCGGCGATCGACACTTCGGCATCGACGCTGACGAGGTTCGAGGCATCGACATCGCCAGTTCCCGCAACCGAATATTCGGCGCGCTCGGTTTTGCCAGCGACCATGATGTCGCCGGTGCCAGCCAGATCGCTTTCAAAGCTTTTTGCGGCGACGTCGGCGATTTTTGCATTGCCCGATCCGGCAAGGTCGACCTTGACCTTGTCGCCCGCCATCCGGTCAGCGGTGAAATCGCCGGAGCCTGCGAGCGAAGCCTCGACCAGCGACGGCGCGGTGACGGTGACCGTAACGCCCTTTGAACCTTCACCCCACCATTTGCCTTTCTCGCGGCCAATGATGATCGTGCCATCGTCCATGGCGTAGCGAAGTTTGGCGATGGAATCGGCATCGCCCTCCGCCTTGATCGAAAAAGCATCGCCGGTGACAAAGATTATGTTGTCGGGGCCTACCGCCTCAATTTTTGTAAAGGAGCCAGTCGTTGCGGCGGTGGTCGAGATGGGCTTGCCGTCCGAAGTCAGGCGTTTGTCCTCGGCGTTAACGTCAATGTTGCACGCCGATACCGCAAGTGCGGCGAACGGGAGCAGGTGAAAGGGGGATAATTTCATGGGGAGCGCCTCCTGTGTGTATTGTCTATATAATACACATCGGCGGAAATCTGCAACCCTAAAGAAACGCGCGCTGGAGCCGTGGGCGAAGCACGAGGAAGCGGAGGTAGAGCCGCTCAAGCAGCCCGAGAATAAGGGGATTGCGCGCG
>CALRMO020000225.1:0-3483 GCA_943369235.1 Sphingomonas paucimobilis
AAGGAAAGAAGACAATAAGGGCGCAGCCCCGTAAATAGCCGTTGTTTGCAATTTTGAGCGCAGGATTGAGGAAAGAGCTACGCCTTTTTTCCTTCTTTCCTTCGCGGCTTCTATGAAACAATTGGCACAAACATGCAGCAGGCGTGCTACGTTAACAGACAAAGCAATTCCATAAGAAGAATTCCAAAAATATCACAATATCAAAGAGCAGATATGACCATCTGCCTTCAAATCCTACATTTCAAGAACGCAAATTCTTTTGGAAAAAATCCAGCGTTCCTCCCCATGACAATTCCGCCGCCGCCTTGTCGTAGCGCGGTGTCGAATCATTGTGGAAACCGTGCTGGGTTCCCGGATAGAAGTGCACCTGAAAGCGTTTTTGGTTCGATATCAACGCCGCCTGATAGGGCAACCACCCGGCATTCACGCGTTCGTCATTCTCGGCATAATGGATCAGCAGCGGCGCCTTGATTGCAGGAACTTCATCTGCGGTCGGCTGCCGTCCGTAATAGGGTACCGAGGCCGCAAGCTCCGGCCTTGCCACTGCGAGTGCGTTGCACACGCCGCCGCCATAACAGAAACCGACCGCGCCGACCTTCCCGGTGCTATCCTTGTGATCGCGCAGGAAGTCGAAGCTGGCAAAGAAATCCTCCATCAGCTTGTTCGGATCGAGCTTCGCCTGCAACTCGCGGCCCTTGTCGTCATTGCCGGGATATCCGCCTACCGAGGATAATCCATCAGGACCGAGCGCCATGTAGCCAGCCTTTGCCAGCCTGCGCACCACATCCTCTACGTAGGGATTGAGCCCGCGATTTTCGTGAACGACGAGAACAGCCGGAAGCTTGCCTTTTGCGATCGCTGGCCGCGCCAGCAAGCCGTTGATGCTGCCATGACCGTTCGGGCTGGGCACGGTGATGCGTGTGGTAACGATTGCAGGGTCGTCGGGCCTGACTTGCTGCGCCATCGCGTAATTGGGTGCCAGTTGTTGAAGGATCATCAAGCCGGTAACGCCGGCCGCGGTAAATTTGCCAGCCTCGCGAATAAATTCGCGCTTGGTCAGCTTGCCGTGCACATAGCCGTCAAAGATTTCGAGAATATAGGGATGGAAGTCGCTTGCCTTCATGCGCGGTGTTGCTGTTTCGGACACGTCTTCCATATATTCTCCTGTTTTACGGGCGCGGCTTGAGGCCGCTTTCGCGAATGCGCCACAGCTTTTGTTCAGGCGCAACATCGGTCATGTCTTGTGCGATGTGATGCAAGGTCATCGGCCCTTCAAGCCTGAAGGTGCTTGTGTCTTTCAGCTTTCCGGTGACGGTGACCGGGATGGTTATCCACCGCTGCATCATGCCCGCATCGATCTCGCCGGGTTGGCCAAGCGTAAAGTCGTAGCTTGCATATTTATCAAAGCTCGCGGCGAATTGCGCCGCCGTCATTCCGGAATCGGTGCCATCATGGCCCCAGTAAGCCCAGGCCTCCGCAAATCTCTTTTGCGCGATGAGCGCGCGATATTGGCGTAATACCGATAGGGCTGCTTCGGCGCTTCCCGGATCGACGTCCTTGACGATTTCTGCTTCGGCCTGCGGCACCATTTCCTTTGACGCAGGATTGGCGGGCGCTGGCGCAGCGGGCGGTTCGTCGGCCCGCGAGCCTGATTGCTGATTGCAGGCCGACAGCAACATCACCGCCAAAGGCGCTAACCGAAACATCAATGCACGAAACGCGCGACCACATCCCGGTACGACCGGCTTACCTTCACCTGCGCGCCCGACTCAAGCACCAGAAAGCATTCGCCATTGGTGTGGGGTTTCACCTGACGCACCTGATCGAGGTTGACGATCGTTGAGCGATGAACACGCTGGAATGTGCGCGGATCGAGCCGCTTTTCCAGATCCTTCATCGTCTCGCGCAGGATCAGAGAATTGTCGGCGGTGTAGATGCACATATAATCGCCCGCGGCGTCGATCCGTTCGATGCTTTCGACATCCACCCGGAATATCTGCCCGCGATCCTTGACGTTGATAAGCTTTTCAAACCGGGTGGAGGCATGATCCTCATCAAGCGACCCCAGATTGTCAGCGGCGTTTGGCGCGACCTCGTTGATGACATTGCGCAGCCGTTCCAGTTCGTCGGACGTACGCTTGGTCGCCAGCCGGTTGCGAACGCGCTCCATGGTGTCGGCGAGACGGTCGGGCTCCACGGGCTTCATCAGATAGTCGATAGCCTGCGCCTCGAACGCCTTGATGGCATGTTCGGAATAAGCCGTCACAAATACGAACAGGGGCGGATCAATGTCCATCACCCCTTGCACCACCGAAAAACCGTCAAAGCCCGGCATCTGGATATCCAGAAACACCAGATCGGGTTTCAGCGTCTTGATCTTGCGGATCGCTTCACGGCCATTGTGACAGGTGGCGACGATTTCGATATCGTCAAATCCCTGCAATCGAAGTTCGAGGCCCTGAATGGCCAGCTTCTCGTCATCGACCAGGATAGTGCGAATGCTCATGCGGTTATCATTCCTTGTGATTTTGCCCCCGCTTGATTTTCTTCGACCGGTATAATCCGTGTTTGATACGGTAGTTCCAACAAAACCTCAAACCCTCCGCCCGCTTTGATATAATGTTCAAAGCGTTGGTCATCGCCATAAGCCTGGGAAAGCCGTTCGCGCGTGTTGGCCATACCGACCCCTGTTGACAGGCTGTGATCTTGATAGCCGGGCTGCAACCCCGGACCAGTGTCGGACACGGTAATCCGAACCCTTTGGCCGACGAGTTGAGCGCTCACCGAAATATCGGCACCTTCCTCTTTGGGCGTAACGGCATATTTGATGGCATTTTCGACGAGCGGCTGAAGCAGCAAGGATGGCACGAGTGCGTTTTCAACAGCAGGCTCGATGACAAAATAGGTGCGAAGCCGTTCTTCGAAACGCATTTTTTCGATGTCGAGATAAAGCTTCAGCGTCTCGATTTCCTGAGTCAGCGGCACTTTGGCGGCCGCTTCGTTGATAAGCGTGAAACGCAGAAACGATGAAAGGCGCGACAACATGGCATTCGCCTGTTCGGTTTGCTTCAACAGCACCAGAGTCGAGATGCTGTTCAGCGTGTTGAACAGGAAATGCGGGTTTAGCTGGTATCGCAACATCGTCAACTGCGCACTGGTTGCCTGCGCCTCCAGCCGCATCATCTGGTCCGACTGCTCCTCTGCGCGGACAAAATAATTGATCGCGTAATAGAGCGCCGACCAGGCCGCTAGCAAAACCGAGTTAATGTAAATCGCCGCCAGCCAGAGCTGCGCAAAGGGCGTTTCATCGGCGCCCTCGCGGATCGTCTGCAGCACCCATACGTCGAGATAGGCATAGCCAAGCGTTGCCACCGAGACCGCAACGAAGGTCAGGCTCCAAGTGATAAAGGGCCGCTGATCGATCAGGAAACGGTAGATAACCGACAGGACCAGCGTAATTGAATAGCCGGTGACGGCGGAAAT
>CALRMO020000226.1:0-3473 GCA_943369235.1 Sphingomonas paucimobilis
CAATTTGGAACGCAAAGTCCAGGCGACGTCCTACGGCCGAAACCTCCTTCAAGGGCAATTGTCCGAATATAAACAACGGCTCGATGAATCGCAGCGGCAACTCGTCGCTTATGCCTCGGCGCAACAAATCATCAATTTGCCTGCGCAAAGCGGCTCTGGTGACGGGAAAAGCACGTCGGAGCGCTCGATCGTGGCGGATGACCTGGCCACGCTGAACACCGCGCTCAGCCAGGCAACCGTCGATCGCGTTCAGGCCCAGGCGCGCTTTCAGCAAGTTGGGCGTTCGGGTGCTTCGACCGAGGCGCTGCGCAACCAGGCGATCAACAATCTACGCCAGCATCGCGCCGAGCTTGCCGCTGAGTACCAGCAATTGATGGTCAAGTTCGAGCCAGGGTATCCAGCGGCTAAGGCTATCCAATCCCAGATCGATCAGCTTGACCGCTCGATTTCGCGCGAAGAGAGCCGCATCACCGGATCGCTTGAGGCCGATTATCGCGAAGCGTTGCAGCGCGAGCAACAGCTCCAGGCTAAGGTTGTTCAGCTTAAATCGGGGTATCTCGATCTCCGTCGGCGTTCGATCCAATACAATATCTACCAGCAAGAGGTCGATACCAACCGCGCGCTCTATGACGGCCTGCTGCAGCGCTTCAAGGAAATCGGTGTCGCTGGCGGCGTTGGCGTCAACAACATTTCGATCGTCGATCCGGCGGATGTGCCACAAAAGCCATCGAGCCCGATCCTGTTGTTGAACCTTGCCATTGCCATCCTCGGCGGGTTGGTTGTCGGCACCGCGCTGGCGCTGGCGCTCGAGCAAATCGACGAGGCGATTGCCGATCCGGCTGAGGTCGAGCGCTCACTTGGTCTGCCGCTGTTGGGTTCGGTTCCGCAGGTCCATGGACAAACACCGAAAGAGGCACTCAAGGATCGCAAATCGGATCTGGTCGAAGCTTATCTCGCCGTGCAGACGACCCTTGCGTTCACCACGGAACATGGCGTGCCGCGGTCCTTCATGGTCACCTCCACCAGACCAGCTGAAGGTAAGTCGACAACTGCCCTGGCGCTTGCAACCACTCTCGCACGTGGACAGCGCAAGGTCATTCTGGTCGATGGCGACATGCGTTCGCCATCCGTCCATCAGTTGGGGGACGTTGACCATAACAGGGGCTTGAGCAACTTCCTGACCGGTCAAGATAACATCGCTGCATTGACCTTCGAAATGGGTGAACTCGGATTCACCGCGATGTCGTCAGGCCCGATCCCGCCAAATGCCGCAGAACTCCTTACCGGGAAGCGCTTGCCATTGCTGATCGAACGTTTGCTTGAGACTTTTGATCATGTCGTGATCGATGCACCGCCCGTCATGGGGCTGGCGGACGCGCCTCTAATCGCGAGCCGGGTGGAAGGGGTTATTTTCGTCGTCGAATCGCACGGTATCCGCGCTACCTTGGTCAAGACGGCGCTTAGCCGCCTGGCCAGCGCGCATGCCCGAGTCATTGGCGGAGTGCTGACCAAGTTTGATGTCCGCAAGGCTCATTATGGTTATGGGTATGATTATGGCTACCGCTATGGTCGCACCGAACGCGATGAAAAGATTGCCTGATCGCTATGACGCATCGCATGGAATGGATGCGTCATAGCGCAAAGGCTTGGATAGCACGGTGCGTGCTGGCCGTGATTGCTGCCTTATTAGGGTATTGCAGTGTAACGCATAGTATCGCCGACGTCCTGGTTATAACGGACCCGACACGGGCGCACTTGCTTGACATGGGTGATGGGCAAATTACCGCCGCACTTGCGCAGAAATTGTTTGCGGAGCGACCTAGTCCCGATCAAAATGCTCGCTCCGCCCGGCTGGCACAAGCGGCGCTGCGGCAGGACGCCACGGCAGTGTCGGCGATAGCTACGCTCGGCTTACAAGCCGGTTTGCGCGGTGATACCGCGCAAGCTCGTCGGCTGTTCAGCTATGCACAACACCTTTCGCGACGCGACATTAGCACCCAGCTCTGGGCGATTGAGGATGCTGTGGCGCGGGACGACATCCCCGCCGCGCTCCATCATTACGACATCGCCTTAAGAACGACTCCCGTCTCATCAGACTTGCTTTTCCCAATCCTTGCAGGCGGATTTGAGCAACCGGCGATCCGCACAAATGTCATTCTGACATTGCGTCAGGAGTCCGCGCCGCAGTGGGGGCCAGATTTTATTTCCTACTTGGCAGATACTGGGGGGGAACCACACGCAACCGCTCAATTTTTCGAGGAAATGCGCCAGGCGAGGATGCCATTGCCCGACCGCGCCGTTGCAGGTGCCGTCAATAACTTGAGCAAAGCGGATGCTTTTGAGGACGCCTGGCACTTTTATGAGCAGGTGCGCCGAGGTGCCGATCGCAAGACTTCGCGCGATCCCCATTTCGCTGCACGTCTCGCCACGCCTTCGTTGTTCGATTGGGTTCCCGTTAACGACGGGAAGGTAGCGACATCGCTGGAAAATGGAGCCTTCGACTTCTCCGTGCCGACGGCTACCGGAGGACTACTCCTGCAGCAAATGCAGGTCTTGCCGCCCGGCACCTATCGCTTTGAGGGGCATGGCAGCGGCATTATGCAAAGTAAAGATTCCCTACCGTATTGGGTTCTTAGCTGCCGTAACGGCCACGAGTTGGGACGTGTGATCGTCGGGAATTCAACCGCAGCCGGGAGCGCATTTGGCGGGGAGTTTAACGTTCCACACGATTGCCCAGTGCAAAATCTATCGTTGTTTGCGCGTCCATCGGACGCGGTGTCAGGAGTTTCAGGCCAAATTGATCAAGCTCAACTACGATCACCTCAGAAGTAAAATTAATAAAACTTTAGAATTTTATGGCAAAATTATATTGTTTTCAATATAAGAAATATGTGAAATTCCCCTTCTTTCTTTAGGCGGCGTGGACAAATTTCAGCCAATATCTGGCGGTGGCGAGATGGAGTGTTCCGAGGAAGCTGTTGGCCAGTTGGTCATATCGGATGGGGATGGCGCGGTTGATCTTGAGCTGTCCGAACACGCGCTCGATGCGATTGCGCTGCTTGCAGAGCGCCCGATCATGTTCGATTTTCACGCGGCGGTGACCGCCCAGGAATGACCGCCTCGATCTTTCGTTTGTGAGTCGGTCTGCAATATTGACCCCGTTCGGGGCTGATCGGCTTCCAAAATTGCCCCCCTGAACGGGGGCGGTTCACGCCTCACGCTTTGCGGCGGAGGCGCGTGGGAGATGCTGGTCATGGTCGGTTGGCCTCCAAAGTGTTAAAGTGTTGCCTCGACAACCTCACTTTAGATACCTGCTGGCCGGCCGTGGCTTGCCCTGATGAAGACAAGGGGCACTGTGGACTTGCTTCAGAAAAGTGGAGAGTTTTCCTGAGGTGAAAGGCAAACTCGATGACGAAGCAACGACGGTTTACAAAGGAATTCGAGGACGAGGCGGTCCGGCTGGTGGCGACCAG
>CALRMO020000227.1:0-3436 GCA_943369235.1 Sphingomonas paucimobilis
GAGCAGGACCACGCGACAAAGATCGTGCTCAAGCCGGGCATGATGTAACGAAATGAACGGAGATAGGGCATGAGAAAACTGGCTTTGGTAACTGGCGCATCGACGGGTATCGGTTTTGAGTTGGCGAGCATTGCGGCCGAAGAAGGCTATGACCTGCTCGTGGCCGCCGACGAAGAATTGATCAACGCCGCTGCCGCAGATTTCGGTCAGCACAATATCGATGTTATTCCTGTTGAAGCGGACCTGTCATCCACCTCAGGGGTAGACCACATGCTCCGCCGACTGGATGGTCGTCCGATTGATGTGCTATGCGCCAATGCAGGTACAGGAACCGGCGGTGCGTTTCTCCAGCAGGAGTTCGACAGTTGGGAACATGCGATCAACACCAATATCACCGGCACTGTCTATCTTTTGCAGGAGGTATTGAAACAGATGCTCCAGCGCGGCGAGGGCAAAATACTCGTTACCGGTTCCATTGCCGGATATATTCCCGGCAGCTTCAATGCTGTTTATAACGCTACCAAGGCCTTTATAGACAATTTCACCGATGCGTTGCGAAACGAGCTTAATGATCAGGAGGGTGTTACTCTGACCACGCTCATGCCCGGCGCGACCGACACCGAGTTTTTTGCACGGGCGGACATGCTCGATACGAAGGTTGGCGCGGACGATAACAAGGATGATCCTGCGAAGGTCGCGCGCGATGGGTGGGATGCCATGATGAACGGCGAAGACCGGATCATCTCGGGCTGGAAAAACAAGCTTCAGGTTGCTGCATCTGGCGTTGCCCCGGCGCGCGTGATGGCCGAGATGCATCGCAAAATGGCCGAGCCGGGGACAGCCGGATAAGGACCGAGGCATTAAAGACATGCATGGCGCCGGTGTATCGGCGCGACGCAAAGCTTCTTGTTTTGGGAAGCCTGCCGGGCGAGCAATCGCTTGCCCGGCAGCAATATTATGCGCACCCCCAGAACCAGTTCTGGAAGCTGATCGGCAACGTTATCGGCGCCGATTTGCCAGCGATGCCTTATAGCACGCGGCTCGCGATGCTGGTCGACCATGGCACAGCGGTGTGGGATGTGGTTGCAGGTGCGCGCCGGATCGGCAGCCTTGACAGCAATCTGCGCGATGTAGCCGGGAACGACCTTCACGCTTTTATTAGCCAGTTGCCATACTTGCGGGCAATTGCGTTCAATGGCGGGGTGGCATCAAAGGCTGGACGGCGCATCCTGCTCGATTCAACTAGGATCAAGCTCATTACCTTGCCGTCGAGCAGTCCTGCATACACGTTGGCGTTAGCGGAAAAGCAACGCGAATGGCGGCGATTGCGTTGCTATCTGGGCGATCTGGAACCTTAAATGCGAGCAGCCGTTATCTTTCCGCGAGGGAGATACTGCAATGATACATCGTTTTATCCGGGTGTTTGGCTGAAATGGCGGCGCGTCCCTATTGGCAAGGCCAAATCCGGCTGGCTTTAGTGTCCATCCCCGTTGAAATTTATTCGGCCACCCGAAGCGGCGCTGCTATCGCTTTTCGACAGATCCACGAGCCTTCGGGCAAGCCGATCCACTATGAAAAGGTTGTAACTGGCATTGGCCCCATCGATACCGACGAAATCATGAAGGGCTACGAATATAAAAAGGGCAATTATGTCCTGCTCGACGATGAAGAACTCGATGCGGTAAAACTGGAAAGCAAAAAGACGCTCGTTTTGTCGCAGTTCGTTTCGCAGGACGACATAGACCCGATTTATTTCGAGAAACCTTATTATGTCGTGCCATCGGATGATCTGGCTGAAGAGGCATTTATCGTTTTGCGCGAGGCGATGAAGCGATCACGCAAGATCGGTATTGGGCAATTGGCCTTACGTGGCCGTGAATATATCGTGAGCCTTAAACCATGCGGTGCCGGGCTTATCCTCGAGACGCTTCGCTATGACGAAGAGCTGCACAAGGCATCTTCCTATTTTCAGGGAATAGGGAAATCAAAGCCCGACCCGGATTTGCTGGAACTGGCCACCGACCTTATTGAAAAAAAGACCGGCAGCTTCGATGCCAGCGATTACGAGAACAGGTACATCGATGCGTTGAAAGAACTGATCGACCGCAAGCTTAAGGCAAAAGGCGGTAAGGTTGAGCCTGAGGAAGAAGAGGAAAGGCCGAGCGGTGGCAACGTCATCGACCTGATGGCAGCACTCAAGAATTCGCTGGATGGCAAGGGGGACCCGTCGGCTGAAGGGAAATCGCCCGCCAAAAAGACGCCACCCAAAAAATCGGTGCCCAAAAAGACTGCCGCACGAAAGCGGGCTTAGCAATCGATGCCGCCTGAGGAGCTTTTATCCGCCTACAACAGGATGCGGGACTTCGGCAAAACCCCCGAACCTAAAGGTGTGCATAAAAAGGGCGAGGGGAACAGCTTTGTTGTGCAGAAACATGATGCGACGAGGTTGCATTATGATTTTCGACTTGAGCTAGATGGCGTTCTGAAAAGCTGGGCGGTGACAAAGGGGCCAAGCCCCGATCCGGAAGACAAGCGGCTTGCGGTTCGGACCGAAGACCATCCGATGGCTTATGGCGGGTTTGAGGGCACAATCCCTGCGGGAGAATATGGCGGCGGCACGGTCATGCTTTGGGATGCAGGAAGCTGGGAGCCAGTCCCCGGGAAAGACCCCCGAAAGACACTCGAAGAAGGCCATCTTCATTTCTTTCTGCACGGCAAGCGGATGAAAGGCGAGTGGCTGCTCGTGCGAATGAAACCTCGCGGTAAGGAAAAGCGCGAAAACTGGCTGCTGCGCAAGATCGATGATGAATTTGCGGGGGCTAGTGGTGACCTTACCGAAAAAGAGGTGACGAGCGTACTTTCAGGCCGCAGCATGGCAGAAATCGCAGCCGGCGACGCTGTATGGCATTCGGACAAGGCAGCCGCCAAGAAAGACCCACAGCAAGAGAGCAAGCCAGCGCCTCAGGTGGCGAAGCGAAAACGCGCGTCGGCCAAGCCTCCAGCATTTCAGGCCCCGCAACTTGCAACATTGGTCGACGCCGTGCCGGAGGGCAAAGGCTGGTTCCACGAAGTCAAATATGACGGCTATCGCTGTCTGGTCGCAACAGCGGGCGAGCGTGCGGTGACATTCACACGTACTGGACTTGACTGGTCCGACAAATTCGCCCCCGTCGTCGATGAGTTTCGAAAACTCGATCTGCCGCCTGCGCTGATCGATGGCGAGCTAGTGGCGCTGGATGGCGATGGCAGGCCGAGCTTTTCGAAATTGCAGGGCGTGTTGAAAGGTGAGCCGGGAAGGCTGGTCTATTTCGCATTCGACATGCTTGAGCTCGATGGAAAGTCTCTGACGAAGCTCACTAATCTCGAGCGCAAGGAACAGCTTCAATCGGTGCTGGCAGCAGCAGGCAAAAGCGACGTCGTCCATTATGCTGAACAT
>CALRMO020000228.1:0-3436 GCA_943369235.1 Sphingomonas paucimobilis
GGAACGGTATCATCATGGCGTGGCAGGGGACGGTGCATCCCTTCCGGTTTAAGCCCGCGTGGGCCGAGATCGAAATGCTGCCTTGGGCCGAACAGTTGGCACATTTGACAGACCCGGCATTCCGCGCCCGGATGCTCGCCGAGGAATCGGTATTCCCCGAAAGCGACATTATCGACTTCCTGCACATTGTTGCGGGCGGTTGGCCGGTGCATTTCGAGATGGGGCCGGACTTTAACTATGAACCGAAGCAGGACGAAAGCGTCATGGCGCGCGCGAATGCGGCTGGCATCACGCCCGCCGAATATGCTTATGACCTGCTAATGCAGGACGAAGGCACCGGCTTCATTTATTTCCCGATCCTCAATTACCGCGACGGTAATCTCAATTTCCTTGAGGAGCTTCAAACTCGCGACGATTGCGTCAACAGCCTCTCCGACGGTGGGGCGCATTGCGGTACGATTTGCGATGCCGCCAGCCCGACCTTCATGCTTCAACATTGGGTGCGCGACCGGGCGGGCAAGCGGATCACATTGGAGAACGCAATCAAGCGCCAGTGCCATGACACCGCGCGGCTCTACGGATTGAACGATCGCGGGGTCTTGAAACCCGGCTATCTGGCCGACACCAATGTTATCGATATGGAGCGGCTAAAGCTTGGTAAGCCATGGCTGGCGTTCGACCTGCCAGCGGGCGGCAAGCGCCTGCTGCAAAAGGCCGACGGTTATGTCGCGACGATCAAGTCAGGCGTCGTCACCTTCCGCGAAGGCCAAATGACTGGCGCGCTGCCCGGCGGCGTGGTTCGCGGGCCGCAGGATGTAATGATGGCGGAGGCAGCGGAGTGACCGAGGTAGCTGTTGTCCTTGCAATGTTGCTGGCGCTTTCGCCCGTTGCAGGGACGGCGGCGAAAGACCGGGCCTGCAACGTCGATGAGCAACGGTTGCTTGGCTACTGGAAGGGCGATGGCCAATTCGAGGAAATGCAGTTCACAAAAATAGAGGGCGTGAACATTTTCAATAGCTGGTTGCACCATCGACCTGAACATTCCGGGGCCATATGGACGTTTTCGCGTTGCAAGCTGAGCATCGTTCCACGCGGAGATCCGGAATTTTCCTATGAATTCACCGTCCGCATCTCACGCAAGGCGCTTTTGCTCATCGACACGAGCGACGAATCAACGTCAAGCTACAGGCGGCTTCCTGATCCGAAATAATTGTTGATACGATATGGCGGGGAACGAATTGCACGCCCGGTTGTTTGGCGAATATGGAACAAAACGACAACAACCCGAAAACCCACCCGACCTCCAACGCCGAGAAAGATCCTGATGATTGGACCACTGGCGATGAGACAATGACCGGGGCGCAAGCATCATATCTCAAAACGCTCAGTGAAGAAGCAGGCGAGGAATTCGATGACAGCCTGACCAAGGCCGAGGCGTCAAAACGCATTGATGAATTGCAGCAGAAAACCGGGCGTGGTTTGGATTAAGCGACCGGCGCGTTAATCAAACCCGCATCGGCATCAGCACATACAACGCTGCGCTCTTGTCATTCTCGCGGATGAGCGTGGGTGCGCTGGCATCGGCCAAGTGCAATTCAACGACGTCACCCTCGATTTCGCCCAATATGTCCATCAGATAGCGCGCGTTGAAACCGATTTCAAAACCGTCGCTGCTATATTGGCCCGACACTTCTTCCGCCGCCGTGCCGTTTTCGGGGCTGGTCACCGAAAGCGTAATCTTGTCGGTGTCGAGCGCCATTTTGACCGCGCGGGTCTTTTCGGTGGCGATGGTAGCGACGCGGTCTACGCCCTGGCTGAAGGCTTTCGGGTCGATGCGCAGAAGCTTGTCGTTTGCGGTCGGGATGACGCGGCTGTAATCGGGGAAAGTGCCGTCGATCAGTTTCGAGGTCAGGATGACATGATCGAAGGTGAAGCGGATTTTGCTCGCCGAAAGGTCAACCTGGATATTATTGCCGCCGCTCTCATCAAGAAGTTTGCGGATTTCGGCGACGCATTTGCGCGGGACGATGATGTCGGGCATTCCTGCTGCGCCTTCCGGGCGGGGGAGCGTCACGCGTGCAAGGCGATGGCCGTCGGTTGCAGCGGCTTTCAGAACCGGCTCTGCATCTTCGGTAACGTGCAGGAAAATACCGTTGAGATAATAACGCGTTTCTTCGGTCGAGATTGCAAAGCGCGTCTTGTCGATGATCTGCACCAGCGACGATGCCGGAATTTCGAACGAGGTCGGAAGGTCGCCCTCGGCGATCATCGGGAAATCGTCCCTCGGCAGGGTGGATAGCGAAAACCGCGCGCGTCCGGCGTTGACCGCCATGCGGCCATCGGCGGCGTGGAGCTGAACCTGCGAACCTTCGGGCAGCTTGCGCGCGATTTCAAACAAGGTGTGCGCGGAAACCGTGGTCGCGCCGGGGGTTTCGACATCGGCAGCGAAGGTTTCGACGATCTGCAAGTCGAGGTCGGTTGCGGTCAGCTTGATCTGGCCACCGTCACTCGCTTCGATCAGCACGTTGGACAATATGGGGATGGTGTTGCGGCGCTCGACCACCGACTGGACGTGGCTCAGGCTTTTCAGCAGGGTCGCGCGTTCTATCGTGGCTCTCATCTCGTATCCCCTAATCGGGTATGGCGCGCCAAAACTTGCGCCGAAAAACCCTATTTCTATGCCGAATCTGTCTTAATGGCTTTGTCTGCTAGGGCAAGCCGATAGCTTTTGCCATGCGCAATTAGCTGTGGAATAAGGCGCTTTATGGGGATTTCGACAAACGGTAAACGCGTTTTCATCGCGCGGCATGGCGAGACGGTGTTCAACAAAATCGCGCGCATGCAGGGGCAGGCCGAGGTGCACACGCCGCTGACCTGGGAGGGCTGCGTTCAGGCCAAGATGATGGGCCGGTCGCTGGCGAGTTATTTGGGAGGTGACGAGACGCCGCAGCTTTGGTCGTCGACCGCCGGACGCGCGCTGCAAACGCTGGCGATTGTCGCCGAAGAAATAGGCGCCGACTGGCACCAGACACAGCGCGACGACCGCTTGCTTGAAATCGATGTCGGCACCTGGTCCAGCCGAACCTATGCCGATATATCCGCTGAAATCGGGCCGATTGTCGATATGGAGCACAAATTGTTTTCAGTGCGCCCCGACGGCGGCGAGTGGTATAGCGATGTTGCGACACGGCTATCGAACTGGATTGCCGAGCAGCCGTTCGAGCAGGACATGCTGGTGATCTGCCACGGCATGACCGCGCGCGTGTTGCGCGGATTGCTGCTCGCGCACGCACCGATGGAGCGTTTCGGCGCGCCGATTGCGCCTAGCCTATCGCAGGGCAGCATGGTGATGATCCGCGATGGTGTTGAGGAATTGGTCATCGACGGCGACGGCGCGGGGGAGCGGGCTTGACAACTGCTCTTTTACTATCTCTTT
>CALRMO020000229.1:0-3433 GCA_943369235.1 Sphingomonas paucimobilis
GACGGTGCCTGATGCGCGGCAACAAGAACGATGCCGCCTGCCGATGCGTGTTTCAAAATCGCTTGGTCGAGCCGCGCGCAGCTGGCGCTGTCGAGGCCGTTATACGGTTCATCGAGTAGCCAGATCGGGGTACTGGACGCGAGCACACGTGCGATGCTGGTGCGCTTGCGTTGGCCGGTCGAGAGCAAGCGTACCGGAATTTCCGATAAGGCTACGAGGTCCATATTGGACAAGGCGGCGTCGCGATCATTTGGCGTCGCCCGGTCCATATCGGCCCAGAAGCGAAGCGCCTTTTCAACCGACAGATTGGCGTCTAGCGCAAGATTTTCGTCGGCAAGCGCAACGCCGCCGTCGATGGCGAGGCTCCCCGATACTTTCTGAAGCAATCCTGCAATCAGGCGAAGCAATGTCGACTTTCCGCACCCGTTTGCCCCGCGAATCCAGATGATATCGCCCGCCGATGCCTGAAGGCTGAGGCCGTTCAGCACCAGCCGGTTACCGCGAATGACCGCGACATTTTCGAGGGCGAGCGAAGGCGCATAGGCTTGACGCGATGGCATCGCGCGACTTAGGCACGATTTCAATGAATTGCAAAAGCGGGATACACAATGACGGTTTCAAAACTGGACGACGGCGCGCGAGCAGCGGCGCTTAGCGCTCTTTCGCACTGGAATTTCGATTCAGAGGTGCAGGGCATCCGGCGCACCTTGAGTTTTACCGATTTTGCCGAAGCTTTCGGTTTTATGACGCGCGTGGCGATATTGGCGGAGAAGGCCGACCATCATCCCGAATGGTTCAATGTCTATAACCGCGTCGAAATCCTGCTGACCACACATGATGCAGGTGGGCTGTCGCAGCGCGACATCGATCTTGCGACCGCGATCGACTCCATTGCGCCGTAACGCCTAATCGACAAATCCAGCCATCAACCCAAGCCTTTTGCGCAACCGGCCCGGAAACCAGCGCGCGGAAAAAGCGAGCTGACCCGCCATTTTGTTGACCGTCGTATGCACCTGATTGCCGTGGATCGCGGCCCACGCAGCGGGCCCGATGATCTCGATAGGGCTGACCTCGACTCCGGCCGATAGCAGCTTTTCTTTACCCGTCATGTTGCTGCCGGGGGTGACGACGCCGCTGATAATATTGGTGTCGATGAAGCCCGGCATCAGGCTGCGCGACTTGATGCCAAGCTTCGCCCATTCGATATCATGCGCCTCGGCAAGGCCGCGCACCGCAAATTTTGTGGCGCTGTAGACGCTGAGATTTGCTGAACCATAAATGCCAGCGGCGGAACTGGTATACAGGACGCACGCGTCGGGCGTGTTTTTGAGAAGATCGAAGCATGCCCTCGTGCCGCTGATCACACCGGTCAGGTTGATCGCAATCATGCGGTCGATTTCCTCGTCGGTCATGTCCTGAATTGGCCCGCCAGTTCCGATGCCTGCGTTGTTGAACAATACGGTCATCCGGCCGCCCGTATGCTTCGCAAAGTCCGCGACGACCGATTTCCATTGCGCGCGGTCGGTAACGTCGAGTTTGTGAAGCGAGAACATTCCGGGCGGCAGTAATTTTGCAGTCTCTGAAAGCCCGGCTTCGTTTACATCCGCCAGTCCCACGAACCAGCCGACATTGGCAAAATAGCGCGCAACTTCACGGCCAAGCCCGGATGCAGCGCCGGTGATAAAAATGCTCTTTGCGGCTTGTGCCATTATGTAGACTCTCCCTACTCACGGGCCTGTCAGCACATCAATTTGACGTGCGCGTCAACTGATTCCTGTGTGCGGTAAAGATCGGGGTAATCCGAGTGCAAATAAACCGGCGAAATGTCTGGTTTAGCCTAATCCGGTCTTGCGCTTTAGATGGCCTGAAAGCCTTTGGCGTATATATGCCAGGTGAAGATCGCGACCGCGCCGCGATGCGGCCGCCATTTTTCTGCTAACTCGCGTATGTCCTTTTCCGATGGCCGCGCCTCAAGTTTCAACAGGCGCCCGATGCCTTCTTGCACCGCAAGGTCGCCGGCTGGCCAGATATCTGCCCGGCCTTCGGCAAAGAGCAGATAGATTTCTGCCGACCAGCGACCGATGCCCTTGACCTTAGTGAGGTAGGCGATTGCCTCTTCGTCATCCTCGGGTAAGGCGTCGAGTGGCAACTCGCCGGACAACACGAGTTCCGCAAGTGAGCGCGCATAGCCCTGCTTCTGGCGGCTAAGGCCGCAGGCCCGCAAAGCGTCGAAGTCCTGCGCAATGAGGTGTTCGGCGGCACAACCCTCGCCGAGCAATGCCTCGAGCTTGTTCCACACCGATGCCGCTGCCGCGACGCTGACTTGCTGGCCCACGATCGTGCGCAGCAAGGTGGCGTAGCCGGGTTCGCGGATTCGCTCCTCGGGATAGCCCGTCGCCGCGATGGCATCGGCGAACCGGGGTTCGATTACCGCGACGGCGTCGAGCGACGCCTGCAATGATGCCGCCCCAATACCCATCAGTCCGCAAGTTTCAACAATGCCATTGGCGCGCCATAGGCAGCGGGGCCGACATCCCAGCGAATGACCTGCATTGTATTACTTTCTTCTGGGCCATCCTCGCTGTTATTGGCAAGAATGCGCGCATCGGTAGTCAGCGTGAAGCTGCCTTTAGTGGTGATCGGCTCGACAGGCATTTTGTTGCGGGCCGCGCCTGTAAACCCACCCGCCAGAGTGCCTGCGCCCATCAATGCGCTGAACGACATGGCGGGGTCGCTGCGAAAGGCCGGGGCTTCGACCCGTAACCGTCCATTGTCCCAGCGCGTAATGTGTATCATCGGCTCGCCGAGGGCATAACGGGGAATAACCGGAAAGGCATAATCGTCGGCGAGTTTTCCGCTCGTGCTATAATCCACCATAAAGATGCCGTTGCCGAGATGTTCGACCTTGTTCCACGCGGCCAGCCGTTCGACTTCGCGAGTGAAGCGCTCGATAGTCGCGGGATCTTTCGGGTCGATGCCTCCGAACATCATTTCTGCAACTTTCCTTTCTTGCTCGTCCCGCTTTTTTTTTGCTTCTTGCTGGATGTCCCAGTCCGCCTTTTGTTGCTGCACCTCGTCTGGAGTACATGCGCGTTCGCCAAGGTCCCAGCTCGCAGCCGATGTGGCGGCGTCGGCCGCCGCTTGTGCAGCATCGTCTGCGGCCTTGGCCGTTTCATCGGCGATTTCAGGCGAGTCCTGAATGGCGAGTGCCGTCCAATAACCGGCAGGGACCATGGCGAAATTGCGGGATGCTGCGACATCGTCGCGATCGACTTCGATTTTCAAGTCATTATTCCCCGGCAGCGTTTCCATGCTGTCGCTATAGCAGACGGGCTTGAATTCCGCGCTGCTGGCTTCGTTCAAAAATCCATCTTCGAGCAGATTTGCCATGCCGACCAGCTGGATTTGGCCCTTATACGAAAAGCTGAATTCG
>CALRMO020000230.1:0-3378 GCA_943369235.1 Sphingomonas paucimobilis
CATCGCTTTCGATAACATCGGACAGGAATGTCACCGAAGGCACACGTTTCAAAGCATCGCCAGCCGTCAATGGCTCAAAGCGCTGGAAGTAATCGGTGTCGTACACAAGGATCGGTTCGCTCTCCTCGCTACGGTTGCGATAGGTGATCTGGCCCTGCACAACGATTTCGCGAGCGGTTGCAATTTCGCCCTCGCGCGACTGGTCGTCGTCGACCGGCGGTGCGGTCTGCGCCATTGCGCTCGCGGGCAGCAGCGCTAGCAGCGCGGCACCGCATAATATGGATGATTTTAGCAAAGCCGATGAGCGAAGCGTTCGCGATTTCATGGTATAGACCCCCTCTGGTACACCGTTAAAGTTGAGGCGCTTTAGGCAGAGGCTGTGACTTGCGTGTTTAACAAAGGTGTCGGATAAAGGACTCAGATGTGACAGTATTTTGACCAGGCCTGCCGCAAAAGAGTAACATTGGCATGGCACCGCCGCCTGCGATGGAAAAGGATAACCGTTTGACACCTGCCCCCGCGCCAACGCCTATCGGAGAGCTAAAATCCGAAGCGCCGAGCCGCTATTTCAATCGCGAACTGTCGTGGCTTAAATTCAACGAGCGCGTTCTTGAAGAAGCCGCAAACCCCGCGCATCCTCTGCTCGAACGGCTTCGCTTTCTTTCGATATCCGGGTCCAACCTGGACGAGTTTTTCATGGTCCGTGTTGCCGGGCTTCGCGGCCAGCAGCGCCGCAACATCGAAGAATTGTCGATTGATGGCCGCACCCCGTCCGAACAGCTTGCCGACACGGTCGCCGCAGCCGATGCACTCATGGCGCAACAGCAAAAGCTGTGGAAAAAACTGATCAAGGAACTGGCGACCGAGGGCATCAGGGTCATCGAACCTGCCGCCATCGGTAAGACTTACGAGGCCGAGGTAGGCCAGTATTTCCGTGAGCAAATCCTGCCGGTGCTGACGCCGCAAGCGCTCGACCCGTCGCATCCGTTTCCGTTCATTCCCAACCAAGGGATCAGCCTGATTTTCGATATGCGGCGAAAGGATGATGGCGAAATAGTGCGGCAGCTGGTGATGATCCCGCAGTCGCTGACGCGTTTCATCCGTTTGCCTGGCCCTTTGACCCGCTTTGTTACGATTGAGTCGCTTATCAAGCATTTCGTCGGGCAGATGTTTCCCGATTATCTTCTGGTCGCCGCGGGCGCGTTCCGCGTCATCCGCGACAGCGATATCGAGGTCGAGGAAGAGGCAGAAGACCTCGTCCGCTATTTCCGCAGCGCAATCAAGCGCCGGCGGCGCGGCAAGATCATCCGGTTGAAGCTCGAAAAGGGCCTACCCGCCGAACTTTCGACGCTCATCCGCACCGAACTGGGTGCCGGGTCATCGCTCGTTGCCGAGACCGTGGGCTTTTTGGGCATCGGGGACCTGGCGCAGCTTGTCGAGGAAGATCGCCCAGCGCTAAAATTCACACCATATAGCCCCCGCTTCCCCGAACGTATCCTTGAACATGATGGCGACTGTTTTGCGGCAATCCGGCAAAAGGACATCGTGGTCCATCACCCTTATGAAAGCTTCGACGTCGTGCTGGCGTTTCTCCAGCAGGCGGCGGCCGACCCCGACGTGGTTGCGATCAAGCAGACCCTATATCGCGCAGGCAAACAATCGGCAGTAATCCGCGGGCTGTGTGACGCCGCAGAAGCGGGCAAATCGGTAACTGCTATCGTCGAGCTTAAAGCCCGTTTCGACGAAGAACAGAATTTGCACTGGGCATCGCAGCTCGAGAATTCGGGCGTTCAGGTTGTTTACGGCTTCGTCGATATGAAGACCCACGCCAAGATTTCGCTGGTGGTGCGCCGCGAAGCGGACGGTTTTCGGACCTATTGCCATCTCGGCACGGGCAACTACCATCCGATTACCGCAAAGGTTTATACCGACATAAGCTTCTTTACCGCCGACCCGCGCGTCGGGCATGACGCCGGCCAGATATTCAACTATATCACCGGCTATATCCCGCCGAACGACCTGCAATTGCTGACCATGAGTCCGCTCGGGCTTCGCGAGAAAATCATCTCGTTGATCGATGAGGAAATAGCGAATGTCGCGGCGGACAAACCGGGCGCGGTATGGGCCAAGCTTAACTCGCTGGTCGACAAGGCGGTAATCGACAAATTGTATGAGGCAAGCGAGGCCGGCGTCGAAATCGACCTCATCGTGCGCGGCATTTGCTGCTTGCGCCCGGGCGTCAAGGGCATGTCCTCGCGCATCCGGGTCAAATCGGTTGTGGGTCGCTTCCTGGAACACAGCCGCATCTGGGCAATGGGCAATGGCAGTGACCTGCCCAATCCGAACGCCAAGGTTTTCATTTCGTCCGCCGACTGGATGTCGCGCAATTTTGATCGCCGCGTGGAATATATGCTGCCAATCGAGAACCCGACCGTGCACGACCAGATCCTCGATCAGGTTATGGTTGCGAATCTGCTCGATAATCAGCAAAGCTGGATGCTGCGGTCCGATGGCCGCTACGAGAGGGTCAAGGCGGATAATGTGCCGTTCAATCTGCATCACTATTTCATGACCAACGCCTCGCTTTCGGGTCGCGGGGGTGCTCTTGCCGATGACAAGAAGGTCCCCAAACTGAGCCTCGTCCGCAGGCGATGAAATCGGTCCGTCAGGCCGTCATCGACATCGGCTCCAATACTGTCCGCCTTGTCGTCTATGCAGGGCTGCCGCGTGCGCCGATGCCTATCTACAATGAAAAGAGCCGCGTTGCATTGGGCGCGTGTCTTGCCGGCGACGGGGTCATCCCCGACGCAACCATGAAGAAGGCGCTGGCCGCGCTAGCGCGGTTTGAAACGCTTGCACGGTCGATGAAAGTCGACACCTTGCGCGTGGTCGCAACCGCAGCAACGCGCGAAGCAAAAAACGGCCATCGGCTGGTCGAAGGCGCTGCGGCCCTTGGCATTCGCGTCGATGTTCTCGATGGCGATACCGAAGCCACTGCGGCGGGCATGGGCGTGCTCAGCGACGATGTCCGTGCCGACGGATATGTCGGCGATTTGGGCGGCGGAAGTCTCGAACTCATCCGCATAGCCAATGGCAAAACCGGCGAGCGCGTGTCGCTTCCCCTGGGAACACTTCGGCACCACGTCCTGAAGGGCAAAACGACCAAGCAAATCACCCAGCTGCTTTGCGACGATATTGCCGCGTTGAAAGGCGAGGAGGGTTTCACCATCGAAACCGGCCTGCCCTTTTACATGATCGGCGGTTCGTGGCGGACGTTTGCGCGGCTGCACATGCACGATGTCGGCTATCCGCTGACGATATTGTCCAACTACCAGATTCCACCCGATGCGCCGACGCGGCTATTGCCATTGGTCAACG
>CALRMO020000231.1:0-3321 GCA_943369235.1 Sphingomonas paucimobilis
TCGCTTGAAACCGCGCGGGCCAACCTTATCCGTTCGAAGGAAATTTACATTCAGCTTGTCGGACGCGAGCCAGGCGAACTGGTTGCGCCGCCGCCGCTACCCAATCTGCCCGACACGCCCGAAGCTGCCGTAACCGTCGCGCTCGACAATAACCCCGATCTTATTGCCGCGCGCGAAAGCCGCGAGGCCGCAGGGTTCGATCGCCGTGCCGCCAACGCCTCGCGCTTGCCGACGGTCAGCGTCTTCACATCGCCGAATTACAGCAATGCGCTGAACTCCATTTCGTCGAACATTCCGGGCTTTCAGGCCGACAACAGCTCGTTTACCGCTCAGGCCGGGGTGCGCGCGACGATACCTTTGTATCAGGGTGGGCGACCCGCGGCGCAGATCCGGCAGGCGCAGGCCCGCCTGGGTCAGGCACAGGAACAGGAAATTGCCGCCGAGCGTGAGGCCATCGCGCAAACCCGTGCGTCCTATGCCAGCTGGAAGGCGGCGCAGGACGTAATCGCCGCGTCCGAACGCGCGGTGTCGGCGAACCAGCTTTCGCTTGAGGGCACCCGCGCCGAAAACAGCGTCGGAAACCGCACGATATTGGATATATTGAACGCCGAGCAGGAATTGCTCAACAGCCAGGTGCAGCTCGTGACGGCGCGGCGCAACGCCTATGTCGCCGGGTTCAGCCTGCTCGCCGCAATGGGCCGCGCCGAAGCTCGCGATCTGGGGCTTGAGGGCGGCGTCCTTTACGATCCGGTGGCCGAATATGAAAAGGTCGATAACGCCTGGAACGACTGGTCGTCGCAGCCCGATCCGACCACCAAATCGACTCGCACCGTTGACACGCCAGCGCAAAAGGCGGACATTGAACCGATTCCGGTCTACAGGCCGGCAAGGCAATAGGCGCAAACAGCGGGGGCTGAACGATGGCAGAAGGTCGCAACGAACCGTCGATGGACGAAATCCTGTCGTCGATCAAACGCATCATTGCCGAGGATGACCGGATTCGTCCGGCGGCCAAGCGTTCCGTAAAAACAGCGCCCGCGCATGACGATCAGGATGGCATTCTCGAGCTTACCGAGGCTGCGGTCGATGACGATGCGGACGACGTCCTGCTCGACGACAGCAAGGCGCAAAGCCTTCGTCACAGTTTCTCCGCGCTCCAGACGCTGTCCGAACCCGGCGTTGCGCCGCAGATTGTCCGTTCGGGCGAAACCTCGCTCGAAGGCCTCACCCGCGACCTGCTGCGTCCGATGCTGAAGGACTGGCTCGACACTAATCTGCCCCCCATCGTCGAGGCGATGGTCGAACGCGAAATCACGCGTATCACCAAGAAGGGGTGATGCGAAACAAGAAGGAACCGTAGTGCTGAGCTTGTCGAAGCACGGCTACAGGCCTTGCGCTACAGTTTTTAAGCGCCCTTCGACAGGCTCAGGGCTACGGTATTTGTCGGCTGTCATTCTTATGCTGGGGGCATCTTCGCTCTCCGCACAAAATCTCTATGTCGAAACGGACAAGCTCGTCGACGTCACCACAGGCGAAATTCTCGCCGGTCAATGCATCAGCATAGCCGAAGAGAAGATTAGCGCGATTGGCGCGTGCGGCGCGACACCCGCAGGCGCCGAACGTCTTGACTGGTCTGCCTATACCGTGCTGCCCGGCCTGATCGACTTGCACACGCATCTCGCCGATGCCGGGCAGAGCGCCGACCTTGCCCTCCCCCTCAAAACCTCGCCCGCCGCGACCGCACTGATCGGGGCGCACAACGCCAGGCTCACGCTTGAGGCTGGCTTCACAACCGTTCGCGACGTGGGCACCTATCGCGGGCTTACCGATGTGGCGCTGCGCGACGCGATCAACGCAGGACATGTTCCCGGCCCTCGCATGTTTGTGGCGGGCGCCTATATCACCATTCCCAAAGGCGGCGGCGAACTGAACGGCGTGGTGCCGAACGAACAGCTCCCCGCCGACATGCGGCTGGGCGTCAGCAGCACCCCGGAAGAGGCAGCCGCCAAGACCGAATTCCTGATCGCCAACGGCGCCGATTTCATCAAGATGATCGCCACCGGCGCAGTGCTCGCCATCGGCACCGAGCCGGGCGAGCCTGAACTAACCGAGGCGCAGATGCGCGCTGTCGTGGAAACCGCCAAGGCGCGCGGTGTGTTTGTGACGGCGCACGCGCACGGCGCCATTGGCATCAAGAATGCGATCCGCGCTGGTGTTCGCTCGATCGAACATGCCAGCCTGATCGACGACGAAGCGCTGGCCATGGCCAAGGCTAATGGCACTTGGCTCGTCATGGACATCTATAATGGCGACTATATCGACGATGTCGGCACAAAGGAAAAATGGCCGCACGAATATCTGCGCAAGAACCGCGAAACCACCGATGTCCAGCGTGAAGGTTTTTCGAAGGCGGTTAAGATGGGCGTGAAGCTCGCTTATGGTACCGACAGCGGCGTCTATCCGCATGGCAGCAACGCCAGGCAATTCGCTTACATGGTCCGTTATGGCATGACCCCGATGCAGGCAATCCAGAGCGCAACGATCCGGGCGGCGGAACTATTGGGCAAGGAAGGCGAGTTAGGCAGCATAACACCGGGCCGCTTTGCCGATCTGGTGGCCGCTGAGGGCGACCCGCTGGCCGATGTGCGTGCCCTGGAGAATGTCGCGCATGTGATGAAGGGTGGGGCATTGGTAAAGTAGCTCGGATGCAAAGCCACCTTGCAAATTTCGCGCGAAGGTCGCGAAGGAGCGAAGGGGCGCGAAGATTTTGCGTTTGCCCGAAGGGCGATTTAAGATTCAAAAAGCCTGACAGCATCTCGCGCCGGATTTTGGAAGCGCTACGCGAGAATTTACACGAATTCTTCGCGAATCTTCGCTTCTTCGCGACCTTCGCGCGAAATCCTTTTTCCCAAACAAAAGGGCGGGGAAGTACCCGCCCGTCCGTTGCTGTTTAAGAGCAGTTTTTCCTCAGACCCCAATTACACAATCGTGACCGAGAAAAGCAGGCTGCTGAGCGCGAGTGCGCCGATAAAGCTGGCCAGTTTTTGCATGTTTCTTTCCTTCCACTTTGCCGCACAGCCATTTAAGGCCGGGTCGTCCCGTCGAAGGCATCCCTTATGTTTTTGTTGTGACGCGCATGTGGGCTCTGAACCATCGAAACTCAATTTTATTGGTAGACAAATGAGTTGCATGTTTTGCAACTTGCGGGTGAGCGACGCCTCTCCCCTTCAGGGGAGAGGTACGAAGCCTTACTGCTTTAGCAGTTAGGCGAAGTGGAGAGGGGGAGGGAGGGCACGCGCCTCACCGTCCATCCCCTCTCCG
>CALRMO020000232.1:0-3311 GCA_943369235.1 Sphingomonas paucimobilis
TCAGCGGTCGCCCATCTTATGTAAGGAACGCTCTATCGTCATTTTTGCTCCCTCTACATGCATCGATTCAATCATGCGACCTTTAAAACGCTGCGCCCCGCCTCGGCTCGCCGCAATTAACTCATGCGCGTCGGCTATCTCTGCATCGCTTGGCGCAAAAGCCTCGTTGGCAATGGCGATCTGGTTGGGATGGATCAGCGTTTTTCCGGTAAATCCGAATGTCGCCCCCTGACGGCATTCCGCACCGAAACCTTCCATGTCGTCCAGGCGATTGCACACACCGTCAAAGCGCGGCTTTCCTGCAGCAGACGCCGCGAGCACGATCATCTGGAGTGCCAGTTCAAGCCCTTCGCGGTTCGGCCCCGGCCTGATCCCGGTTTCGGCGGCAAGGTCGTTGGTCCCGGCAATCAACCCGGCCACCGAAGGATACGCCGCAATCTCGCGCGCCGCATATAGCCCTTTGGGTGTCTCAATCATGGCGAGCAACGGCAAGCCCAGGTCCGGCAGCCCCTTTATGTCCTCGACCTTTGGCAGCACTATCAAATCCGCAGCGCACCCCATAAGCGCTGCCATGTCGGCCGCGTGATGCACGCTGTCGGTTGTATTGGTCCGGATCGCGATAATCTTGCCCTCGACACCCGCTGCCGCAAAAGCGACCGCCGCCGCCCGCGCCTCTGGCTTATTCTCTTCGGGTACCGCATCCTCGAGGTCGACGATCAGCATATCGGCATCGAGCCCACGCGCTTTTTCCAGCGCCCGGGCGTTCGAGCCCGGCACATACAGCGCCGAGCGCACGAATTTCAGTTTTTGCGTAATTTCCATAATGTATCCGCCGGACTGCCTCTGGGTTAGCCTGCAATATCTGCAAAAGGATTTCGCGCGAAGGTCGCGAAGGAGCGAAGTTTCGCGAAGGTAAAAGACAGTTTAACTTCTTCGCGTTTCTTCGCTCCTTCGCGACCTTCGCGCGAAATAATTTGCTTCGCAAGAGCTCAGATTTACGTCATATCCCACGGGGTCAAATGGGAGCTTTTTCAATGGAATATTTTTTCGGCTTGCTGGCCCTGATCGTCATCATCTTTGTGGCGATGGGTGTGACCGTTGTTCAGCAGGGCTATGTCTACACCATCGAACGTTTCGGCCGCTTCACTTATGCAGCGCAGCCCGGGCTGACGATCATCATCCCGTTCTTCGACCGCGTCGGCCGCAAGGTCAACGTCATGGAGCAGGTGCTGGATATTCCGGGGCAGGAAATCATCACCAAGGATAACGCGATGGTCGGCGTCGATGCCGTCGTCTTCTTCCAAGTGCTGGATGCCGCGAAGGCCGCCTATGAAGTTTCCGACCTCTATGTCGCGATCATGCAGATCACGACAACCAACCTGCGCACCGTGATGGGCAGCATGGACCTCGACGAGACTTTGTCGAAACGTGACGACATCAACGGGCGGCTGCTCAATGTGGTCGATCACGCGACATCGCCCTGGGGCCTTAAAATCACCCGCGTTGAAATTAAGGATATCCGCCCACCCGCCGACATAAGTAACGCGATGGCGCGGCAGATGAAGGCCGAGCGCGAAAAACGGGCGCAAATCCTTGAAGCCGAGGGCATGCGCGCCGCGGAAATCCTGCGCGCAGAGGGCGAGAAGCAAGGCGCAATCCTGCAAGCGGAAGGCCGCCGCGAAGCCGCCTTCCGCGACGCCGAAGCGCGTGAGCGCGAGGCCGAGGCCGAAGCAAAAGCAACCGAGATGGTCTCGTCCGCCATCGCCAGCAGCGGCAGCCAGGCGATCAACTATTTCGTCGCGCAGAAATATGTCGAAGCCATAGGCCTGTTCGCCACTTCACCCAACGCCAAGACGATATTGTTTCCCGTCGAGGCAACTGCGTTGATCGGTACGCTCGGCGGGATTGGCGAACTGGCAAAGGACGCGTTGGCGGATAAGGCAAAGTAAGACTTAAACGATCATGAAGTCCGAACCACTTAATCCGTTCGCCCTGAGTAGGTGCTGAACCCGCAGGGTGAAGTGCCGTATCGAAGGGTTCTTCGATCAGGCCTCGGCCCGTCGAACGGGCTCACGGCTTTGGCCTACAAAGGACGAACGGGTTAATCGAGGTCATCACGTTCGATGTAATGATAAAAAGGGGACTAAAACATCATGGCCGAATGGCTCGACAGCATATCTACCCACTGGTTCTGGCTCTCGCTTGGCTTGATCCTCGGCGTCGCCGAAATGGTCGCGCCGGGCTTTTTCCTGATGTGGCTCGGCCTCGCCGCCATCATCGTCGGCGTGCTCGATTATTTCCTGCCGATCACCGTCGCCTACCAGGTCGCAATGTTCGCCACGCTGTCGGTGCTGACGGTGTTCGCCGGCAAGAAATTCTTGGCGGACAATCCGATCGAAAGCGACGACCCCAAACTAAACGATCGCGGCGCACGCCTGACCGGTGAAATCGTCACGGTCGTCGAAGCCATCGCCGACGGACAAGGCCGCGTCAAAGTCGGCGACAGTGTCTGGACAGCCCGAGGCGCGGATGCGGGCGTGGGCATGCGGGTGCGCGTGACGGGAGCCGATGGGGCCGTGTTGTTGGTGGCGCGCTTAGATGACTAAAGGCAAAATTGGCCGAAGCGGCGTAGCGGTCATTTTCTTGATTATGTTAGTCGGAGCTAGTCAGGCACCAAAATCCGACAATCAATCCCAAAAACTGGAAACGGCAACACAAGCCGTCGGCACTCCACTTCCATTAAAGAACAAAGACTTGGTTTGTCGAGATCAACAGGATAACCGCGATTCTGACCTTTGCGCGCAATGGAAGGCAGCGGATGCTGCCAGTGATGCGGCGAGTTATGCTTTTTGGACCCTTCTTATTAGCGCTGCTGGGACCATTTTGCTTGTGTGGACGCTATGGGAAACTCGCGAAACAAGTCGTAGAGAACTTCGGGCCTATCTTCGCGTCGAGCCTTTTGGCGAAGGGGTAGTCCAGCCCAACAAAAGAATATGTTGGCCCTTCCATATCATCAATTACGGTGTAACTCCTGCTATAGCTTGCGCAATCGAAAGTAGCATTGTTGTTCGTCCGCCCGATTGGGATTGGTCAAACCACCCGGTGCCAAAGTTGTACGATGAGAAGCGACCTTCGATCACGATTCACCCAGATAGTCCCGCTCATATAGAACTGGAAATGGGCGAGCCTCTTCCGCGACCTGTTTTTGACGCGATTATACAGGGCGGCGCGGTTGTTTTTGGTAGAGGTATTGTCCACTATAAAGACGTTTTTGGTCGAAATCGATATACAAGCTTCCAAGTCGAGTTTCA
>CALRMO020000233.1:0-3281 GCA_943369235.1 Sphingomonas paucimobilis
CGTGTCCTTGTAAGGATCGCCAACAGTGTCGCCGGTCACGGCTGCCTTGTGGGCTTCCGAACCCTTGCCGCCGTGGTTGCCGTCTTCGATGTACTTCTTGGCATTATCCCATGCGCCGCCGCCCGAAGTCATCGAGATTGCCACGAACAGACCGCCAACGATAACGCCAAGCAAAAGCGCGCCCAGGGCGGCAAAGCCCTGAGCAGGTCCGGCTACCCAGCTGATGACGAAGTAAACCGCAATCGGTGCCAATACCGGCAGCAATGACGGAATAATCATCTCGCGGATTGCGGCCTTGGTGACGAGGTCAACGGTGCGCGCATAATCGGGCCTCGAAGTGCCGTTCATGATGCCGGGATTGTTGGCGAACTGGTCGCGAACGTCCTTCACCACTTCACCAGCCGCCTTGCCGACTGCAGTCATGCCCATCGCTCCGAAGAGATAAGGTAGCAACGCACCGAGCAACAAGCCGACGATGACATATGGGTTCATCAGCGTGAAATCGACGCCTTCTGAAATGCCCAGACGGTCGGCATAGAACAGCAAGTCGGCATTATAGGCACCGAACAGCACCAACGCCGCCAAAGCCGCCGAACCGATGGCATATCCCTTGGTCACGGCCTTGGTCGTATTACCAACCGCGTCGAGCGCATCGGTCTTTTCACGGACCGAAGCATCCATTTCCGCCATTTCGGCGATACCGCCTGCGTTATCCGTCACTGGACCATATGCATCGAGCGCCACGACCATGCCCGCGAGTGCCAGCATCGACGTTGCGGCAAACGCAATACCGATAAGGCCCGCAAGCATGAACGAGACAATGATGCCGACACAGATTACGAGCGTCGGCAACGCGGTCGATTCAAGGCTGATCGCCAGTCCCTGAATGACGTTGGTGCCGTGTCCTGTTTCCGATGCCTTGGCAATCGAGCGCACCGGACGATAGTTGGTGCCGGTATAATATTCGGTGATCCAGACCAACAGACCGGTAACCGCCAGACCGACCATCATCGACCAGAATAGCGCCATGCCGGTGAACGAAGAGCCGCCTGCCTTCAGCGCGAATTCAGCATTCATATCGCGGCCCAGCGTCTGCCAGGTGACGTAATAAATGGCTGGAATGGACGAGATCGCCGTGACAAGGAATCCCTTGTACATCGCGCCCATGATGTTGGTACCTCCGCCCAGCCGGACGAAGAACGTTCCCAAAATCGAGGTCAGGATGCAGATACCTCCGACAACCAGTGGTAACGACATCAGCCCAAGCAACGCAGCGCCGGTCGAAGCAACCAGCAATGCGATTAGCACCATCGTCGCACCGATGGTCACGACATAGGTTTCGAACAAGTCGGCGGCCATACCGGCGCAATCGCCGACATTGTCGCCGACATTATCGGCAATAGTTGCCGGGTTGCGGGGATCATCCTCTGGAATACCAGCCTCGACCTTGCCGACCAGATCGGCGCCGACGTCAGCGGCCTTAGTGAAGATACCTCCGCCCAGACGCGCGAAAATCGAGATCAGCGACGCACCGAACGCGAGCGCGACGAGTCCGTCGATGACCGTGCGGCTGTCCGGCGCATTCATTGCGATTTCAGTCAGGTAGTAAAAGAAGCCTGCAATCGCGAGCAGCGCAAGACCAGCAACCAGCATTCCGGTAATGGCGCCAGCGTTGAACGCCATCGTCAGACCTTTTTGAAGGCTTTCGCTCGCCGCCTGCGCCGTACGGACGTTGGCCCGGACCGAGATGTTCATCCCGATAAAGCCGGTCGCGCCCGACAGAACCGCGCCAAGTACGAAGCCGACCGCCGAAAGTGGTCCAAGAAACAGGCCGACAAGTACCGCTACGACCACGCCGACAATGGCGATAGTGCGATACTGACGGGTGAGATATGCCCCCGCACCCTCCTGGATAGCAGCTGCAATTTCCTGCATCCGCGGCGTCCCGGCGGATGCAGCAAGCACCGACCGGCTAGTAATAATTCCATAAAGCACGGCAACGAGTCCGCACAATATGGCTATAATTGACAAAGACATGTCTGTCCCTTCCCCGATTTTCTTTGTTAGAAATACTCTCTCCGCCCGCCAAGGATGACGGACAACCCGGCTGGCTATAGGGTGGCATACTGCCGGAACGCAACCCTAAAAAGCCAAGCATTTGAGCGCCTTTTATTGGCTGTGGTGATAGCCCAATGAGGGCGGCAAATCGACCGGCTGCCCGTCGAATTCCAACCGCAAGCCACCACCGTCGGTAATCCGTCCTACGCACGTGGCGAAACCTGGCAGCCCGGCACCTGGCGGCGCTGCGCACAGCAACTGATAATCGTCGCCCCAGGTTGCCGCTTGCATCCGGCTCTCCTGCGTATCGCCGCGATAACTGACATATAACGGGGACAGCGGGATCAGCGCGAGGTCGATGGAAATTGCAACCTTGCTTGCGCTCGCCAAACGCTCTGCATCGAGCAGCAGGCCGTCCGAGATGTCCATCATGGCGTGCGCCAGCGGGGCAAGCAATTGCCCTTCCGACAGCCTGGCCTCAGGCCGGTTAAATGCGGCGGCAAGCGGTCCGACTTCGTCGAAACCGGCATCGATTAACTCGAACCCCGCCAGCGCATCACCCAGCGTACCTGTGACATATAAAAGGTCGCCCGCCTGCGCTCCGCTGCGCGACGGAACGGGGCGATGCGTTGCCGTACCGATTGCCGTCAGACCGAACGCGCGCTTGTCTCCCCGGTTTGTCACAGTGTCGCCGCCCAAAAGCGTAACGCCATAATGTATCAGAACGGTTTCCAGTCCGCCCGCGAACCGCCGATCCCATTCGTCATCGCCCAACATGAAGCCCAACAATACGCCACAAGGACGCGCGCCCTTGGCCGCAAGATCGGACAAATTCGACGCCACCAGTTTCCAGGCCACGTCGGCGGGGTCGGCGTTCGAGCGGAAATGAACACCCTCGGCCATCATGTCGTGTGTTATGATCAGGCTTTCATTCCCCAGCTCGATCACCGCTGTGTCATCCAGCAACCCGCGCGCTGCCGGATCGGTCGCCATCGACCGCATCAATTCGATGAAGGCGGATTCTGTGGTCAAAGCATTTCTGATCAAAAACTATCGTCATTCCCGCGCAGGCGGGAACCCATCACCTGCCTTGTCAGCCTAAACCGAAAGTTCAGGTGATAGGCCCCCGCCTGCGCGGGGGTGACGAACAGGAAATTGCAAACGGCTGGATTAACCACGCACATCTTTGGCCACGGCATCCAGCAGCCCATTCACGAACTTTG
>CALRMO020000234.1:0-3259 GCA_943369235.1 Sphingomonas paucimobilis
TTCAGGGCACTTGTTCGGATCAGCGACACAGGACTTGATCAGGCCAGGCGATTAACTGCGGCGATCACACCCTCGACCTGCTCGTCCGACATGGTCGGGCCGATCGGTAGGCTGACGACCTCACGATGGATTGCCTCGCTGATCGGCAAATCGCCATCACCATACCCCAGATCGGCGTAGGCAGGCTGGAGATGCGGCGGGATCGGATAATGGATCACCGTGCCGATCCCCTCCCCGCTCAGTCGTTCAACGAACGCGGCACGGTCAGGATGGCGCACAACATACAGATGCCACACCGGGTCGGCCCAGTTCGGCACAAATGGCAAAGTCAGGCCCGTTGCGGCAAGCCCGGCCGTGTAGTGGGCGGCAATATCACGACGCCGCGCATTGTCGGCATCGAGCCGTGCGAGCTTCACGCGCAGAAACGCGGCATGAATCTCGTCCAAGCGGCTGTTATAGCCGATTACCTCATTGTGATATTTCACCTTTGAGCCGTAGTTGCGCAATGCCGCCACCTTGTCGGCCAACGCATCATCGCCGCAGGTGATTCCGCCGCCATCCCCCAGAGCGCCGAGATTCTTGCCGGGGTAGAAACTCCACGCGACCAGTGACTGTTCCGCACCAAGTCGTCGTCCCTGATAGCGAGCACCCTGGGCCTGCGCACCGTCTTCGAGCACACTAAGGCCATGGTGCCGGGCAATATCCCGAATGGGATCGAGATCGGCAGGCTGCCCATAAAGATGGACGGGTAGGATCACGCGAGTGCGCGGCGTTATCGCAGCCGCGATACGCGCGGGATCGATGTTGTAGGTCCGCTCGTCCGGCTCCACTGGCACTGGACGCGCACCGACATGGCTGACTGCCAACCATGTGGCGATATAGGTGTTGGCCGGGACAATCACCTCATCACCAGGGCCAATATCCAGCGCGCGCAAGGCTAGCGTCAGCGCTTCCAGACCATTGGCCACGCCGACACACCGCTGTGTCTCGCAATAAACGGCATAATCACGCTCGAACTGGACGACTTCCTCGCCGAGTACGAACCAGCCTGAATCAATCACCCGCGTCGCGGCCGCGATCAGATCCTCGCGCATCGCGGCTGTGATGCCGCGCATATCAAGAAAAGGGATAGGCATCACCAAGTGCCCGCCTCGACCATGGTCAGAAACTCTCGATAGTCGCGCACATAATCCGCCGGATCATAAGCATGCGACGCCAGTACAACGAGCACCGCGTCCTCGCTGTAGCGATATTGCGTGCCCCAAATACGCGGCGGCATGTAAAGCGCCTTGTGACTGGCGTCGAGCAGAAACTCCTGACGCTTACGGCCATCATCCGCGACCGCCACGCACTGCCCATGAACGCACATCAGCAGCTGGTGGCATTCGCGATGCGCATGTTCACCGCGCGTCTCGCGGCTCGGAACATCATATACCATGAACATGCGCTGCGGCACGAACGGCAGCCCGTCCCCAACCTGCCCTACGGCGAGCTTGCCGCGCATGTCAGCCGCCATGCGAAGCGTGAGCAACTCCACGCCAGGTACCATGCTTTTGGTTGTAACGGGATCGCCGCCCGTGACACTGGCCGATCGTTCGGGTTGCGGCACGTTGGTATTGGTATAGCCGATGATGGTGGCAGGATTACCGACTACGATGGCATAATCTGGCACGGAGCGCGTCACCACCGCACCTGCGCCAATCATGGCTTGTTCACCAATCTCGACGCCAGGGAGGATCGTGGCGTTGGCACCGATAGAGGCGTTGCGCCTCACACTGGTGCGCGCGAAGCGCTCAGGATAGACCTTTGATCGCGGATTCAGATCGTTAGTGAACGTGACGTTGGGTCCGACGAACACGTTGTCTTCAAGCGTAATACCATCCCAGAGCTGCACCCCGCTCTTAACGGTGACATTGTCGCCAATGCGCACGTCATTCTCAATCAGAACATGCGCGCATATATTGCATTCCCGCCCAATTACTGCCTTTGGCAGAATAACGCAGAACTGCCAGACCCGAGTGCCCTCGCCGATCGACGGTGATTGAACATCAGCCAATTGATGAACGAAGCTATTCATGACCACCTATTCCGTGACAGATCCACGATTTTTCGAACGTTATCGTGCACCGTAACCTGTCATCATCGTCCGCACGGTGCGTATGACGATCAGCAAATCAATCCAGGGCGAATAGCGTTTGATATAGTAGAAATCATAGTGCAGCTTGCTGCGGACGTCATCGACTTCAGCAACATGTCCCTGGCAGACTTGCGCCCAGCCCGCGATCCCGGGCCGCACGATATGGCGATAGCGGTAAAAAGGGATTTCCTGCTCGTACCAGCGCGACAGGACTTCCGCTTCCGGGCGCGGGCCGATCCAGCTCATTTCGCCCTTCAGAACGTTGAGAATCTGCGGCAGCTCGTCGAGGCGGGATTTGCGCAAGAACCGGCCTAATGTCGTGATCCGGTCGTCCTTTTCGCGGGTGATCGCCAAGTTCCGTGCGTCGCCGGCATTGTCCAACGCGACTTTCATGGTGCGAAACTTATACACAGTGAAGGGCTTGCCCTGATATCCGATCCGCTGCTGCCGAAACAGCGCTGGTCCTTTGGATGTCATTTTGATTAACAGGGCAATGAAAAGCATAACGGGCAGAAGAGTAAGGCCAAGAACCAGCGCCGCGATCCAGTCGACCGCGAATTTCAGCATCATATAGTCCGGTCGAGGCTCCAGTGATCCAAAACTGTTCTCGGACAGATGCTCGAGTTCCACCCGGCCGGTCAGGGATTCAATGAGGTGCTTTGTGTGGTAAACCGGCACCCGCTGCAGGGCATAATCTGCTAATCGACGATCCCAATCGTCCGTCAGATCGACTCGCAGGTCGATGGCGATCGCATCGATATTGCTGATATCCTGATCGGACGATTGAAGGACCTGCCAGGAAACATTGGGAATCTCTTGGATTTGCGTCACGTCTCCCAGCGGCACGATACCAATTCTCAGCTGTTGGTGGCGCTGAACAAGTACAGAAATTATAAAAAACCATATCGCTGTCAATACAAATCCAGCCGACAGATTGGCGCGATTATAAGAAATCCGACCAAATACGAAGATGATGAGTAGTCCACCAAACGCCACGCCAATGGATGGTAAAGTTGAGGCCAACCCTTCTGAACCCGGATACGGCGCGACATTACGCATTAACCATCCGCCAATTACAATGGCGGCAATGGTACCAAAAAGCGTATTATTAAGAAGCGCCAC
>CALRMO020000235.1:0-3241 GCA_943369235.1 Sphingomonas paucimobilis
GAAGGCCGTCGATATCGTGCTCGCGGTATTTCTGCTGATCGGCAGCGTCATCGGCGCGCAAATCGGCGCGCGGCTGGCGCAACGGATGAAGCCGGAATATCTGCGGCTGTTTCTGGCGGCAATCGTGCTTCTGGTGGCGATCCGCATGGCGCTCGGGCTTGGCTGGCGACCCGACGAAATCTACACGGTTCAGGCGATATGATCCGGCTGCTCGCACTTCTGTTTATGCTGCTGCCGGTCGGTGCATGGGCGCAAAATGTGCCCAAGCTCGTGCCCGACGTGTCGCAGCGGCAGATCGATATCAAGTCGGGCTTCACCGGCGCCGAAATGCTGTTGTTCGGTGCCATAATCTACCCGCGCGGGGTTGCGCCCGAAGGCCAGATCGATGTCGCCGTTGTGTTGCGCGGCCCAACCCGGCCGATAACCCTGCGCGAGAAGCAGAAAATCGCCGGCATCTGGATCAACGCCGACAGCACCGATTTCCGGTCGGTTCCGGCCTATTACGCCATCGCCTCGTCGCGCCCGCTCGACGCTATCGTCGATGACAAGACCGCCGCGATTTACGAACTCGGCCTCGACAAATTGCAGCTATCGCCCAGCGGCGAAGTCGATGCGAAGGAACAGCGCCGCTTCGTTGCAGGGCTCGTCGATCTGAAAGAGCGCGGCGGTCTTTTCAGGCAAGAGGCCGGGACCGTCGAAATCACCGATCAGGTGCTGTATCGCGCGCGCCTGAACATCCCGTCGAGCGTTCCTGTCGGCACCTATACCGCCGAAACCTTGCTGATCCGCAATGGCCGGGTGATCGTGGCCGACGACAATGTCGAGGTCCGCATTCGCAAGACCGGGTTCGAGCAACTGGTGACAATATTGGCGCAGGATTACTCGCTGTTTTACGGTGCGATGGCGGTGCTGGTGTCTCTGCTGCTTGGCTGGTTCGCGGGCTATATTTTCCAGCGACTTTGATGGCGCGCCACGCCCGACGATAGTAAATATATTTTTACCTTCTGGCTGTAATTCCTGTGTCTGATTTGGAACAGGGACCTCGCGAGCAATGGATATTACCGGAAATCATCAGTTCTCGCCCGCTTCCCCGGCCGAGAATTCGGGTGCATCGGCCACGCCATCCAGCGCGCCCCCCACGATAGCACCGCCTGCAATGTCTCCAATGCGTCAGGCGGAACCCGCTCCTGTGCGTCCGCCCATGAATGGCCCGGCACTCCACCATATCGGCTTCGTCATGGAAATCGCTGGCTCGGGATCGCAAGTCACGCTCGATTCAGCCATCCTGAACGAATTGATGAGCCAAAGCGACCCCAGCATCGCGATGGCCGGACAGGTTGGTAGCCAGATCAAAATCCGCGTCGGCAACACCTGGCTGCTCGCCAGCATCCGCACGCAAAAGCTTCACGATCGCGAACCCGGCGTTATCCTTGCTGCGGTAGATTTCCTTGGCGAGGGCGACGAGGAAAAACTGACTGGCAAGATCTACAATTTCCGCCGCGGCGTGACGCGCTATCCGGTTCCCGGCAGCGAAGTCTATGCCGTCTCCAGCCCTGACATGAAGCAGGTCTACGCCGCCGACGCCCGAGCGCATGTCGAAATCGGCACGGTGTTTCCGACCAAAGACATTCGCGGCGCGCTCTATGTGGACGCCATGCTCGGCAAGCATTTCGCGCTGTTGGGCTCGACCGGAACGGGTAAATCGACGAGCGCCGCGCTCATTTTGCACAAGATCTGCGACATCGCGCCCGAAGGCCATATCGTGATGATCGACCCGCACGGCGAATATTCTGCGGCGTTCAAGACCAACGGCGCTTTGTTCGACGTCAACAACCTCGCCATGCCCTATTGGATGATGAACTTTGCCGAGCATGTCGAAGTGTTCGTCACCTCAAATGGCGATGACAAGCAGATCGACAGCGACATTTTGGCGCGTTGCCTGTTGCAGGCGCGCGGCAAGAACCGGATCGCCGAAAGCATCGGCAAGCTGACCGTCGATGCGCCGATACCCTATCTGCTGTCGGACCTCACCAACATCATCCAGACCGAAATGGGCAAGCTCGACAAGGCGACGAACAGCGCGCCGTTCATGCGGCTAAAGGGCAAGATCGACGAGCTGAAGGCCGACCCGCGCTACAATTTCATGTTTTCAGGAATGCTCGTCGGCGACACAATGGCCGAATTTGTCGGCAAGATTTTCCGGCTTCCAAGCGGCGGCAAGCCAATTTCCATCATCGACGTTTCGGGCGTGCCTTCCGACATTACCTCGACCGTGGTCGCCGTGCTCAGCCGTCTCGTCTTCGACTACGCCATCTGGTCGCGCAACGAACCGCAAAGGCCGATCCTCCTCGTCTGCGAGGAAGCGCACCGCTACATTCCGTCCGACCGCGTCTCGAAAGCCAGCGCTGTGCGCTCGATCCTGGAGCGCATTGCCAAGGAAGGCCGCAAATATGGCGTATCCCTCGGCCTGATCACACAGCGTCCGTCCGACCTCGCCGAAGGCGTATTGTCGCAGTGCGGCACGATCATCTCGATGCGCCTCAACAACGACCGCGACCAGGCCTTCGTCCGCGCCGCAATGCCCGAAGGCGCGCGCGGCTTCCTCGATTCCATTCCCGCCTTGCGCAACCGCGAATGCATCATCTGCGGCGAGGGTGTGTCGATCCCCATCCGCGTCGCGCTCGACAATCTCGAAGAAGAAAAACGCCCGGCATCCGAAGACCCGCTCTTCAGCCAGCTATGGCAGGAAACCGGCGGCGAAAGCGAGATATTGGAGCGGGTTGTGAGGAGATGGCGTGCGCAGGGGCGGTGAGCTTTAGAACTCGAATATTAGAAATTGCGCATTGCACTAAGCATCATATTGATATTCGCCATCGAACATAACATGCACTCGCTTAATCGCCATCAAAAGCGTCATTACAAAATGAGCGGCTAAGGTGATTAGAACAACGTCTTCGATTTTCCTGTTAAAGTCGAAAATTATAAATAAGAAACAAATACACAACGCTATCGTTGACAAAACGATTAGATATGAAAGATTTACGTTGAGATCTTTGACGAGTTTCTTCCGTGATTTCATACGAGAAATACGAATTTTGTCATTTTTTGTCGGCGTTGGCTCGTTATGAGTTTCCCACGATCTGAATATCGAATACAACCCAATTTGAGCATTTATTAATAACGCCGAAAATATAGCATATAATGATATGACCGAGCTGATATAATTCTCGTTCAGTCGGGG
>CALRMO020000236.1:0-3237 GCA_943369235.1 Sphingomonas paucimobilis
AAGGCGGGAGAGGAAAGGGGTCGCTGCGGCGGCCCCTTTTTCGTTGGGCCTAACCGCGCCACCGCTCCATCGCAGCATCATAAAGCGAGCGTTCACGTTTCGCCTGCTTTTCAAGGCTTGCCCGTTCCTGCTGGTGTGTTTGCTCAAGCTGGCGGCGCTGCTTGCGCAGCGCTTCGATCTGTTCGTCGAGTTCGGCCACCGCTGCCTTCTGTTCGGCAATGGCCTGTTCGAGCGCAAGGTCGGCGGCGTCGAGCGCGTCGCGGCCTGGACGCGGTTTGGGTTTCGGCTTGGGTGCTTTCGGCTTTGCTGGTTTCGAAGGTGGCGAGGGGGCTTGCGTTTCGGCCGCCGGCTTCGGCTTTCTTTTTTTCGGCGGGGCCCCAAGCGCCGCAAAATGCTCGGCCTCGGTCCCGCGCAGTTTCCGGATCACCACGCCCGGCTGCGCCATCGCTTCCGCCATCAAGGCTTCGTCGGTAACCTGCTCGGCGAGACCCTGCGCAAACAGATTGCCCTCAACCCCCCAAGCCGCCAGCGCCGCCTTCTGGCTGGGCGCAGCAACATAGGCATCGTGAAAGCCCGTCGAAGTACGGAAGACTTTTAGTTTGGGCATAGGCGCGCGTTCCGCTCGTTGGGTTGGATGACTGCGCTAAGAATAAGCTATAACAAGGCGGCGGCAAGCCCGAGCGTGTTCCTGCGTTCCTGAAGGACTAGTTACAACACCGCAAAGGTGAGGAGAGGAAAGGGGTCGCTTCGGAGGCCCCTTTTTGTTTAAGCTCAACGCTATTTACTTTCCCTAAATGCTATCATATTATGCAAGCATGAATAGCAAACAGGCAAAAACGTTGAAATCCGTCTTTGCCGATCCAGCGCCCGCCAATATCGAATGGGCGGCGATTGAGAATCTGCTGAAAGCGGCAGGGTGCCGTGTGATTGAAGGCAATGGTTCGCGCGTCCGGTTTGAGAAGGACGGCATGATCGAAAGCTTTCACCGCCCGCATCCTGCAAAAGAGGCCAAACGCTATCAGGTCCGCGCCGCCCGCGCATATCTGGTGAGATTGGGAGTAAAACCATGAGCGATATATTGAGTTACAAAGGCTATAAGGCGCGCGTCGAATTCGACGCTGACGACCGCATTTTCTTCGGGCGTGTCGCCGGAATAGAGGATGGCGTCGGCTTTCATGCCGATACCGTCGATGACCTGATCGCCGCCTTTCATGAGGCGGTCGACGATTATCTGGAAACTTGCGCCAAGGCAGGCAAGCAGCCGGAAAAACCCTATTCGGGCAAGCTGATGTTCCGCGTATCGCCCGAACTGCACGCGCAAGCGGCGATTGCAGCAAAGCTTGCGGGCAAGAGCCTGAACACATGGGCGCAGGAGGCGTTGGGCAAGGCGGTGGGGGCAGGGGTGTGAAGGCGGCGGCGCTGATCAAAATATAGTTTGCGGACCGGCTGGAGACGGCATTTTGGGAAAAGATTGAGTAAGAAGTCGTTCGACGCTAGTGAGTGAGCCTTAGAAATCTTTGGGGGCATGATATGAAGCTGAGATTCGGTTCAGCTCATTTGTCGATAACGTCGTTTCCACAAGTTGAATTGCCCAGCCTAACAGTAATTACTGGTCGCAATGGGTCGGGAAAAACGCATCTGTTAAGGGCAATTGAAGCACACAAAATCTATGTGGACGCCAATGGCATCGGACAACTGGCTCCGTCAGATATTCGATTCCATGATTGGAACTCGCTGACGCCTAACGATCCGGGCGCTGCAAATCCCGACCAAATTCAAGCCGAGAAAAAATCTGTTTTCGATCAGTTGAATACTTGTCGGAGCCAGCATAATTTTGGTGAAAAAATTCGAAACATTGTTCGACAGACGGACGCTCCAAGCAGGTACTTGGAAAACCCCTCGTCATTTATGCGTTTAAAAAATTCGAAGATTAAGGAATACTGCACCGACGGCACGATTGAGCACACGATAGAATCGCAGATCGCAGCATTATTTGTGGAGTTTGAAACAACTTTGGCAGCGCAATATGGGCCGATGTGCGTAGCGCATAGTCGAGCGGTTGCTGAAATGTTTGGTTACCCTATAATCGCTCTTAACGAGTCTGAGATAACATCTCCGCGTGTGCCGTTTTGGGGTCAGTCTGACATTTTTCAGCAACAGTTTGGGCGCATTTTTGTTCAGTACCGGGATACAAAGCTTTACAACGACATGGCGGCTTGGCGAAAAGAAACAGGCCGCTCAACTGAGCACTGTTTAACTGAAGCACAATTTCTGACGACTTATGGCGAACCGCCGTGGGATTTTGTAAATCGGGTTATCCGTAGGGCCGGTTTGGATTTCTATGTTTCGCAGCCGCTAGATGACCGACCGGGCCCGTTCCATCCGACTTTACACAAGCGTAAATCCGATGCGCAGATAAATTACGGTGAGCTTTCATCTGGTGAGAAAATTCTAATGTCGCTTGCGATCTGTGTTTATCACGCAAGCGATTCTAAGATTTTGCCAATGCTGCCAAAGTTAATGCTTTTTGATGAGATCGATGCAACTCTGCATCCGTCAATGTCTCGAAGTTTGCTTGAAACGATTGCTGAAACACTGGTTGATAGGTTGTCGGTCGGCGTCATAATGACAACGCATTCCCCGTCAACCGTGGCGCTTGCACCTGAAGATTCTGTTTTTGTGATGTCATCCGGATCTGAAGGGCTTTCGAAAACGACAAAAGCCAAAGCGCTGAACATTTTGACGGAAGGCGTTCCGACGTTAGCCGTTTCATTTGACGGACGGCGTCAGGTTTTGGTTGAAAGCCCCAACGATGCGGAAATTTTGGGTTCTTTGTTTAAGCAACTTCGATCTAGCATCGATAGCGAACGATCACTCGAGTTTGTGGCTACAGGTAAGAAATCATCAGGCGGAACAGACGTAAACACCGGAAAAGCCGTCGTTATTGGGCTGGTGAAAAGCCTCGCTCAATCCGGAAATAGTTCTGTGTTTGGTCTAATCGACTTCGATGCGAAGAACCGTCCCGATGAGCGCGTGTTCGTACTTGGAAATTCGGAGCGGGACGGCTTAGAGAACTACATTTTAGATCCTCTTATTATGGTTGGCGCGCTGGTCCGGCAGAATGCTGGTCGATTAAGTCCGATTGGTATAGACGACACGCTTCCCTATGCCGAATTTTTGAATAAGCCAATCACCGAAATGCAGCGGTATATTGATGCAATGGCCGCTCATTTATTC
>CALRMO020000237.1:0-3221 GCA_943369235.1 Sphingomonas paucimobilis
GAAGTCGTCGAGGGCGAGGCGAACGCCCAGGTTCTTGAGCGCGCGGAAAATGTCATCGACGGTATCGCCGTCGCCCATGAACACGCTTTCGGTCAGTTCCAGCTCAAGGCGACCCGGCTCAATTCCGGAAGTCTCGATCGCGTGCGTAACCACATCGATCAGGCCGGAATGGGCAAATTGCGCGGCCGATACGTTGACCGCGACCCGGACCGATTTCGGCCAGGCCATCGCGTCCATGCACGCCCGGTGCAGCGCCCAGGCACCAAGCTGATTGATGAGGTCGGATTCTTCGGCAATCGGCACAAACACGGCCGGACTGATCGGCCCGCGCTCAGGATGATCCCACCGCATCAGGGCTTCAAAGGTCACCGCCATATTGTCTTCGGTTCGAACAACGGGTTGATAATGCAGTTCGAGTTCGCCTGCGGCCAGCGCATCGCGCAAGCCTTCTTCGAGTACGCTGCGTTCTTCGGCCTCATCCTTCAGGTCGGCGGAATAGAAACGAAACTGTCCGCGACCGCCGTTTTTCGCCGCATAAAGCGCGAGGTCCGCGTTGTGAACAAGGTCGAGCTTTTCAATGCCATCATAAGGCGAGATCGCAACACCGATGGATGTCCCGATGACCGCGCGTTTGTCGTCGATGACATAAGGCTGGGACAAAATCTGGATTATTTTACCAGCAAGTTCCCCCAATTTGCCACGGTCGTCGAGGTCCGGCAGAATGATCTGAAATTCGTCGCCACCCAGCCGTCCGATTTCACCTCGACCCCCGACTACACGCTCGAGCCTTCGGGCAACCTGGCACAGCAAATCATCGCCGGCCTGATGCCCCAGCGTGTCGTTAACATGCTTGAACCGGTCGAGATCGAGCATGACAAGCGTACAACTTCGCTTCGCCGCTTTATAGGCTGCAAGAATGCTCTCCAGCTTTTTGTCCATGCGGTGGCGATTGGCCAGCCCGGTTAACGAATCGAATTCAGCCAACCGTGAATCGACCAATTGGCGCTCATATTCAGCGGTTATATCTTTCGCGCTTCCGCGATACCCCTCGAATTTGCCGGATTTATCGAACTTGGGATGACCCGAGATTGACCACCACGCCGCGCGGCTCTCGCGTTGGATTTCGCCCGGTACAAAACGGACGATCTGATCGATTATCTTGTTGCGCGCATTGAGCTGAAAGTTAAGCGGCCGTGCAGATCGATCGCCGGTGCTTTCGGCGGCAGCTTCGAAAAGTTGGGTAAGTGGCAGCGCCAGCATTTCGTCGATAGGCGTACCAAGTTTTGCTGCGGCGTTTTCCGAAATATATATAAGGCGCAGTTTTTCGTCTGTTGCCCATAGCCAACCGATCCCGGCATGTTCGAAGTCGTCAAGCACTTCGAGCCTGCGGCTACTATCTCCGGGCCGGATTATTGCGACCGATCCGCGATCGGCCGACTGACCTGGCCCGGCTTCCAATTTCCCTCTGAACAGACGTGACACACCCATCGCCATCAACGCATGTCAAAGGATGTAAAATTGATATGTGTCATGGGAAAGAGAAGCTAAACCGGCTTGGTTACGATAACGCTAACAAAATTGCGATAGTGGCGCGTGGCAGAGATTCTTGGGAGTTCGGTCGTCCAACAATCCGGTGGTGCAATTGCTATTTGAAATTTCAGAATTCGGTGAAAAGGCGGTGAGCCTGATTTTTACAGCATTTCGCCGAAGCCCGGCGAAATTTTCACCAGTTGTTAACCATGGACGGTGGATAAACATCCCGTAGCGAATGACCCCAAGCATATGGTGGAACACAGATGATTTCGACGATTTCAAAAGCAATGGCGACGGTTATCCTTGCGAGCGCCCCGGTAACTGCCCTCCTCGCACCAATGGCAGCCTATGCACAAGCGGCAGCATCATCGCCGGTGACCTTAACCAGTGATGTGAAAATCGAACGGGTTGAAACCGATGCCGCCGGGAAGGAAAAAATAACGCTGTATACGCCGAAAGATGTGGCTGTCGTCCCGGGCGATACCGTGGTTTTCACGCTGGAGGTGACCAACACGGGTTCGCAGCCAGCGGCTGGTTTCCGTGCGACCAATCCAATGCCTGCGGCCGTAAAGTTTACGTCGGTCGCGGAGGACTGGGCCGAAGTCTCTGTCGACGGCGGTACGAATTGGGGCAAGTTGGCGACGTTGAAGGTGAAGGCCAAAGATGCCGCTGGCACCGCAGAGGTCGAACGATCGGCCACCGCCGAAGACGTCACGCACGTCCGCTGGGTATTTGCCGATGCCATTGCGCCAGGAGCCAAACGTACGATCAGCTATCGCGGCGCAGTCAGGTAAGGCGCGTTCGCAAACTGCGTTAACCTGTACCACGGGGCTGTCCCGCGCTGGCACAGCAGGTTGCTCGGGCAAGGCCAATGTCCATTAGCGTGCCGGATTAACCATTTTTCATGCTAGCTTTTGATCGTGAGCCGACGCAGCGTCATATCATGAAATCACAGGAGCCAGCCTAATGCGTGCCTTTCCGCGCCTCACCATGCCATTATTACTTGGGCTGGCTCTTGCGTTACCGTTGACCGCATGCGGCAGCAAAACAAGCGACGAGGCGGCGGTTGCCGATCTCGACAGTAAACTGGTCGGCAAAGGCACCGATCCCGAGATGAATGCAGCGCTCAACGACCGCATACTTGTCGATCCCGACCTTACCGACAGCGCAAATGTGAACACCATCAAGGCAGCCGACAAGCCGCTTTCGGGAGCGATCCCGGCGGAGAGCGGTTATGACGGCGATGCGTCAATCGAGGCGCTGGATAGCGCCAAGCTATTGCGTGCGCCAAAACCGTCGATCGTGTCAGCGGAAGATTGCACGGATTGCGGTGCAAAGCGCGCCGTGACGTTGGGTGCGCTTGCGGCTGATCAGGGTGTGACTCGTGGTAAGGGCACGTGCGATGCGAAGCTGCAATATGGTGCTAGCTGGGCGTCGCGGATGCCGCCGGAGTTTCCCGTTTATCCTCGCGGCCGGGTCAAGGAAGCGGGCGGAGTCGATGGTGGGATTTGCGATATTCGAGTTGCAACCTTCACAACATCCGCCGCAATGCAGGACGTGATAGATTATTATTACACACGGGCGCGCAGGTCGGGTTACAATGCCGAACACCAGATCCGCGCTGGCGAGCATGTTCTGGGCGGTACGCGCGACAATGACGGCGGCGCCTATTTCATCACGTTCAGCCG
>CALRMO020000238.1:0-3219 GCA_943369235.1 Sphingomonas paucimobilis
CGACGCCGATCTTTCGATTATCGCTCAATCCAAAGGAACGATGACGACCCGCGAAGGCGGCGGTGAGATTACCGACGAAGAGCACACCAATATCCTTCGCGGGATTTTGGGGGGCGGAGCACTCGGCGCTGGCCTGGGTGTGGCGGCGCTGGCGATCCCAGGTGTCGGTCCGCTTGCTGCGCTTGGTGCAATTGCGGCAACCGCTGTGCCGGAAGCCATGGCCATTGGCGCGGTTGCCGGTGCTGCGGCTGGGACTTTCAACGAAGCCCTCAAGAAACATGGCGTCAGCGACGATGATGCGTCTTATTATGGCGAGCATCTGAAGAGCGGCGGCGTTCTGGTCACCGTACATACCGACAGGATCGATCGTTCGACCGCTCAGGATATTCTGTACCGGCATGGCGGCCATTCGTCGTCGCGCATCAGGGCGTAATAAAGCCAAAATGCCCCGTTTCGGTCGACCGGAACGGGGTATTTAGCTAGGCGCCCCCTCTTGCACCACCCTTCCGTCCCTGCCAAACCGGTAATATGCGGGAAAAGGAACTCAGGCTGGCGCTCATCTGCTACGGTGGGGTCAGCCTTGCGATTTATATGCACGGCGTTACCCGTGAAATCTGGCACCTGATCCGTGCGAGCCGCGCGTATCATGACGGTGTCGAGCCCGCGTCGGGTAGCGAGGCCGTTTATCGCGACCTCATCGCCAAAATTGAACACGTTGCGGGCACAAAGCTTCGCATTTTCACCGACATCATCGCTGGATCGAGCGCAGGCGGCATCAACGGCGTTTTCCTCGCACAGGCAATCGTCACCGGGCAATCGCTTGAGCCTCTGACCGACATGTGGCTCGAAAAGGCCGATGTCGAAACCCTGCTTGATCCCGATGCACGGCCGCTGTCGCGCTTCTCCAAATTCTGGGCCATCCCAATTGCCTGGATGATCCTGCGACGCAAGGGAGGTGCAATCGACCGCACGGTTGCGGTCGAGGCAAAGGAGGAAGTTGCGACAAAGCTGTCGCGCTTCGTGCGCGCAAGATGGTTCGCACCACCCTTCGGAGGCCGCGTGTTTTCGGGGCTTCTGCTCGACGCCTTCGAAGCAATGGCCAAGGGCATGACCGGAAAAGCGTTGCTGCCGCAGCATCAGCCGCTCGACCTGTTCGTCACTGTCACTGATTTCGCCGGGCATGATCAGGTGCTGATGCTCAACAGCCCGCCGATGGTCGTCGAGAGCGAGCACCGTATCACCATCGACTTTACGACGCGGGGTCGGGCCGGGATGGATTTGGCCGCCATTCCCGAACTAGTATTCGCGTCGCGCGCCACGGCGAGCTTTCCTGGCGCATTTCCGCCTTTTTCCGCACATGAGATTGATGCGCAGCTCACGGCGCGCAAACTTGAATGGCCGACGCGTGATAACTTCCTGCAGCGCATATTGCCCCAGCAATTTGCCGCAGGCGTGGCGGCAGATACAATGCTAATCGACGGCTCGGTATTGGCCAATGCTCCGTTCAATCAGGCCATTGAGGCATTGCGCAACCGCCCGGCCCGGCGCGAGGTCGACCGGCGATTTGTGTATATCGACCCCAAGCCCGGACGTCCGAGCTTCCGGTTCGGCAAACGCGGCGGACCGAATGCAAATGAGGGCGCGCGAATGAAACCTCCGGGGTTCTTTTCAACGATATTCGGCGCGACTTCGAACATCCCGCGCGAGCAGCCGATCCGCGACAGCCTTGAAAAACTCGAAGGCCGGACCGAGCGGATTGAACGGATGCGGCAGATAACCGACAGCCTGCAAATAGAGGTTGAGAACACCATCGAAAAAATGCTCGGCAAAACATGGTTTTTGTCGCAACCCACGCCAGAGCGGCTCGCAAAATGGCGTTCAACCGCCAATGAAAAAGGCGCGCAGGCGGCCGGATATAGCTACCCCGCTTATGGTCATCTCAAAATGGCTGGCGTCGTCGACGACATTATAGCGATTGCGCGCCGTGCTTATCCCGAAGGACAATCGCACCATTTCCGCAATTTGCGGGGAGCGATCTGGAGCGAAATCCGGGCGCGCGGGCTTGAGGCGATGGCAGGCGCAAAGGGCGTTGGCGCGACTCAGCAATCGATCCAGTTTTTCCGCGATCACGATATCCGCTTCCGCATCCGCCGCCTTCGCTTTCTCGCCCGCCGCCTGACCCATGAAATCGAAGGCGATTATGGCGAAGAGGGCGTTGGCACCAAGATTATGCACGACAATATTTATGCGTGCCTCTCGCTTTTTCTCGACCGCGAGACTTCAAACTTTCTGGGTTCCGACTTTGCGGCTTTTGTTGAGAATGGCATCTCCAGTCCCGGTGCGTTCCTCGACACATTAGCAGAGCGCCGTGCGCTGATAGAAACCGATCGCCTCGCAGACCGGTTGCTGTGCGATGCCCTGTTGCACCTTCCCGACGACAGCCGCCGGACAATGCTGCTCGGCTATATCGGCTATCCGCTATACGACATCGCTACCTTGCCATTGCTGCAAGGTGAAGGGCTGGATGAATTCGATCCGGTCAAGGTCGACCGCATCTCGCCAGAGGATTGCAACGCCATCCGGAGCGGCGGGGCGGCTGCGACGTTGAAAGGCATCGAATTCAACAATTTTGGCGCGTTTTTCAGCCGCGCCTATCGCGAGAATGACTATCTATGGGGCCGCTTGCACGGTGCGGAGCGGCTGATCGACATCGTGCTATCTTCCCTTCCGTCAGGTGCTTCAGTTGCCGAAGGTGACATCCGCGATTTCAAACGCAGTGCTTTTGAGGCTATCCTGGATCAGGAGGCTACGCGGCTGACCAGCATCAAGCCGCTGATTGGCTCACTTCGTTCCGAGATAAACGCGCCAGGCGGAACCGCGCCGTGACGCATTAATATCCCGCTTATCGGTTTGCGCGCAATATGCCTTAATCGGTGATGCCGTCCCAGATGCCCTTGAGCTTGTCGAAAAAGCCAGTCGATTGCGGGCATTCATCGCCCGTTTCGGTCTCGCGGAATTCACGCAGCAATTCTTTCTGCCGCGCGGACAGACGCGAGGGCGTCTCAACATCGATCTGGACCACCATATCGCCACGCCCGCGTCCTTGCAGAACGGGCATCCCTGCCCCGCGCTGCCGTAGCTGCTTGCCCGACTGGATGCCTTCGGGAACGATGATGATGTGCTCGGCACCGTCGAGCCCGGGAATGCGGATTTCGCCGC
>CALRMO020000239.1:0-3215 GCA_943369235.1 Sphingomonas paucimobilis
GACATGACAGTCAGGAAATGCTGGATGTCGTCTGCTGCGGCCTTGCCGTCGAGGATAGTGGCAAAAGCCTCCGCCGCAAGGTCAGCGGTGAGCGGCGCGGAGGCGTCGGGGAGGGTGGTCACACCCGCTCCCTTACCGCCATACCGGCAATCCGCATGAAATTCGCGAGCATCGCATGGCCGTGTTCAGTCGCAATACTTTCCGGGTGGAATTGAACGCCGTGAATCGGTAGCGTTGCATGGCGGAAACCCATCACGTGACCCCCCTCAACACCAATGGCATCGCTCGTTGCGTTGACGACCAGGCTATCCGGAATATTCTCGACAATAAGGCTGTGATAGCGCGTCGCGGTGAAGGGCGAGGGCAGGCCCTCAAACAGCCCGCTGCCGTCATGAGTCACCGGCGAGGTCTTGCCGTGCATCAATCCTCCGCGCGCAACATTGCCGCCAAAATGCTGGCCAATGGTTTGATGCCCAAGGCACACCCCCAGCAATGGTTTTCCAGCATCGGCACAGGCGGCTACCAGATCGAGGCTGACGCCAGCTTCATTGGGCGTCTTTGGCCCCGGCGAGATCAGGAAAGCCTCTGCGCCCGAAGACAACGCCTGGCCTGCCGACATATCGTCGTTGCGCACAACCTCGACCTCGGCGCCGAGCTCCATCAAATAGTGTACCAGGTTCCAGGTGAAGCTGTCATAATTATCGATGACTAATATCATTGGCCAAACCCTGCTTCGCTTGCGACCTTCATCGCCTCGCGCGCCGCCGCGATCAGCGCGCCTGCCTTCGCCTCGCACTCGCGCTGTTCATATTCGGGCACGCTGTCGGCGACGATGCCTGCGCCGGCCTGGACGTGGAGAACGCCATTCTTGACGATGCCCGTGCGCAGCACAATGCAGCTGTCCATATCGCCATTGGGCGAAAAATAGCCGACGCCGCCGGCATAGGCTCCGCGCGTTTCGGGTTCGAGTTCGGCGATAATCTCGCAGGCGCGGACCTTTGGTGCACCGCTGACCGTCCCTGCCGGGAAGCCAGCAAATAGCGCGTCGATGGCGTCCTTGTCCGGCGCAAGTTCGCCGACGACGTTGGATACGATATGCATCACATGGCTGTAAAATTCGACCATATAGCTGTCGGTCACGGTTACGCTTCCACCTTTGGTGACTCGGCCCACATCGTTGCGGCCGAGATCAAGCAGCATCAGATGCTCGGCGCGCTCCTTCGCGTCGGTTAGCAGGGAAGCCCGGTTTTCTGCGTCTTCAACGCTGTTCTTTCCGCGCGGGCGCGTACCTGCGATGGGGCGGATCGTTACCTCGCCGCCGCGCGCCCGCACAAGGATTTCGGGGCTTGAGCCGACAATAGCGAAATCGGGAAGATCGAGAAAATAGAGGAAGGGTGAGGGGTTGATACGGCGAAGCGCGCGGTAGAGGTCGACGGCAGGAAGCGCGAACGGCGCAGTGAAACGCTGCGCAAGCACGACCTGGAAGATATCGCCTGCCTCGATATAGTCTTTGGCCGCCGTCACCATATCGAAATAGCGGCCAGCGGGAAGAGCAGGGTTCAGCTCAATCGTACTGACATCAATCTCGACGCGATTTCCAACAGCTTTATCCACAGGCTTGTCCAAAAGCCGCTCAGCCTCGTCGAGTCTTTCATTAGCTACTTCGATAGCGCGGTGGTCCTCCTTGCCGCTCCAGACAGGCGCGACGAGAAACATCTCGTCCTTGAGGCGGTCGAATACGATAATCACCGTCGGTCGGACAAACACCATATCAGGCAGCTCAAGCGGCGATTGGGCCGCACGGGGGAGCTTTTCCACCAGGCCAATTGTTTCATAGCCGAAATAACCGACGAGACACGCAAGAGCTGGGGGTAGTTCCTCGGGCACATCCATGCGGCATTGCGCCACCAGCGCACGCAAGGCATCGAGGGCAGGCAGGCTCTCAGGTTTGAATGCACCGCGGTCGGCGAGCCACTGTGGGTTTACCTCAGCGTTTTCGCCTTGCGCGCGGAACACAAGGTCGGGGGCGATGCCAATCAGGCTGTGCCGCCCGCGCGTTTCACCGCCCTCGACCGACTCCAGAATGAAATCGCCGCGTTCTGCAACGAACAGTTTCAGCGCCGCCGACACCGGCGTTTCGGTATCGGCAATCCGTTTGCGCCATACGAGAACTGGCTTAGTTGCCGTCACGATTGGTCAGGCGGGTGCGCAGGTCCTTGATGCCGTCTTCGTTTTTCTCGACGCCGACGTCCTTTGCAGCGGCGGCAATCAACTGAGCGCCATATTCCTGCTGAAGCAGGTTGGACATTTCCTGTTTGCGCGCCTTCAGCAATTCGGCGTTTGCGCTTGCATCGCCTTTGATAACATCGGTCAGATAGACGACATACCAGCCCCGATTGCCGCCCCCCTGAAGCATCTTGGCGGTCCCTTTTTTCATCGCGAACATCAGCGATAAGGGCGGCGATACGGGTTGACCCTGTCGCGACAGGTCAGCGCGGGTGCCGTTAATGGTCTCGATCAGGCTGCCCTGAACATTGGCCGCAGCGAGCGCAGCCTGAAGCGTCTGGCCGCCATCGACTGCCTTGCGGATCCGGTCGGCAGCGGCGCGCGCGCCTTTAGCACCCTCGGCGAGTGCCCACTGTTGCTGAACGATTGGACGCACGGCCGCGAGCGGCGGCGGAGCGGCTTCATCAAAATCGGCGACAGCAATTATTGCGAACTTTTCGCCCGGAACCAACTCGACCAACTGGGCCTCACCATTGGTTTCCAGCTGGAAAGCCGCAGGCAGGATGACCTGAAATTCAGGGATTGGCTTATAGGCCGGATTGGCGGTGTCCTGACCCGTTGCCAGCAGCTTCGGCGAGGTTTCAACCTTGAGGCCGTTTTGCTTTGCGATATCGGCAATCGTCGCGCCATCGGCGAAGGCATCCTCGATTTCCGACGTCATTTCGGTCAGCATTTCCTCGCTGCGGGTTTTCAACAATTCGCCCTCAATTTCCGCACGCGCGGCGGCAAGCGTTTTTGCGGCAACCTGATTGACTGCGTCGACCCTGACCACGGCCCAGCCCAATTTGCCACGCGCGGGGCTAGCGACCGTTCCTTGCGGCGCAGAAAAAACAGCATCAGCGACCGCTTGCGATGCCGAGCTGACCAAAGCTGCTTTTGTGACACCGCTCGATGTTGTAACTGACAGGCCAAGACCACTCGCAACCGAT
>CALRMO020000240.1:0-3198 GCA_943369235.1 Sphingomonas paucimobilis
GATTTCGACCTTCTTTGGGCAGAATACCGCCGCAAGGCATGAAAAAGTTGCGAATGGTGGCGTTTGGTTCATCCGGCAGCTTCGCCCGGCCAGCCAATGATGCTGGCGGCGAGCTGACGATCGACAACCTCGCTGTGGAAGACGCTAACACCCGTCCATAGCCGCGTCATTCGCGGATATAGCGTCCATCCGGCTTACCGTCGGGAATAAGATCCCTACCCTCGATTTCGAGACGCATCGTTTCAAAGGGCGGCGCGGTGATCCGCGTTGTATCGACCAGCACTGCCAACACCCCTTCGGCCGCCGGTTCGACCGGCAACGTCACCGGTTGGGCCAGTGGACCCGCCAGTTCCAGCAATAATTGCTCGACTACTGCGCCCTTGCGTGGCGGCGCAAAGGCCATACTGCTCGATCCTGTCGTGGTGGTTTCGCGGTGACCGTCGCTGAACACGAATGTCACCTGGATATAGTAAGGCACCATGTCCCGCGTCGCGTTGCCGAACGCGGCTGCTATTCCGCGCCGCCATTGGGCTTCCGGAACCGGTTCTTCCGATGGGATATCCGGCATCCGGCACTCATCCGGCATCAGCGGCGATCCGATATCGGGTCGTTGCAGATCAGGGAAGCTATGTGCCTTCTCCATCTCATATCTTGCGCTGTACCAGGCCGATATCGCGGCCTCGGCCTCCGCAAGATCGGCTTCGCTCGCATCAGCGGCCATGCTTTTTGCAATAGCGCGGCTCGCCTTGTCCCGTGCAGCCTCGGCGGCCTGTTTTGCCTGGGCTGCCTTTGCGCGGTCCGCCGCATTGGCCGGTAAGGTGCTCATCGGCCACGGCACCGACGGCACTTGTTGAATGCGTAAGGCGGGCGGACAGCGTGTATTGAATATGTCCCATTGTTGCATCGATTCACGCTCGCGCATCCTCCGCTCGATTTCAGCGGACCAGGGGAAAACTTCGTCGAGTATGAAAATCGGCTTGTCTGCTGAGGGCTCATCCGTAGCCAGCGTGATGATATCACCCGCGCGGCCCCAGCGGCCCTCGGCCGTCTGATCCACCGCTCCATAGCTCATTGACCAGCTAAACCGGCCATCGGCTGTCAGATTGAGGACCGAGCCGGTCTCCATCACGCCCGACAGATAATATGTCCCTGCCATCGACTGATCGGGCGTACCAACCACCGCCGGTTGTTCCGCGCCCGACGGGCGGCAGTTCATCCGCATTGCGTCATTACCGATATTCTGCGCAATGCCGTCGATGATACCGGCAGCGTCCCGATCTTCGCTTTCACCGACAAAAAATTGCGCGCGCGACTGCTTCAGTAATTCGGTGGCCTGACGGATATGGGGGCAAGGGTCGCCGACGCCGGAGCCGTGCGTGGCCCGTGCAATCATGCGTTGAAGATTTGCCTGAATTGCGAGTCCATCCGCTGTCTGTTTATTAGGGTCAGCCGCCAATATGGCCGATACCTTCAGATACCCGGCGCGCATCCGTTCCCAGTCACCGTCGGCCTCCGCCAGCATCAGTTCATTTGCGATAGCGACCCGGTCTTGCTCTGTCTGGCCATTGGTGGGACCGGCAATGAAAAGCGCCGGACTGGCAAGAAGCGCGTGGAGGTATCCCGTCATCTTCATCATTCTACGCCTGCCTCATTGTGCGCCGGGAGCGGGGGCGGATACTCGCCCTGGCCTGCCTTCTTGTCACAGTCTGTTGGCGTTGGCTGGTCGATGTCATCCAGTACCTTCACCCGGACATCGGCAGGCCCTTCGCTGGCGGTGTAGGCGGTCGTGCCGTCGGGATAGGTGTAGCGTCTGAATTCGCGTGGCGGAGTGGAGCAGATGGCCAGCAGATATGGGGTGTTGGACAGGCCATTGCCGATGACGTCGATCAACTGGAATTTATCGCCATAAGATCCGCTACCAAAGCGTTCGCGCAGGTCGAATGCCGAATCGGGCAGACGCACCGGCAGGCGGAAAACGGGTGTTTGGCCGCTGGCATCGGTGCGGCCCTGGAAGACCTTTTTTTCATCGGATACGAATGGAAGGTCGTAATTGCTGTTCCGGTTCGTCGAAAACGCAAAATCGGTATTCGGTGACGGCTTGGCCGTGCGCGGGTCCATCAGGATGAAGCGGTAGGCATGTTCGCCTGCGCCTATTGTTTCGGTGTCAGCCGGAGCCGCTGCGCCTGCGGCCAAAGCCTCCCATCGCTCGCTTTCTGCGTTCTGGCCCGCATTCGCGGCTGGGTTGGCGTCGCCAGTAAACAACGCATCGACCGCATCCAGCAGGTGGCACGTTTTGCCATATACCATGCGGTCGACGGCAGTGACGTCGAGAATATGCGCTTCGCCATCAGCCCGGTAGCTGGCGATGATTTCGGCCTGAACCATTCCTTGTCGGTCGCGCAGCCTGGCCAGCGGATCGCCTGCGCCCTCCGCCGGAACGAGCTTGTATCGGGTCTTTCCAAGGTCGCAGCGTTCGAGGATCAGTTCCGCGCCATCGGTTCTGACCATTCCGATGAATATATCCTGCACGGGTCCATCCGATGCTGCGGCCCCGGCAGGCTGTGCAAATATGAATATAGCGACCATAATCGCCGCCAGCGCCGAACATGCGCGCACGCTTCGGATAAGATCGAAGATCGCCCCATAGCGATGCAGGTGTCGATGAATGTCCACAAGGCTCCAGCAAATGCAGTTGGCGCGTAAGCTGTTCTAACATGTACCTTTATGAGGTGCCAGCTTTGTTCTGCGTTGTCCGCGCTCCCATTCCGGATCGCTGCGATTGCGGCGGCAGCACGACGTTGACCAGCTCAATTGATTTCCGCCCCGTAGCCGGTCGAAAGGCTGGCGCGCGGCCTTGCCGACGTTGCCGGGAACAGCTCGCCACGACTCACCGAAATTGCGCCATGCGCGCCGCCGTCGGATAATCATTTGAAATTACGGGGGGCTCCGTGGTGCTGCTGGGGAGGATTGAACTCCCGACCTCGTCATTACCAATGACGCGCTCTACCACTGAGCTACAGCAGCTTCCGTAGAAGGTGCGGCCCTATGCGAAGGCTGACGCTTAATGTCAAGCGGCTTGCGGATGCGGGCGGCATTTGGCATCGTTGATTATGGCAAAAGACGCGGAAGACAAGGAACGGATCAGGGCGGAACGGCTAAAGGCAGCGCTGAGAGCCAATTTGCGGCGACGGAAAGCTT
>CALRMO020000241.1:0-3197 GCA_943369235.1 Sphingomonas paucimobilis
GATCGACAGCGCGCTGCCACGAGGCGAATTCTTCGAGCGTCAGATCATAGCGCTCGCAGGCGTCGTTAATCGAAAGCAGGCCGCCATTGACGGCTGCAACGACTTCGGCCTTGCGGCGAACGACCCAGCGTGTTGTGCCGGGTGGCGGCAGGCTGGCCAATGTAAGCGGTTCACCCAAGGGACCGATTACCTGGGCCGGGCGAATTTTCTGGTTCTCAATCATGGCTTCCTCGATGCTCCATGCCCCGCACGGTTAAACTGTTCCCCAGTTGCCTCATGCTCTAATTCATGTTGCTTGATATTCATTAAATCGGCTTGGTAAACGGACGGTTCACACCTGCCTTGATCAGCATTATTTTTCCAAAAAGCGCCGCGCGCTGCGGGTTTCGGATACTCAAAATGCGCGAAATAATGGATGCGTTCAACATCCCCGTCCCGCTCTGCACGTGCAGCTTGCTCGGCCCGGCGCAACGCTTGCACAGTCTGGCTTTCTGCCTGCCGCGCATCCGCAGCCGACAGAATCGTCCGATGGCTGATTCGGTCATCGCCGGGCTGCTGACGCAGCGCTTTATGGGGAAATGTCATTTCCATGACACCCAATTAGCGCAACATATATAACACTCTGTAAAAGACGCGTTCAGTCGGTGTTAGGCGAGGTTAACAGCCATTATCATTTACGCGCTGCCAATGTTCCGTTTCGAGAAAGCACAACGGAAAACTGGAGTTTTGCGAGAACATCCTTATTGTGCGCGTCACATGATTGACGATATTTATCTTAGTGATTTTCAGCTTGGACCCGATCTGTCGGGCAAACGAATTGTCGTGGCGATGTCCGGAGGCGTCGATTCGTCGGTTGTCGCCGCGCTCGCCGCGCGCACCGGCGCGGAAACCATCGGCGTAACGCTTCAGCTTTACGATCACGGCAGCGCGGTAAAGCGGGCCGGGGCCTGCTGCGCCGGACAGGATATCCGAGACGCGCGCGCGGTCGCCGACAGGCTTGGTATCGCGCATTATGTCTTCGATCATGAAAGCCGGTTTCGGGAATCGGTAATCGATCATTTTGCCGATGAATATATGGCTGGACGAACACCGATACCCTGCGTGCGCTGCAACATGGGGGTGAAGTTTACCGACCTGTTCCGGCTGGCAAAAGAGCTTGGGGCCGATTGCCTTGCCACTGGCCATTATGTTCGCCGCGTGGAGGGAACGGAAGGCGCGGAACTTCACCGCGCGGCAGACCCAGCGCGCGACCAAAGCTATTTCCTGTTTGCTACAACTCAGGACCAGCTCGATTATCTGCGCTTTCCCTTGGGCGGGATGCCAAAGACCCAGGTGCGCGCCATCGCGCAAGAGCTTGGCCTGATTGTCGCGATGAAGCCCGACAGCCAGGACATCTGCTTTGTACCCGACGGCGATTATGCCAGCGTGGTCCGCAAGGTCCGCCCTGACGCAGACAGCGTTGGCGATATCGTCCATCTCGATGGCCGCGTGCTTGGGCAGCATAAGGGAATGATTCATTTCACCGTAGGTCAGCGCAAAGGCCTTGAAGTCGGCGGCCAGCCCGTGCCGTTATATGTGATCAGGCTTGATTCTGCGACCCAGCAGGTCATCGTCGGCCCGCGAGAGGCGCTGGCGGTCGAGGCAGCGCGCATAATCGATGCCAACTGGCTGGGTGAAGTTCAGGGCCGCAACCTTTCGGTCAAGGTGCGCTCTATGGCAAAGCCTGTTGCCGCGCGTCTCGACGGCGAATGGCTGCGCTTTGAAAATGCCGAATATGGTGTTGCGCCGGGGCAGGCTGCGGTGCTGTACGACGGCGACCGGGTTATGGGTGGCGCTTGGATTGAGGAAACAGAGGCAGCAACTGTCGAACTGGCCGCCTGAAGAATACCGTAGTCCTGAGCCACCAGCGCACATTGTGCGCTGGTGAAAGTCGAAGGACGCGTCGTCGTCTAGTACTGCGTCAAGCCGATATGCGCCCTTCGACGGACGCAGTCGCCTTGCGACTGCTGCTCAGGGCTACGGTGTCAAATTAAGTGCAGCTATTACAGCGCCTCAATTTCACCCTCGTTCAGTTGCACGCAGCCAAAGGCTCCGCGCCGTTCGGCAACGGCCTCGGCAAGAAACGGTACCGACGCATAGATCCGCTTGTTTTCGGGGTCATCGGTCAGGCGAACCATTTCCATCCCGGCTTCCTTGTCGGTTTCGCAACTCGCCATGTCGCGGCCCTCGATATACCGGCACGAGCATGTGATATGCGCGCCGTAAGCTGCTCCAACGCGGGCCTGGCCCTTTATCGTGCCCCAATTCCATATCAGCCAAAATGCAGCCACGGCCAGCACCGCCACGGCAACGAGCTTGGCTCTGCGCCACGATGATGACGGCGCTTTTGCAGGTTGTCGGGAAGTTGCGGTTGCCATTGGCCCTCACTCTGGTGCATCGGAGCGGGCATGCCTAGAGACAAATCCAGCTTCGCCGCAACCGCTTTTTGTATGATCGCCCCGCTTGCGCTTGCCGCTTGCAGCAAGGAAGCGCCGCCGAAGCCTGTTGGCCCGGGCGTAACGACGATCTCCGATGATGCGGTGGTCGGCAAGGCAGAACTTGCCGCCGCCATCGCGCCGTTCTTCGAAGATCCCGCGCTTGCCGAAACGCGGGCGCTGGTCGTGATGCAGGGCGGGCGCGTCATTGCCGAGCGTTATGCTCCCGGGTACGGCCCGGACAGCCGGCTCATCAGCTGGTCGATGGCAAAGAGTGTGACGGCTACGCTTGTCGGCCTGATGGTTGCCGACGGACGGCTTGCACTCGATGAGCCAGCCCCAGTGGAGGAATGGCAAACGCCGCGCGACGGGCGCGCGAAGATAACGCTTCGCCATTTGCTGCATATGTCGTCCGGGCTTGACCATACCGAAATGGCAGAGGGCGATGTCGAGATTTTCGATGCCGACACGCCGCGAATGCTGTTTCTCGACGGACGGGAAAATGTCGCGCGTTATGCCGAGACCCGCCCACTCGAGGCAAATCCTGGCGAGAAATTCGAATATAGCAGCGCGACGAGCAACATCCTGACCGATATCATGACCCGCTCGTTGACGCAGAGCAAGGACCCGGTCGAACGGCGCGACGCGATGCTCGAATATGCACGCGGCCGCCTGTTCGAGCCGCTTGGCATGAGCAGCGCCTTTATCGAATTCGACCGCAAT
>CALRMO020000242.1:0-3174 GCA_943369235.1 Sphingomonas paucimobilis
CCCGGTTCAAGCAGCGCGTGACAGCCCATGACCGCAAGCCGCGCCTCTTCTTTTGGGCTGATGATATCGAGATGAATGCCCGTCTCGCGCTTGACGCGTTCGATAAACTCGACACCGTTTAGCGCTTGGCGGCACGCTTCCGTCGCGACCGACCGCGCCAGCACGACATTACGTTTTTTCAGCTTTTCGGCGCACACCGACAAAGCCTCGACCGCGCGGTCCATGGCCTCGTCGCTCATCCGCCCGGTCGTAGTCAGTCCTTCGCCCAGCCGTACCACGCGCGAGAAAGCGTCGACGACGGTAAAATCGTCACCGCCCGCCTTGGCGATCAGTAACCGGCAGTTGTTAGTGCCAAGATCCAGTGCCGCATAAGCTGTGCGCTCAAACCAGTTGCGCCGCAAATCGGATGTTTCATGCTGGCTTGCAGACGCTGGAGTAATCACCGCCGCTGGCGCGGCGCCGGGCATAGATATACCCGCACGCTTCGCGCCATTGGCCGAAGCCGGCTGCCCGTTTGCAGCCCTGGGTGCCGCTTTTTTGCGACGGGGCGACTTCTTGCCTTTGCGCCCGCGTCCCTTTTGCGGCGATGGCGCGATATTTTCGCCCATGGCCGTAACTCTCTTTATTTTCTATCCGGATCGGAAGTCCCGCCGGTACCTGACCCGTTGCTACGCCGGACAGGTTAAAATATCAAGATTTTTGCACGCCCTGCCCACGCGCGGACATTCACCCGCTTGACCCTTCACCGGCGGCAGCATATAGGCCCGCCCACTGTTCCCCGGTCGTCTAACGGTAAGACTACGGACTCTGACTCCGTCTATTGAGGTTCGAATCCTTACCGGGGAACCATTTATTTCCTTTAAGATGCTGAAATATAATTGTTATTTTGATTTGTGTTGTTGGCTGGCCCACATTCTATCCCACATTTGGATTCTCTTTAATATTTGGCTTCGGCGGTAAATATTTGTAAAATTAACCGCAGCGAGCGACGTCAAAGAATAGCAATCTTTTGATTGGCCGTTGCACATCTCCAAACCTCGGGGATGAATGTTATGAGGCTTAGCATGGGCTCCAGCACAAGAACGCAACCTTGATCATCTCGGCAAGTTCTAGGCCGTGTTGACAAAAGGGATTCCCAAAGGCCGCGACTTCTGATTCAAGAATGCTTTTTGAGGAGCAGCTGTGAGTCGCGGGGATTTGTCGGATGCGGAATGGGAGTTGATCGGGCCACTGCTGCCGCCTGAGCGTGGTCGCCGGGCGCGTCCAGCGGGCGATAATCGCCGCTTCCTCAATGGCATGTTGCACGTGTTGCGGGTCGGTTGCCCCTGGCGCGACATGCACGACCGGTATGGCAAGTGGAACTCGGTTTATGTCCGGTTCCGGCGCTGGGCCGAACAGGGCGTCTGGGATGCTCTCCTGCAAACGCTGGTCGATCTGGGGCTGACCGACGACTGGCAGCACATGATCGACAGCACTTCTGTTCGCGGCCACGTCTCGGCAGCGGGCGGAAAAAGGGAACTTTTGCGAACGCTCTTGGTCGATCACGCGGCGGCTTTACGAGCAAAATCCACGCCCGCTGCGACAATCAAGGACTGCCTCTTGGGTTCATCCTGACCGGCGGTGAGGCCTCCGATTACACCGCTGCTGAGCCACTGATGGAAATCCCGGTCGCCGCGCCCAAGGCGCTGCTGGCGGACAAAGGCTATGACGGTGATCGCTTTCGGGAAAGCCTGCTGCTCCGGGGTATCCTGCCGATCATCCCGCCTCGTTCGAACCGCAAGGCGCCAGAGCATCCAGACTATCGCCGCTACCAAGACCGCAATCGCGTCGAGCGCAGTTTCGCCAAACTCAAGCAACAGCGTCGTATTGCTACCCGCTACGACAAGACCGTCCTATCCTTCGAGAGCTTCCTCAACCTCGCCGCCGCACGCTTATGGCGGAAGTCTTTTGTCAACACGGCCTAGTGTACGTTCGAACGTCCCCGGTGGGCCAGTCTACGTAGACTGACTCAAATGTTTATCATCGGACTTTTACACGGCCCGGCTCACTACTGCCGTGAATGGCCTGCGGACTGAATGAGGGACCTCCTGCGTCGGAAATCCTAACCGGAAGGCAAAGGTCGGAAGCCAGGCCGCATCGCCCGTCATCGTCGTCAGCGATGTCGCCATCCTCGCCCACAAACCAAGTTGGCGTTCCCGATCAACCACCTCCGGAAGTTGGTTCATCGGGTGTCCCGCCAACCCAGACGCGGTCAGTTCTAGATGTAAGCGTTGCCAGAGCCGTCCGGCCTCAAGCTGCTGGACCCGGTCGTACAGGTCGCGCACCGCGATGAACGCGAAGTTCGGCGTGTTCTCTACCTGTTTTGTTGTGGAGTTTAGCCAATACTCTCCGCTTTTCTGCGCATCCGGCTCAGGGAGGATCTGACCAATGGAGGTTATCAGTGGATCAAGACCAGCCGTTGGCACCGACACACCATCGCGAGGCTCCAGGACCTCACGAGGATTGGCACGAAACCAGTGATGACTGTCTTTGGTCATGGTGGCGTCGGCATTGATCCAACGCGTTGCTTCAATTGTTTGCGAAGCGAAGCGCTGTCCCGCCGGGTCTCGGGCCCTCAGTATGATGAGGCGCGTATGTTCGGCCGTGACCAGCCCCTCCAGTTTTTCCAAAAACGCTGGCGGGACTGCCCGTTCTGGATCGTAAGACGCACGATTTGTACGGCGAAGCGGGATTGCATCACCCAGACGGTTGGCCTCGATGGGCGCGGGCGTCAGTGTGATTCTGGCCGCATGCGTGTCGGTTGCGGCATCCGGTCGGTAATCGATTCGCGATACAGCGAATCCGCTTGACCAGCAGGCCTGCACTATATTCTCGATTGCGCAGCCAAGGCCGATCCACATTTCTCGCCGGTAGGGGTCGAAACTTCCAAGGTTACGTTCGGGCACAGCGAACACATCGATCTGCTTGTTCGAAAGCGCGAACGACCATGGTTGCGTGTTATGCGGATTGGAAGCCAGAATTGCGGCGGCTACCAGCCTTTTCGGATCACCAGGCGCCATAGACCCAAAAGCATACCAAGGCTCGAATGCCTCTGAGGCACCATCCAGCATCCCGGTCGCATAAATGCGCCAGCCAGCTGCCCCGGATCCGGCTATCGTCGCTAACGCTCCGCCC
>CALRMO020000243.1:0-3165 GCA_943369235.1 Sphingomonas paucimobilis
GGCTTGGCCTTGCAAAGCAGTAGATGCAGCCATGCTCGCACCCGCGATAAGTATTGACCGAACGGTCAAACGGAACGTCGGGCGAACTGTTGAATGACAATATCGATTTGGGATGTTCTTCCGTTACCGTCGTTCGCAATTTCGGAAGCTCGCCGTCAAGCAATTCGCGATCATCCAGCCAGTCGCCATCGGTTACCCGTTCGTGGAGATTAAACCTCTGCGGCGTGCGATTGGCGGGGGAGCCCCGGCCGTCGGTAAAATCGGGATAGCATGATTTTGGCACATCTGTCGTGTGTCACAATAACGAGAACAAATAAAGAACAAATTAGCTTTCGCGCAACCTCGGCATGAGCTCGACGAAGTTGCACGGCCGGTGGCGGCTGTCGAGCTGGTGCACCAAAATCTGGTCCCAGCCGTCCTTTACTGCGCCGTTCGATCCGGGAAGTGCGAAAATATAGGTGCCTCTCGCCAGCACCGCACACGCGCGCGACTGGATGGTCGACGTGCCGATATGTGCATAGCTGAGCCAGCGGAACAGTTCTCCAAACCCAGGAATATCCTTGGTCTTTACGCGATCGAGCGCTTCGGGAGTGACGTCGCGTCCGGTCAGGCCAGTGCCGCCGGTGGAAATGACTACATCGATATGGTCGTCGTCGATCCAGTTATGCAGCCGCGAGGTGATCATTGCAGTATCATCACGCAAAATCGCACGTTCGATAATCTTGTGGCCCGCTGTAATGATCCGTTCGGCAAGGATGTCGCCGCTCGTATCATCTTCCAAACCGCGCGTATCGGAAACTGTCAGCAGCGCGATGTTAACCGGCTTGAAGCCCAGGCTTTCATCGAGCGGCAATGTAGCCTCCTGATGCGCGGCGTGACGCGACATGCCCGTTGGCATCCGGAAATCTCGGCCACAGATATTGGGCGAGGCCATTCATGCTGCCCGATGCCTTGTTTTCGCGCATTTCATAAATCCAATAATTGCGCAGGATAATCGCAACATAACCGCGCGTTTCCCAATAAGGGATCGATTCGATAAACAGCAACGGGTCGCCATTGTCGCGGATTTCGGTGTTCCACCGCGTCACTGGCGTTGGACCTGCATTATAGGCGGCGATAACTTTGGGCAGCAGCCCACCGGTTGCCGGCATGTCGCGCAGCTTTTCCAGATAGGATTGGCCATATTCTAGATTGACCGAGGGCCGGTCCAATTCGGATGGCGAAAGCGAGATTCCCCGCGCGCGCGCCATGTCCTGAGCCGTACCGGGCCTGACTTGCATCAACCCGCGTGCGCCAGCGGGGCTGATCACATCAGTTTTGAACGAGGATTCCTGCAAGGTATGCGCATAAACGAGCGCTGGCTCGACGCGCCAACCGCCGGTTGGCTCCCAATTGGGCATAGGATAGCGCGCCATTGCGCTGCTCTGGCCACGTGACGGACCATAATGGCCCATCCAGAATTGCGTCGACGCCAGGTTGAGCGACCCCGCCAGCTGTGCAAGATTGGCATGCTGGCTGGCATCGCCGATCTTCGCCTGATAGCGCAAAGCCTCATCCGCCAGCTTGGTCTGCCCGATTTCCGTGAGCGCAACAGCCAGCAATGCGTTCTGCTGATTTTTAAGGCTGTTCCAGTCTAGCTTTGACACCTTGGCTGCTTTGCGCGCGATAGGCTCCATTCCAAGCGACTCGCTGGCAAGAAGCCCGTAAAAAGTTTCCGGCAATTGCGCGGCATTCTGCATCCGTGGCTGCACCTGATGCGGCTGCTTTGCCGCCATTGCCGCCCGCGCGCTCCAGAACAACCCAGCAGCTTTCAAATCGTCGTTGCTTGCCTGACGCGAGACCGTGTCAAAGGCTTCGAACGCTGACGCGTAATCCTTCAGCCGCCACGACGCGAGTCCATAGGCCCAAGCCGCTTGCGTGCCCCATTCGCCGCCAGCCGAGCGAGCAACACCGGCGAGCCGCTTGGCTGAAACGTCGTCATTCTCGATATAATAGGACCAGGCTACGCGATATCGCAGTTCGGTAAGCGCATCCGGCGATAACTCGCCCGCTCTGCTGTCAACCAGTCTTTCTGCTGATGCCGGATCATCGTTCTTGATGAAGGCTTGCAACTCGCTGCGAAAGGCATCGCTAGCAACATTGTTCGGTAAATCCCGCTTTGGCGCCCCACCGAGCCACGAAAACCGGCGGATGCCTGGACGGTCGGGCAGAGCGTCAGCACCGCGCTTGCGCGCTATATTCGCAAGCTGCTCAGCTTGTGGAAGATACGGCGCAGATTGCAACAACGCTTGCAACTGCGCTGCATCGACCTTTGGGCTGTCGGGTGCAAGATATAGCTCGGCGCGGGCCATCGCCGCCATTGGTCCGGAAGGCATCCGGTCGATCAGCTTTGAAGCATCGTCCCATTTTTGCGCGCGGATGTTCGCGTAGATTTCAGAATATGCACTCTGTTCGGATTTGCTAAGAACCGATGGTGCGGGCTGCGCTGAAACTATAGCGCGGAAACCTTCGCTCGTGTTCGCCTGCGCCGTCGCGATGGGAGAAAAGGCCAATATCGTGGCAATCAGCGTATATCGATTCACACTTCGGCCCTTCTTGCGAACATCTGCAAATCTTTCCACGCTTGGGCCTTCATGGCCGGCCGCGCGATTAAAGTTCGCGGATGAAATGTCGTCAGGACAATCATATTGCCGCTATCATGGTTAAGATTCCGTAATTCCGCACGTGCTTTCATCAGTTCTTCGCCAAGCAGAGCCTTGCTTGCCGTTGAGCCGAGCAGAATTATCGCTTTTGGCCTCACCAAACCAATTTGGTGACGGGCGAAATCGGCGAGGCTAGGCAGCGCCTCATCCGGTATTTCCGCTGTTGGAGGTATTGTTGATGCCAAAGTTGACCAATAACATTGCGCAAGCTGAATCCCTATTGCGGCAAACATCCGAGTAAGTAACACGCCGGTGGCGCCACTACCCAAGATCCCGCTCACAAGTTCATCCTGATCCGGTAGATCCGAGATTATCAATGTGTCGCACATTGCGGGTCCGACAGGTGCGACAAACCGGCTACCAAATTGCGTGCCCGGCAGCTCCGCGCCGCTTGTAACCATCGCTTTTAACGAGTCTATATCTGAAGGCCAGTTTACCGCAGGCCTAACCGGGATTTTTGGTG
>CALRMO020000244.1:0-3121 GCA_943369235.1 Sphingomonas paucimobilis
GACAAATTACGCGAAAGCATTCGGCTGGCTGTGCGGCGTGTTGCCACGAGCTGGACAGGCAAAAAGCCAATCGTCGAAGTGTTGATTGTGGAGACAGCATGAACTGGACATCTATTGTCGCCATTTATGCTCTGTTCTGGGTTATGACGGCGTTTGTTATTCTGCCCATCGGGGTTCGCACGCACGAAGAGCTTGGCCTCGAAAAAATTCCCGGGCAGGCGGACAGCGCACCCGGCAATTTCAGGCCCGGCGTCATCATACTCAGAACGACATTGCTGTCTGCCGCGCTATTCGGGCTATACTATCTGAACTATGTCAACGGTTGGGTGGACCGGCACAGCTTTGATTTTCTGATTAGTGGGCCGGCCAGCTGATCAATTGCGCAGGCGTTCAATCGCCTGAGCCAGCGCAACATAGAGCTTGCCCACGTCGGACGACAGCAACGTTACCCCGATGGCATTGCCGTCCCGGGTACTGAGCAGCACGCGCATCATCGATTCAAAATCGTGGATATAGCGATTTACGTGTTCGCGAAACTCGCTGTCGTCGCTGTAATGCGCAGCGATTGCGCGGGATTCGCCAGCATCGAGCAACCGAACGGCACGCCGTGTGAATACGCCCCGGTCGCCTTTCAGATAGGCTGCCCAAGCGGTGTCAGTCACGTCGTTCGATAGTATCTTCGCTACGTCGATAGCGGTCGAGTTGAGCGATTCCGTCAGCAACACCATGCGCCGGGCAAAGCTGTCGTCGCCAACCGATTCAAAGCTCTCGTTGCACCCGGCCAGACGCTGCTCGAGATTGGTTGCCATCTCGTCCAACTCGGTCAATTGGGCAGCAAGTGTGCCGGCGGCCGTTTGCGATAATGCGATATTGCGTTCGATCGCTTCACGCACCGCATCGTCGAGTGCAGAGATTTGCGAATCAACCGCGCCCGACAAAGCAGCCGTGTTTTGCGCGGTGAGCTTGTCGGCGATATGAGCCAGCTCTTCGTCGAGAATTTTTCGGCTGCTGTCGGCGGCCTGACGGGTTGTTTCGCGAACGCGCAGTATCGATCCAACCAGCTTGCCGTTGGCATCCTCGGCCATTTCCTCCACCAACGCACGCGTTTGCAGCAGCGCCGCAGCAAGTGCATCGGCTTGCTCATGCCGCGCCGAAAAATGCTCGCCGCTTTCGTCCATAAGCTTGGCAACGACCGTACGCTGTGCCTCGATGAGCCGTTCGACCGAGGATAGCTTTGCGACCATGTCGTCGCTGAGAATATCGAGAGCCCTTGCGGACGCGTTGGCAACGTTCAGATTATCGAGACTCACGGCGAAACGTTCGTCAAAACGTGTTACCGAGGTCGGCAAAACGTCTTCGATTTCATGATTGACGGTCTTGAGAGAACTTAAAAGCTGCTCTGTGCGCCCGATGAGGTTTTGGGTGATATCCTGATTATGCGTCAGTGCAGAACCCACATCGCGTGTACTCTCGCCAAGCGCAGACACCGCAAAAGCGAGCCGCGCCGTTTGGTCTGTTGCGGCTCGGTCGACTTCACCGATTCTTCGCGCGCTCGATTCAATATGCGCTGCAATTTCGCCAATAATATTGGCAATGCGGGTCTGTTCCTCGGAAGATTGCGATGACAATTCCGTGAGCGAAGTGCGCAATGCGGCCAGTTGCGCCTGAACATTGTCGTGGCTTACCGCCAGCACGTCGTCGATCTGGCTGGATGCGTTTGCTACGCCCGACGTCAGACCGCCGGTTGCGCGTTCCATAATCACGGACATTTCAGTAGTCCGCGCCGATACAGCCGCGGCGCTCTCATCCAGCAATGTCACGCTAGCGCCGATTCTGTGTTCGAGGTTGCCGCCAACCTCGTTTGCCCGTTCTTCAATTCTGTCCAGATATTCGTGCGCGTTCCTGCCAGCGTCGGTAACGCGTTCGAGCGCCACAACGAGCGCAGATATCTGAGCTTGGGCATCGTTACCGGCGCTTCCGATCTGGTTGGTAACGTCTTTTGCCGCGCTTGTGACGACAGGCAGATGCTTGCGCAATTGGTCGAGATTGCTGGTTGCGGCATTGCTCACCGTTTCAAGAGTTTTGGCTTTCTGATCGCTGTCAGCCAAGGCCGCCGAGAGCTGTTCTGCCGACTCGGTGAGCTGCCGTGCCGATTGCCGGCCAACTGTCTCAAGCTCTCGCGCGTTTTGGGCAAGGAATTCGCGGGCGAGCGAAATTTCTTCGTTAACTGTCCGCATCCGTTTTGTAAGCGCGATGCTTTCATCGCGAAGAAGAAGCGCCACATCGCCGAACCGCCGCGCTTCCCGGCTACTGTTGCGCATGGCGATCAGCCACAAAACGGCAATGAGCATGGTAGGAACTGCCCAGCCAGTCACGAGCTGAACTATTCGATCGTTGCCAACGCCTGTCCGAATTTCTTCGGCGTGCGCCCACAAAAAGAAAGCCGTCCAGCCGGTGAACGCAGCTATCAATGCTGCCGGTACAATATAACGCACGACTTTTCGCCAGACGGATGGCTCGGCAAATTCGTCATAATAATAAGCGGGGGGCTCATCCACGATCTCAGATGTGGAAGAACTCGCCTCTTCAGAGGGCCCGGTGATGTCGCGCTCAATTTCAGACTGATCGCTAGGGCTATCGGGCATTTGGCGGGTCAAGCCGACGATTTTTGAGCGCGTGTTCATGTCAAGTTGTTTACCATATTTTATCCACAGAGAAACGCAAACTTAACCTTATGTTTGCTATGGCTGCCGAATGTCCATGGATTATGGCTCTTTTGACACAGCCTTGAAAGCGGCTGCGGGCGACGATGCAGCGCTGATTGCCGAGTTGCGGTCATCATTTGTCGAAAGCGCAAAACGCCAGCTTAGCCTGCTAACGCGATCACGATGTGACGCAAACTGGCAATATACCAGTTGGCGCTTGAAGGGGCTGGCCGCCAGTTTCGGCGCGACAAAGTTGATGGCCTTGGCCGACGAGGCCGGCGAAGGGGCACCGGGGGACCCAGTGGTCATCCGCAAACTGGGGAAGGCAATTACCGAAATCGAGACGCACGACATTCACTAATTGTCGCGTTTTGCGCATTATGTCCTTTGCAATGGGCAAACAACATCCTTAGTCA
>CALRMO020000245.1:0-3112 GCA_943369235.1 Sphingomonas paucimobilis
GAGCGAACTTGTTTGCAGCGCTAGCCTTGCCTCCGATTGCGCAACATCGGTCCGGGTGAGATCGCCGATTTCGAACCGGTCGCGCGTCGCCTCCAGATTAACCGTCAATACGCTGACCTGGGTACGATTGAGATCGACAATAGCTTCATCGCGGATGACGTCCATATACGCCCCGACCACAGCCGAGAAAATCGCGCTTTCGGTGCCGCGCAGGCTGGCGAAACCGGCCTCGACGCGGTTTTCGGCTGCACGCACGGCGTTTCTGATTCCGCCCCCGGCATAAATCGGCGCCGATACGGTGCCGCTGACGCTGAATCCCCGGCTTTGCGTTACCGAGGAACCACCGTCCTGCATGATATTTTCGAAATAGGTTGGTTGGGCAACGACATCGGGGCGGCCATTGGCTTTGGCGAGCGGCACGCCTTCGTCGATTGCCCTTTGCCCTTCGCGGGCCGAGGTCAGGCTGGGGTTGGTCTCATATGCGGCCACCAGCGCGTCGCGCAGCGTGTCCGCGCTGACGGGCGTAACAATGACAGCCGAACCGAGCAATGCGGCAAGGACAAAACGACGCGGGCTCAAAATACAAATTCCTGTTTGCGGGCGAATGCGGGCAAGGGCGCAATTTCGCTGTCTGTGAATGCTTTCAAGGCGACTTTGCCGCCATGAACATGGCCCTTGGCCAAACGCGTGACGCCGCGATCGACCACCCCGGTAACCAGCCGCGCGCCGTCGGCGGCAAGCGCAAGCAGGCTGTCGGGCAGTTCCTCGACTGCGCCGTCGATAATGATCAGCGAGTAAGGCGCCCCGGCCGCCGCTCCGGCGATATCGGTCGCAGCGACAACGTTCAGCCGCGATACGCGCTGCTGCAACAGTGCCGCGACATAGCCTTCGGGCGCTCCGACCAGCAAAACATTGTCGTCTGTCCCCACATTCGCGGCTTGAACAAGCAAGGCGGTAGAGACGGCCGGGTTCAGAGTGTCGCCGCCTGGCAAAGCAATCGAGCGGTCCATATAGGCGGTCGAGCGGTGCGCTGCGGGCACAAAATCCTCACGTGGCAGGTTGCCCATTTCGGCGAGCACCCATGCCTCGGTCACGCCGCTTGTGCGCAACTGGCTATCGACCATCGCGCGCCGCATATCTTCAAAACTGACTGATTCCATCGGGCATTTCCACTAAACCGTGCGCCATGTGGCACAACTGTATTGCAATGACAATACAGCCTTTCAAACCGTTTCTAGCCAGCCACGCGCAAAACGCCAAGCGGGATTCAGACGAACGCCCTATTTCCGGTCGCAAATGGCAACTTTATCCGCGACTTGTGGCCGCGACGATACAGAAGGCCGGATTGACGGTTGCAATGGAATTGCCAACTCGCTAGACGCGCGCCCTCACCACATATAGCTTTGCTGTAGTCTAGAGGCCCGATGGCGGAGTGGTGACGCAGAGGACTGCAAATCCTTGCACGCCGGTTCGATTCCGGCTCGGGCCTCCAACTAAAATATTACTGAAAGACCTTAAGGGCCACGAAGCTAAACCGAATTGGCGGGTTCCGTGTTATTACTACCTGCTGTAACGACCGAATCAGGAAAATTTAGCCCCGTCCATGCTGGCGAATGCAAAGCAGCCGGATTGCGGGGACGTTGCTAGACCTGCAATCAAACCGTTTATTATACTGGAAAATGTCCTTTGAAATTGTCCCTTGTGACAGCTCGTCTTTGCCAGAAACCAAATGGTCGATGAGACGTTGAGCGAATCCTGGAAATCTTTTTGAAAAACACCGCTTCTCCAAATGATGGAATTACTTGATGGGGTTATCCGGCAACCGCGCTTTTTTGATTTTCATCGCTGCTTCGATGCAGTGCGCTTGTGTCTCGCAAAAGCCTTTCCCTGTCGAACCGCCAGCGGCGCAGGACATTAATCAAGCCTATATGCTGAGACCCGGCGAAACGCTGCGGATCATTACCTATGGCGAAGACGTGCTGACCGGGGAATTTGATATCGGCGCCGATGGCACTTTATCATTTCCATTAATCGGTACCGTCAAAGCGGCGGGCGAGACTCCTGCGGGATTGGCCGACGCCATCACCGGAGCCCTGGCAAACGGTTTTTTGACGGCGCCCCGGGTGACGGTCGAAGTCAAGACTTTCCGCCCGGTATATGTCCTTGGTGAAGTCAACAAGCCCGGCGAATATCCCTATACCGCCGACCTCACAGCATTAGCTGCAATCGCAAAAGCAAATGGCTTTACTTATCGCGCTCAACAACGACGGATTTTTATCAAACGTGCCGGACAGCCCGAAGAAATGCTGACAGAGCTGAGCAGCAATACGCCCGTTTATCCAGGCGACATTATCCGCGTTACCGAGCGCTATTTTTAATCGTCACTCACCCCCCGGAACCTGCGGCGGCCATCCCATTCGACCCGCCGGTTGATATAACCCGCCGAGCCGTTGCTTGATATGATTTTTGCCGGAATACCGCCCACGGCGACATCATCGGGCACATCTTTTGTCACCACCGCATTTGCGCCTACTGCCGAGCGATCGCCGATGCGGATATGTCCGATAACCTTGCATCCTGCTGCCAGAAACACTTCGTCGCCCAGCACGGGCGAGCCCTGATTGGGTCCCCTGTTCATCTGGCCGAGCATCGAGCCGTGCGTGACATTACAATTCGCACCGATCACGGCGTCGCCATTGATCATGACATTGCCGAAGCGGTTGATGAAAAATCCCGGCCCGACTTTCGTATATTCAGGAATGGCGATGCCATATTTGTAGCGATAGCGCAGGAGCAGTAATTTCAGCGGCGGGTAAACGGTGTAATAAAGCGCGCGCTTTCTCTTCAGAAATCCGCAAAGCCTCATGATGGTGGTGTATTTGAAGCCAGGCGTGAACAGAAAATGCCGGAAAAACGACGACGCGCGCTGATTACCGGCATAACGGTGCAGGTCGGACAGGATTAGCGCCCAAGTGTAGCTGAACGTCGGGCGCGGCTGCGAAATTTCGATAGTCAAAGACGGGCTTCTTTCAGACTGGATTCGCCGGATAATCATCGGACTTACTGACAAATATGGCCCAAGGCGCAACTTTCTTAAGACTGCATGGTGCCT
>CALRMO020000246.1:0-3108 GCA_943369235.1 Sphingomonas paucimobilis
GCTTCATGTCCGGCTCGATATCGACGAAAACCAGATCGAACGGCTTGCTATTGGCCAGCCAGCGGTCATCAGCCCGCGCGGCGATGCCAGAAGGCAGGTAAAGGCCACCTTCGTCCGCGCCGAGCCGCTGATCGTGCCGAAGCGTTCGCTGACCAACAGTGCAACCGAGCGCGTTGACGTCCGTGTCCTCCAACTGATTTTTGCGTTGCCAGAGGACAGCCGCTTCTTTGTCGGGCAGCAAGTTGACGGCTTCGTGCCCGCTAAGGCGAAGCCATGAGCCGCAAATTTGCCGTCCTTGCGGTCGCGCTGCTGGCCGGATGCGCGTCGGTTGGCGACGGTCCAGTGGCGTCGTCAGTCTCGGTGCCATCGGCTTTCGTATACTCGCCACCGCAAGAATCGCGCGCCGCGCTGGCGGCGTTGTTGCCCAATGACGACCCTGCTTTTCAAAGCCTGACAGCCGCCATCGACGCCGACGCGCCCGATCTGCGAGTGGCGCTGGCGCGGGTCGATGCGGCGCGCGCTGCACTTCGTGCGGCCGGTGCCGCCCGCGCGCCCAATATCGGTGTCGAGGGCAGCGGCAATATAGCGCGCAGCAGCGAGAATGCCGTCACCAACCTGCCGCCGGGTTTTGCGATTGATCGCACCAACAGCAATTTTGCAAGCAGCATCAACGCATCATGGGACCTTGATCTGTTTGGCCGCCTGCGCGCGTCGCAACGCGCCGCAAGCCTTCGCCTCGATGCCGCCGATGCCGACGCGCGCGCGGTCCGGCTGGCGCTTGTGACGGATATTGCGCGGGCGGTGGTGGATTATCGCACCGCGCAGGCAAAGCTGCGAATCGTCGGGGACGACCTTGCCGATGCGGCGTCGCTGGTGAAACTTACCGGCACGCGAACCCGCGCCGGAATTGCCCCCGGTCTCGACCTGGTGCGCGCGCAAAGCCTTGAAGCCGCCGCACAGTCGCAGCGCGGACCGGCCGAGGCGGAGCTTGCTTCGGCGCTCGGGCGGATCGTTACGCTGACCGCACGCGACGGCACCAGCGTTGCTGCGGCGTTTCAGGCACCCGCCGATGTGGGGCTGGCCGAACTTCCCTCGCCGGGTCTGCCATCGGCGTTGCTTCGGCAGCGTCCCGACATCGTGGCGGCCGAATACCGGCTTGGTGCGGCGAACGCCGAAATTGCAGCGGCCGCTGCGGCGCGCTTCCCGCAAATCAGCATCAATGCCGCGCTGGGTTTGGCGGCGCTGGCGCTGGGCGACCTGTTCAACGCGGATTCGCTCACCGCATCTTTGGGCGGTTCGATTGCCGCACCCTTGCTCGATTTCGGCCGGGTCGCGGCGCAAATCGACGCGCGACAGGCCGATGCCAAAGAAGCTTTCGCCATCTACCGCCGCGCGGTGTTCACTGGGATCGGTGAAGCGGAAAGCGCGCTCGGCAGCCTGCAAGCCAACCGCAACCGGCTCGTCGCACTCGAAACGCAGCTTCGCATAGAACAGGATTCGGTTGCGCTGTCGACCGCGCGCTACCGTATGGGGCTAAGCGATTTTCTCGGTGTAATCGACGCGCAGCGCCAGTTGAACGCAACGCGGCAAGCCCTCACCGAAGCACGGGGCGCGGCGCAACGATCGCAGATCGAACTCTATCGCAGTTTTGGCGGGTAATAGCCCTGAGCTTTGTCGAAGGGCGCTTATCAGCTAGGCGTGCTTCGCCAATGCTCGGCATTACGGTTTTCACAAGCAACCGAGCCTTCACGCCGATCCCCTATCAAAGGAATTCCCATGATTCCCTTCGTCACCATGACCGACACCAAAGGCCAGAAAATCTCGGTCAACCCGGAAATCGTCCAGTTCGTCCGCGCGTCCGACGGGCGCGACGACGAATGCCTGATCGTCTTTGGCAAGGACCAACTGCTCCGCGTACGCGGAACGCTGGAGGACGTGACCGACATCTTGCGCGAGGGCTGAACTGAATGCGTGTGCAAATAACCGACGCGCTCCGGTTTTTCCCAATGCGGCCCCCGAATGTCGGGGCAAGCTAAGGATTGGGAAAGATATTGATGGTAAGGATTGGCCGCAGGGGACAGCGAGCCGAATGACATCCAAGACAGCATCCAACCAACCCGCCCAGCATTATTATGCGCTGGACTTTGTTAGGGCAATCGCTGCTGTCGCTGTGATTTTCTGGCATTACCAGCATTTTTTCATGGCACATCCCGGGGATGAGGTTTCTGCCGCGACCAGAGTGCTGTCACCACTTTACGGGTTGTTCAGGCCATTTTACGACTATGGATATGTTGCCGTACAAGTGTTTTGGATATTGTCCGGATTTGTCTTCGCCGCAGTATATTTCAACCGAAGCATAACGGCTGGCTCATTTTTCTGGGCAAGATTCGCCCGCCTTTATCCGCTTCATTTTGTGACGTTGATGCTCGTCGCTTTGCTACAGCAGATAAGTTCGATCATGTTTGGCGAACCACAGATTTATGCCAACAATGATATCTATCATTTTGGCCTGCAGATATTGCTCGTCTCGGGATGGGGCTGGGAAGTCAGCCAATCCTTTAACGGACCAATCTGGAGCGTCTCGGTCGAAATACTGATTTATATGGCATTTTTTGCCTTTTTGCCGCTGTTAAGCCGAAGCAAATTCAACCATGCAATGTTTATGGCGCTGGCTTGCTGGTCTCTGGTTAGCTTCCTGCCAAGCGAAATCCACGTCGCCTGGACATGCGGATTTTATTTTTTCGCCGGGGTCGCGGTGTATCGTCAATATGAAAAGATCTGCAGAAGGCCTTTGCTGACCATAATGATTTCGGCATGTGTGCTGGCTACGGGTGTAGCTGCCTTTATTTACATCCCTCAGTTCGATCGCATCATCGCCATACCATCAATTTCGCTCGGGCTATTGGGATTGACGTTAGGGTTCGAAAATACATCTCTTAAAGACGCATTCCGCCACTGCCGGAAATTCGGTGATTTGACATATGGGATATACTTATGGCACGTTCCAATTCAAATTTTATTGATATTCTTTATCAAATATTATGATCGCCATGACATCATATATTCTCCGGTATTTTTATTGATTTTTATCACAGCGGTTGTCTTTAC
>CALRMO020000247.1:0-3078 GCA_943369235.1 Sphingomonas paucimobilis
GATCTTGCTGCGGGAAGCGATAACCAACTACCATGATGTTGGTCGTGCCATTATCGCCAAGCACATTGTCGAATATCTCGACATTGCGGTTTGCCATCACCATGACGCCTGTGCCTGTCGGAACGTTGGCGACAATGTTGCCCTTTGGCGCGAAATTCGGTGTCATGTTGTCGACAATGATATTGTCGAAAATCCGGACATTATGCCCGCCCATTTGGGGAAGGTTGGGTAGATCGAACACTAAAACCCCACCGGTGTTATGCGTCGCGATATTGTCATGGACATCGGCGTCGAAGCTGTTCTCGATTTCAATACCGGCGACATTTTCGGTCGCGATGGAGTCGCGCACAACAATATTGCGGGACTGCCCGACATAAATCCCTGCGTCTGACGCGCCTCGTACGATGACAGAGTCAATCAGGACATCCTTGCTTTCAACCGGATAGATTCCATACGCACCGTTGGTCGCTTTGGGTCCGCCCGTCCATTCGACGCGCAATTTGTGATAGACGATGCGGTCAGCGCCCTTCGACTTGATGCCGTCGCCTTTGCTGTTTTCGACGGCGAAATCCTTCAGCACGACATCATCGGAAGTCACGAGCAAGCCTTCGCCTGCGCCTTGTTGACCCGAAAAATCGAGGACCGATTCCTTGACCCCCTGCCCTTTAACCGTCACTCCGTTTACATCGAGCGAGAGGCCGTCGGTCAGCGCGAACCGTCCGGCGCGCAATTCGACGATGTCGCCCGGCTCGGCAGCGATTAGCGCTTCTTGCAACCGCTCCTGCGCCCCGTCCCCCGGCGCGACTGAAATCGTCTTTGCAAATGCAGGTTGAACAAGCGCGCATAAAGCAGCGCCGACGAACGCGATTTTCCTCATCCTCATTGCCGGAGGATGGCCTATTGGAACCCGCTTGCCAAGTGGCTTTAGGCTGCCTCGCCCAGGATCCAGTCCACACCGGCATCGGCATGGATCTCGGTGCTGTCGTAAATCGGCAGGACATTGGCCTTGGTATCGACGATCATGCACAATTCGGTGCAGCCGAGCACAATCGCCTTGATGCCCTCCTGGTCGATTTCGGTGATGATCGTCTTCAGCTTGCGTTCGGAATCGCGCTTGATCTGGCCAAGCATCAATTCCTCATAGACGATGCGATCGAGGTCTTTCACGTCGTCGGCCTCCGCTGGCAGCAATGTCACGCCATGTTTGACCAGACGCTGCCGGTACCAGTTTTCGGCCATGACGTTTGCCGTTCCGAGCAAAGCGGCAGATTGCACACCTGCGGCCTTCATTTTCTCGCCCACCGCGTCAGCGATATGGATCACCGGCACCGATACAGCCTCGGCTACTTTGTCATACACTTTGTGCATGCTGTTCGCGCCAATCAGGATTGCCGTCGCCCCGGCAGATTCGAGGCGCCTCGCCGATGCGATCAAGACATCGGCGTCATGCTCCCAGTCGGCATCGCTATTGGCCCGGCCGATGTCGCAAAAATTCAAGCTTTCGATGATGAGCGGTGCGTTGCAGGTGCCGTTTGTGCGCTGCACCACCTGCTTGTTGATCCGCGAATAATAGAGCTCGGTCGAATACCAGCTCATTCCGCCAATCAGACCCAGTTTACGCATAAAATCACCTCGAATATCAAATCAAATGCCGCCCCGATGGTGATCGAGGCGGCCTTCAACCTTCGATAGCGTGAAGTGACCTAGTGCTGCAAGGCCTTGACGATATCTTCGCACATCTTCTTGGCATCGGCGAGCAGCATCATGGTCTGGTCCATGTAGAACACGTCATTGTCAACGCCTGCATAGCCGACACCGCCCATCGATCGTTTGATGAAGAAAACAGTCTTTGCCTTATCGACATCGAATACGGGCATCCCGTAGATCGGCGACGTCTTGTCGGTCTTTGCCGCCGGATTGACCACGTCATTCGCACCAATGATGAAGGCAACATCGGTCTGCGCGAACTCGCTGTTGATGTCTTCCAGCTCGAACACTTCGTCATACGGCACGTTTGCTTCGGCAAGCAGCACGTTCATGTGTCCCGGCATTCGTCCGGCGACAGGATGGATGGCGTACTTTACGCTGACGCCCTGCTTTTTCAGCACATCGGCCATTTCGCGCAAGACATGCTGTGCCTGAGCCACCGCCATTCCGTAGCCTGGAACGATAATAACGCTTTCGGCCTGCTGCATCATATAGGCCGCGTCTTCGGCAGAGCCGCGCTTCCAGGGGCGTTGCTCTTTGGCTTCGCCGCCAGCGGCCGAAGCTTCGGCGCCGAAACCGCCTGCAATGACGCTAATGAAGCTGCGGTTCATGGCCTTGCACATGATATAGGACAGGATCGCCCCCGACGACCCGACAAGCGCACCGGTTATGATCATTGCCGTGTTATGCAATGTAAAGCCCATCGCAGCCGCCGCCCAGCCCGAGTAGCTGTTCAGCATCGACACCACGACCGGCATGTCCGCGCCGCCGATGGGGATAATCAGCAGGAAACCGATGAGGAACGCCAGCGCGGTTATCGTCCAGAATATCCAGGGGCTCTGATCGACAGTGAAGTAAGCAATCAGGCCCAAGATCGCCGCCAGGGTACCCAGGTTGATGACGTGACGGAGCGGCAAGAGGATCGGCGCGCCAGACATTTTGCCAGCGAGTTTCAGAAAGGCGATGACCGAGCCGGAGAAAGTGATTGCGCCGATAGCAATACCAAGCCCCATCTCGACGCGGCTAACAGGGTTTATCAGGCCATCAGCGCCGGTTATCCCGAACGCTTGCGGATTCAAAAAGGCTGCCGCAGCAACCAGCACGGCCGCCATACCCACCAGCGAGTGAAACGCAGCCACCAACTGCGGCATGTCGGTCATCGCGATCTTGCGCGCAGTTATCCAACCGATGCCGCCACCGATGGCGATAGCGCCAAGTATCTCAACGATCGAGGCAACCTCGTGCGTGACCAACGTGGTCACCACGGCGATCAGCATCCCGGCCATGCCGAAGCGATTGCCGCGCTGCGACGTTGCAGGCGAGGAAAGCCCGCGCAACGCCAATATGAAAAATACGCCCGATATCAAATAC
>CALRMO020000248.1:0-3038 GCA_943369235.1 Sphingomonas paucimobilis
TGGCCGCGTTTGCTCACAACGTCCGTTCGCGCTCCTCGACTTCGAAGACTTCGAGCATATCGCCAGCCTTGACGTCGTTGGTATCCGCCAGAACGACACCACATTCCATACCTGCCCGTACCTCGTCGACATTGTCCTTGAAGCGGCGAAGCGAGGCGATTGTGGTTTTCGATACGATGACGTCTTCGCGGGTAAGACGGGCAAACAGGCCCTTCTTGATGACGCCTTCGCTGACCAGCAAACCGGCCGCCTTGTCGCGCTTGCCCGATTTGAACACGTCCTTGACTTCCGCGCGTCCGACGACGGTTTCGATGATTTCCGGCCCCAACTCGCCCGCCATCTCTTTGGCGATGTCGGCGGTCAGGTGATAGATTACATCGAAATATTTCAGGCGGACACGATCGCGCTTGGCAAGCGCAGCCGCCTTGCTGTTCGGACGCACGTTAAAGCCGATGAGCGGCGCATTCGACGCTGCGGCAAGCAGCATATCGGACTCGGTGATCCCGCCAACGCCGGCCAGCAACACGCGGACCTTGATGTCGTCGGTCGAGATGTTGTTGAGCGCCGTGACAATCGCTTCGACCGAACCCTGCACATCGCCCTTGATGACCACCGGATATTCCATTGCCCGCGTGGACGACAGATTATCGAAGAGATTTTCAAGGTTAGGCGTAACCTGCGCGGTGCGGACCTTGGTCGATTGTTCCTTGCGGTACAGCGCAACTTCGCGCGCGCGCGCTTCGTTTTCGACCACGGTCAGGACGTCACCTGCCGACGGAACGCCGGTGAGACCAAGAACTTCGACCGGCATCGCCGGACCCGCTTCAGGAACTTGCTGTCCCTTGTCATTGATAAGCGCACGGACCTTGCCGCTTTCGGCGCCGACGACGAAGATGTCGCCGCGCTTCAGCGTGCCGCGCTTTACCAGCACAGTTGCAACCGCACCCCGGCCCTTATCAAGCTGAGCCTCGACTACGACGGCCTCCGCTGCACGGGTGGGGTTGGCTTTCAGTTCCATCAACTCGGCCTGCAAGGCCAGTTTGTCGAGCAAGTCGTCAAGACCGGTCTTCTTCAAAGCCGATACTTCGACATCCTGCACATCACCGCCCATTTTCTCGACGATGACCTCATGTTCAAGCAGGCGCTCGCGCACCTTTTGCGGGTTGGCGCCTTCCTTGTCGATCTTGTTGATTGCGACAATCATGGGCACGCCGGCAGCCTTGGCGTGCTTGATCGCCTCAATCGTCTGAGGCATCAGGCCGTCGTCTGCAGCGACCACCAGAATAACGATATCGGTCACCGACGCGCCGCGCTGGCGCATCTGCGTGAACGCTTCATGTCCTGGCGTATCGAGGAAGGTGATGAGCGAGCCATCCTTCGCCTTTACCTGATAAGCACCGATATGCTGCGTAATCCCGCCAGCTTCGCCGGAGACGACATTCGCCCCCCGCAAGGCGTCGAGCAGCGAAGTCTTGCCGTGATCGACATGACCCATAACGGTCACAACCGGAGGACGCGATTTCAGCGTTTCGGGTGCATCGACGTCGTCGTCGTGGAAGATGTCCACATCGGCGTCGGAAACGCGCGTGATATTGTGGCCAAATTCTTCGACCAGCAATTCTGCGGTGTCCTGGTCGATCGTTTCGTTGATCGTGACGGGCATGCCCATTTTGAACAACGCCTTGACGAGATCGCTGCCTTTTTCTGCCATACGGTTGGCAAGTTCCTGAACGGTAATTAGTTCAGGCACGACAACATCGCGGCTTTGCTTGGGCTGGGCTGTGCGGTTGCCGCCGCCATGCAAGCGCTTTTCTTTTTCACGCGCGCGTTTCAGCGCAGCGAGTGACCGTGCACGTGCACCATCGTCGCCTTCGAGCGCACGCGTAACCGTCAGCTTGCCCGATTGGCGGCGATCATCGGCCGCGCCACGGGTTGGGCGATGCGGAACCTTTTTGGCTTCTTCACGCTCGCGTTCTGGGCGCTTGGGTGCTTCAACAGGTGTAAAGCGTCGCGGCGCCGGAGCAGCGCCGTCCTTATTGGCGTCTTCGGCAACAGCCTCGGTGGTTGCAGGCGCAATGACAGCGGCGGCGGGCGGCGGAGCGGCGGGTTCGTCACGACTTGCCTGAGCGCGCTGTTTTTCTTCTTCGCTTTTCTGCGCACGTTGTTCCGCTTCACGGCGGCTGCTTTCCTCAAGCACCGCCAGACGCGCTTCTTCGGCTTCGCGGAACAATTTGGCCTGCCGCTCCTGCCGGCTGAGCATGTCGTTGCCCGTTGGCCGCGCGGGTGCGGGTGCAACGGGGGCCGCAGCGACGGGCGCTGCAGCGGGGGGTGGTGGCGGCGGTGCAGCCACAATCTCGGGTTCGGCGACAAAACCGGGTTTGCCGACAAGTTTCTTGCGCTTGACCTCGACTACCACCTTGTTGGTGCGGCCATGGCTGAACGTCTGTTTGACTTCGCCGGACTCGAGCGAGCGGCTCAAAGTGAGCGGCTTGCGCGTCAATGTCGGCTTATTGTTGGTATCATCACTCATCGAAACAGAACCGTCCTTACTCAATCTATAGCGGAGATATCAGTGTCAGCGCCCCGCTGTTCCGGAGCGATGCTACCGGAATCGAGGGGCGCATTACTGCATCCTTTGAAATTTAGCCAGCGTCCAAGATGATGCATCACCCTGTCGGCTGCTTTTTGGTCGATCAGCGCAACATGCACGGCGTTTTGCCGTCCAAGCGCCGCCGAAATTGTGTCGCGGTCAACGGGCAGCTTTATTCCGCCCTTGCCCGAACCTTCCTGGTCTTCACCGACGCGCCATGCCTGATCGCGCTTGCCGCTGCCGTCGGTGCTTGCATCTGATGCGTGAAGGAGCAAGCGAACCTGCCCGCTGCGCGAGGCAGCGTCGATCTTCTCGGCCCCCAAGATAAGATGCCCTGCCCGCGCTTCCAAGCCCAAGCGGTCAAGAAATGCCTTTTCCAGACCACGCTCGATGCGGCCGGACAGATCGTCGATCAATTCGATCTTGTCGGTCTTGAACGCGCGGCGAA
>CALRMO020000249.1:0-3032 GCA_943369235.1 Sphingomonas paucimobilis
AGGCGTTGGCGGCGGCTCAGAACTATTCCGTTGTTTCCAGAAATCCGTTCGACCGTCTCACCGATATCGACGCCAGCCTGAATGCGGGCAACAAGATCGGGGGCGCTTCGCTCAAGGTCAAATGGGATATCGGCCCCGGCACACTGACCTCGATCAGCGCATGGCGTTTCTGGGATTGGAAGCCGGAAAATGACCGCGACTTTACCGGGCTTTCGATTGTTGCACGCTCGCAGAACCCTTCGCAACAAGACCAGTATAGCCAGGAATTCCGGTACAATTATTCAGGGGACCGCGTCGACTTTGTCCTCGGAGCGTTCGGCTTCAAACAGCGGATCGATACGCAGGGGATCGAGCAGCAAGGCATTAATGCAAGCCGCTGGAACCTGACCGGCGCGCTGGCAAATGACCCTTCAGTGCTAAACGGCCTTACCGCACAGAACACACAGTTTTTGAAGAGCACTAGCGCGGCCTTGTTCGGCCAGCTTAGCTGGAAAGTCACGGACGCCCTCACCATCCAGCCCGGGGTCCGGTTGAATTATGATAAGAAAGAGGGCTTCTATCAACGCCGCGTCCTCGATGCCGCCGGAAATGATGTAACCGCACAACCAGCCAGCGCAATCAGAACAGCGCGTCTGGGCATTTATCAGGCACAAATTAGTGCGCCGTCAGTAAGTGACTGGAACTTCAGTTACGATATCAACGCCAATTACAGGATCGCCGAGGATATTCTGGCCTATGCGACCTATGCGAAAAGCTTCAAGACTGTCGGCATCAACCAGAACGGCCTGCCAACCGACGCACAGGGAAATCCGATAGCCGCAGCCGGCACGGTGAAGCCGGAATCGGTCAATCATTATGAAATTGGTCTGAAGACCCAGTTCTGGGATCGCAAGGCGACGTTCAACCTCGCCGCGTTCCGCACGGAAATCGGCGACTACCAGGTCACCGTGACGAACGGACAGTTCGGTGTGCTGCGCGGTTATCTCGCCAATGCGGACAAGGTTCGCTCACAAGGGCTTGAGGCAGACTTCAAGATCCGCCCAAGCGACCGCTTCAGCGCGTATCTCAACGGCGCCTACACCGATGCGAAATATGTCCGCTTCGTCGATGCGCCTTGCCCGCCTGAACTGGCGGGTGGCACGGTGGTAACTGGCGATCAGGTTCCAGCACCGGCGGGAACGCCTGGTCGAAGCCCCGCCAATTGCGACATTTCGGGCGGACGGCTGCCCGGTGTTTCCAAATGGGCATTTTCTTATGGCGCCGAGGTAAACACGCCGCTGACACTGCTCGCGACCGAGGGACAATTATATGTAGGCTTTGACGGTAATTACCGCTCGGGCTTCTCGTCGAACCCTTCGCCGTCAGCCTATACGAACGTCAAGGGCTATGCGCTGTCGAACTATCGTGTCGGGTTCCGCTCGGATAACTTCGACATTTACGGCTGGGTACGTAACGTGTTCGACGTGAATTATTTCGAATTGCTTCAGGTGGCGCCGAGCAATGTCGGCCTGATTGCAGGCCAGCCTGGCGATCCGCGCACCGTTGGCGCCACCATTAAGTTTACCTTCTGAAACGGTGGCGCCGGGTGTGAGGTCATACCCGGCGCTAAACACATTCTTGGGCGGGCCAAACATTTTAGCGAATACAAAGCAGTGGCTAATGAAGGTGCATCCGATTATGCATCGGCACATCCGGAGCGGAGAGCGAAACTTGGATGCTTGATTTTATTGCCAATATCGACTGGTCGGCGGTGGCACCTTATATCGCGGTCGGCTTTGCCGCACAATTGGTCGACGGTGCGCTCGGCATGGCCTTTGGCGTTATTTGCAGCACGTTGCTGGTCAGCGTCATGGGCGTTGCCCCCGCCCGCGCCTCAGCAGGCGTCCATTTCGTCGAGATGTTTACAACGGGTGCATCGGGCATCAGCCATGTGCTGCACAAAAATGTCGACTGGAAACTGTTCAGCCGGATCGCCGTTCCCGGCGTAATCGGCGGCTGCACCGGCGCGTATGTGCTCGCCAGCATTCATACCGAAGCGGCACGGCCATTCGTTATGGGTTATCTCACGCTCATCGGCTTTTACCTGTTGTACAAGGCGTGGGATTATACGCACGAGCACAAGCCGCGCGATCCCAAGGTGACCGTTCCATTGGGCCTGATCGGCGGTTTTCTGGATGCGTCGGGCGGCGGCGGATGGGGGCCGGTGGTCACATCCAATCTGCTGCTTCAGGGAACGGACCCGCGCAAGACAATCGGCACTGTCAATACTGCGGAATTTTTTCTGACGGTGGCTGTGTCGGTGACCTTCATCCTGACGATTGGCTTGGAGGCATTTACCGTCGTTACGGGCGGGTTGCTGATCGGCGGGTTGCTGGCCGCGCCTTTGGGGGCATTAATCGCAAAGCGCATTCAGCCGCGAAAACTGCTGTTCGCGGTCAGTTTCGTCCTGATCGCGACCAGCATGTTCAGCCTCTATAAGGCACTCGTTTAGGCCGCAGTCGCAATCGGGGCGATGTTCTGGCTGTGCTGGACCACGCGCCATTCATCATGTCCCAAGCGCCGTATAGTCGAAGAACACCACGCCTTGTAAGACTCGCCGTCCTGCTTTGACGCCTCGGCATGGTAGGCAATCACGATCAGGCCCTCTTGGGGACGCGCTACAGACTGCTCGGAAAAGCCGACTTTCTGCCAGCGCGGGGTGTTGGAAACAGCTTCGATTGCCTGTTGCCCCGTCAGGACATGAGGTTGCGAAGGAAGCACCATGATGCATTCGTCATCAATCAACTCCCGATAGGTACCGGCATCGCCAGTCCAAAGGCTTTCCTCGAATTCCCAAATTCTTGCATCATCCATCGTCGCTCTCCGTCGTGCAGGCTTGTTTTTACAACGGGACGCAGCGGCAATCGTTCCGGCAAGCAGCACGCTTGCTTTTCCACCCGCTCCCGCATATAGGCGCGCGCTTGCCGTTCTGCAGACATCCCTGGAGGCGTGGCGGCAAGGTAACTTTATTGGAGAAATATCATGAGCGATCA
>CALRMO020000250.1:0-3028 GCA_943369235.1 Sphingomonas paucimobilis
ATGTTCGCTCTTTGCGACCACACTTCTTGCCGCCGGATTAAGCGTTCCGGCATTTGCCCAAGGCACCCAGGACCAACCACAGCCCGGCGTCGAAGTCGCCGATCCGCAACCCGAAGCTGCCGAGCAAGGCGACGCCATCGTCGTCACAGGTTCGCGCATTTCGTCGCCCGACGCGACTTCAGCCTCGCCATTGCAGATCGTATCGGCACAGTCGATCCAGCAATCGGGCGCAACCAATATCCAGGATTTGCTGCTCGAAAACCCGGTGTTCGGCACCCCCGGTATCAGCCGAACCAATTCAAGCTTTGCGACGCAGAGCGCTGGTGTCGCCACGGTAGACCTGCGCAACCTCGGAAGTGACCGTACACTCGTTCTGGTCAATGGACGCCGCTTTGTTGCGGGTGTTCCGGGCAGCAGCACCGTCGACCTCAATGTCATCCCGACACAGTTCCTTGAGCGTGTGGACGTTTTGACTGGCGGCGCTTCGGCTGTTTACGGCTCGGACGCTGTCGCTGGCGTTGTCAACTTCATCTACAAAACCGACTTCGATGGTATTGAGGCGAGCGCGCAGGCGGGCGTCACCGAACGCGGCGACGGTTCCGACCGGCAGATCAATCTGCTCGTGGGCAAGAACTTTGCCGATGGTCGCGGTAACGTGATGTTGTACGGCGGCTATTCGAAGCAGGGAACCGTGCTCAAGCGCAACCGCTCGACCGAAGCTGGGCCGATGGACCTCGACGAAACAAGTCTCGCGTTGATCACTGGACGTGACGAAGACTTGTTTACGCCGTTCCGTCCCTTCTATTCAGGCTTTGCTCCACAGGGTCGCTACTATACTGACAATAACGTCTTCACCTACGGACAAGACGGGGCGCTGCGCAATTGCGTGTCGACCAATGGCGATGGCGGCTGCGTTAATGCGGACGGCACAGTCGCCGGACCCGACGGGTTCAACCGTTCAAATTTCCGCTATCTCGCGGTTCCTGTTGAACGCTATGTTGCGGCCGGGCGCGCAAATTTCGAAATTTCGCCCGCCTTCAATCTGTTTCTTGAAGGAAATTATGCCAAAACCAAGGTCAGCACGGTCATTGAGCCTTTCCCGCTGTCCTCTGACCTCATCAATCCTGCAACAGGCGGGCAGATAGCAATCGAAAGCCTCGTGAACGGGACACTTTATCGCAATCCGTATGTGCCTGACGCTATCTTTGACGACGCGAGCGATACCGATGGTGATGGTCTTCGCGACATCTTCTTCGATCGTAGACTTGCCGATTTCGGGCCGCGCACCAGCCGGGCCAAACGCGACCTTTATCGCATCGCCGGCGGCGTAAACGGCAAGTTCCTCGATGACCGGTTCAACTACGAAGTCTACGGTATCTATGGCCAGACCAAGGAAAGCCAGGTTGGCGGCGGGCAGTTCAATGGGCCGAACTTCATCCAGGCATTGGCAGCCATCCGCGACGTCAATGACTTGAACGGCAACGGCAATACCACCGAAATCATTTGTGCAGATGCGGCTGCGCGCGCGGCTGGCTGCATTCCGGCCAATCCGTTCGGCGCAGGTTCGCTTGCGCCTGCTGCATCATATCTTGCCGTACCGACGACACTGGATACGAAAGTAACACAGACGGTTTTCGGTGGTAACGTATCGGGCGAACTGTTCTCATTGTTTGGCGCCGACCCGGTCGGCGTCAGCGTCGGTGCGGAATATCGCCGCGAAACCAGCCGGAATGAATTCGACTTGCTCACCCAACAGGGACTGAACGGGAACAACGCATTGCCATCGACGAGCGGCAAGTTCAGCGTCAAGGAAGCCTATGGCGAGGCAATCGTGCCTTTGCTGTCCGACCGTCCGTTCTTCAACAGTCTGAGCATCCGCGGCGCTATCCGTGTGTCGGATTATTCGACCGTCGGTACGACCTACAGCTACAATTATGGCGGTGAATGGTCGCCAATCGAGGATATCAGGTTCCGCGTCATCAAGGCTCGCTCTGTTCGTGCGCCAAATGTCAACGAACTCTTCCAGCCGCCGCAGCAGGACTTCCCGAGCGGCTTGCAGGACCCATGCGTTGGTGTCACGGCAACAACGACTGGTGCGCTGGCCGATAATTGCCGGGCGGCTCCGGGAGTTGCAGCGAATATCGCAGCGAATGGCGCCTTCACGCTGACTCAGGCGGATATTCAGGGGATCACCAGCTTTGCTGGCGGTAACCTCGATCTTCAGGAAGAAAAGGGCGATTCGTTCACCGCCGGCGTGGTCATCAATCCGCGCTCGATCGATGCGCTTCGTAACCTCGTGCTGACTGTCGATTATTTCGACATCAAGATCAAGGATGCGATCGTACAGACGCCGCTACAGTACATCCTCGATCAATGCTTCAATCAATCGAACACCGAGCTTTGCGCCGAAATAGTCCGGCGACCTGCGGCGGTCGGCCCTAACAATGCAGGGTCGCTTGACGAGGTTAACACGACCTTGCGCAATAGCGGCGGACTAAGGACGTCGGGTATCGACACGACAATTGCCTTCCGGTTTCCCTTGGGAGACGGCAACGTCGGTTTGCGGGGATCGTACACTCACCTGTTTAAAGGATATAGCGTACCCGTTCCAGGCGGCGACCGTGATTATTTTGCGGGTGAGATCGGCGCAGCGAAAGACCGTTTCACGGCAAATGTCGGTTGGAATAATGAGGATTTCGGTTTGAACTTTACCGGAACCTATATCGGTCGCTCAAGCCTTGACGATCAAATCACCGGGGCCCGCCCGGGAACCAACCCATTGTACAATGTCGGCGCGGAATTCTACCTCGACTCGCAAATCCGGTTCATGGTTGCGGATCGCTTCGAATTCTACGGCGGCGTTGACAATATCCTCGACAACAAGGCACCATTCCTTGCCGATATCGGGGCATCTGCAGGTATCGACACCGATTCAGGAACCTACGATACGCTGGGTCGGCGGTTTTATGCCGGTGCACGGGTGCGTTTCTAAGCTCGCGCGAAATGGCCGGATCGAGAGGTCCGGCCA
>CALRMO020000251.1:0-3020 GCA_943369235.1 Sphingomonas paucimobilis
CTGATCGATTTTCAGGAGTGATTGACGATGCGGCGTTCGATGGGGCTGGTTTTGGCAGGTGCGGCCTGTCTGGTGTCGTCGTCTGCTCTGGCGAAAGGCGTTAGCGAATCGGCGCTGCGCGCGCACATCGCCGTCCTCGCCAGTGACGAGTTCGAGGGCCGCAACCCGGGAACCGACGGCGAAACCAAAACCATCAAATATATCGCGGAGAAATGGGCCGACGCCGGGCTGAAGCCTGCCGCGACCGATGGTAGCTGGTTCGACCCTGTGCCATTGATTCAACGCGGGCAGGGCGATGCCAGATATGTTTTTTCCGCCAAGGGCCGCAACCTTCGGATCGGGTCGGACGAGATCGTCCTGATCGGGAGCACGCCTGAATTCACCAAGGCCGATGTCCCCGTCTACTTCGCCGGAGCGGGGGTGAAATCCGACGGCACCGTTGCTGCCGATGTCGCGGGCAAGGCGGTGTTGATGATGTTCGACGCCGACAATGTGCCGGACGATATGAAATCGCCGCGGGCGCGGCGCGAGGCGCTGATTGCAGCGGGCGCCGAGGCCGTCATCCTGGTTGGCGACAGTCAGGGCAATTGGCCGACGCTTCGCCGGTTGCTACTGTCGCGGCAGATCGGTCTTGAATCGCGCGAAAAGCGTGCGCCGCTCGAGGGCGGAATCAGTTCGGAATTTGCGGTGGCATTGGTGACGGCAGCAGGCCGGGACTGGGACAAGCTGCGCGCACACGCAAAGACCCCCGATTATGAAGGCGAAGCGCTCGGCGTCGATGCCGATTTTAACGTGAAGACCGACGTGCAGCGCTTCAACAGCTATAATGTGATCGGCAAGATCGCCGGCCGCAAGAAAGGCAGCGGCGCAGTGGTCTATATGGGCCATTGGGACCATCTGGGTATCTGCGCGCCCGGGGATGCGCCCGACCGGATCTGCAACGGCGCGGTCGATAATGCGAGCGGCATTGCGGTGCTGACCGAGGTTGCGAGGCTCCTCGCCAAAAAGCGTCATGACCGCGACATCTATTTTGTCGCAACGACGGCAGAGGAAAGCGGGCTGCTTGGCGCCTACGCCTTTGCCGACAAGCCAGTCATGCCGCTCAGCGATATCGTCGTGTCGCTCAACGTCGATACCATCGCGATCGCCCCGCGCGGCGAAAAGGTCGCGATTATCGGGCGCGGCACCCCCGCAATCGACAAGGCCGTCGAAACCGTGGCGCGAAAGCTCGGGCGGTCGATTGAAAGCTCGGATGAGGCGAACGCTTTCATCCAGCGGCAGGACGGCTGGGCGCTGACGCAAAAGGATGTGCCGGCGATCATGGTCGGCGGCTCTTTTGCCGATCTTGACCTGATGCAGAAATTTCTCGGTAGCGACTATCACGGGCCGAATGACGAGCTTACCGACAAGACCGAGCTTGGCGGTGCAGCGGAGGATGCCGACCTGCATGTTGCGCTTGGGCAGTATTTTGCCGACACGCGAAAATATAAATCTGCCAAGGCTGGCGAATAGTTTGCCGATTGTTTAGATGGGCCGCCACGAATCAAAGCTTAAAGCGGTGGCATCATGACAGAAATTCCTCTCGGCCTGACTTTTGACGACGTGCTGTTGCAGCCGGGGCCATCGGACATGCTGCCGAGCCAGGCCGATACGCGGACCCGGCTGACCAACGCGATTTCGCTCAATATCCCGGTCCTGTCGTCGGCGATGGACACTGTAACCGAAGCGAGGATGGCGATTGTCATGGCGCAGCTTGGCGGGATTGGCGTATTGCACCGCAACCTGTCGATTGAGGAGCAATGCGCTGCCGTGCGGCAGGTGAAGCGCTTCGAAAGCGGGATGGTGGTCAATCCGATTACAATCGCGCCTGATGCGACTTTGGCCGAAGCGCAGGCCTTGATGACCACCAATTCGATCTCGGGCATTCCGGTGGTTGAGGCGAGCGGCAAGCTTGTCGGCATTCTCACCAACCGCGACGTACGCTTTGCCGAAAATCCTTCGCAACCCGTGTCCGAACTGATGACTCATGAAAATCTGGCTACGGTTTCGGCGGCGGTTACTCAGGAGGAAGCGCGGCGGTTGCTTCACCAGCGGCGGATCGAGAAATTGCTGGTGGTGGACGAAGGCTATCATTGCATTGGCCTGATTACCGTCAAGGATATCGAGAAAGCGGTGCTGTATCCGAACGCCACGAAAGACAGCTCGGGGCGGCTGCGGGTAGCGGCAGCAACAACGGTGGGTGAAAAGGGACTGGCTTATACCAAGGCACTGATTGATGCCGAATGCGACCTGATCGTGGTCGATACCGCGCACGGTCACAGCGCGATGGTCGCCGCCGCAGTTGCCGAAATCAAGCGGATGGCGCCTGAAGTGCAGGTGGTTGCAGGCAATGTCGCGACCGCTGCGGCAACTCGTGCGCTGATCGATGCGGGCGCCGATGGCATCAAGGTCGGAATCGGACCCGGCTCAATTTGTACCACGCGCGTCGTCGCAGGGGTCGGCGTACCCCAGTTGACCGCAGTGATGGAATCGGCCGCCGAAGCTGCCAAATCCAACATCCCGGTAATTGCAGACGGCGGCCTTCGCACCTCGGGCGATATTGCCAAAGCACTGGCGGCGGGGGCCTCGTCAGTGATGGTCGGATCGTTGCTCGCCGGAACCGAAGAAGCGCCCGGCGAAACATTCCTGTATCAGGGCCGGACCTACAAAAGCTATCGCGGCATGGGCAGCGTCGGCGCAATGGCGCGCGGTTCAGCTGACCGCTATTTTCAGCAGGACATCAAGGATCAGCTCAAACTGGTTCCAGAAGGTATTGAAGGCCAAGTGCCTTACAAAGGCCCCGCGCGCGATGTGATTCATCAGCTCGTTGGCGGCGTCAAAGCCGCGATGGGCTATACCGGCTCGCACACGATTGCCGACTTGCAGGAACGCGCGCAATTCGTTCGGATCACCAATGCTGGCCTTCGCGAAAGTCATGTGCACGATGTTACGATCACGCGTGAAGCGCCCAATTACCCGAC